>NZ_JBEXMH010000121.1:0-14642 GCF_040610415.1 Amycolatopsis sp. NPDC004079 | reverse complement strand
CTCCTCTTGCCCGGCGGACCGGGCGGTAACTCAACGGATGACGAACTCCGCCGCCACGCCGGGGCCGGTCCTCCGGCTTGACGTGGAGCGCGCTCCAGCTCCTAGCGTCGGCGGAGTTCGTCATCCGTTGAGTTACCGCCCGGTCCGCCGGGCAAGAGGAGTATCCGCGCATGATCACCCGAACCACGCTCGGCTCGCCCGGTCTCGCTGTCAGCGCGATGGGTCTGGGGTGCATGGGGATGAGCGAGAGCTACGGCGCCGCCGACTGGGACGGCGGCCTCGCCACCATCGACCGGGCTGTGGAGCTGGGCGTCACGTTCCTGGACACCGCCGACGCCTACGGGGCCGGGCACAACGAGGTGCTGGTGGGCCGGGCCGTCCACGGCCGCCGCGACCAGGTGCAGCTGGCCACTAAGTTCGGCCTCGACCGCAGCGGCGGCGACGCGGCGCGCCGTATCCGCGGTGCCCGGGACTACGTGCTGCGCTCCTGCGACGCCTCGCTGCTGCGGCTGGGCGTCGACGTGATCGACCTGTACTACGCCCACCGCCCGCCGCAGGACGTGGAGATCGAGGAGACCGTCGGGGCGATGGCCGAACTGGTCCAGGCGGGCAAGGTCCGCCAGCTGGGCCTGTCCGAGGTCGACGGCGAGCTGCTGCGCCGGGCGCACGCGGTGCACCCGATCGCCGCAGTGCAGAGCGAATATTCGCTGTGGACCCGCGACGTCGAGGCCGTCACCCCGGTGATGGCCGAACTGGGAGTCGGGCTGGTGCCGTACTCGCCGCTGGGGCGCGGGTTCCTGACCGGCGCCCTGGACCGCTCCGCGTTGGGCGAGAAGGACTTCCGGCGCAGCAACCCCCGGTTCGCCGGGGAGGCGGGCGAAGCCAACGAGAAGATCGCGCGGACCGTGCGCGAGGTGGCCGACCGGCTGGGCGCCACCCCGGCCCAGGTGGCGCTGGCGTGGGTGTACGCCCAGGCCGAGCGGCTCGGCGTGGCGGTGGCGGCGATTCCGGGCACCCGCAGCCCGGCCCGGCTGGAGCAGAACGCAGCCGCGCTGGAGCTCACCCTGGACGCCGAGGCGCTGGCCGCGCTGGATCCGCTGAGCGACCAGGTGACGGGCGAGCGCTACGCCCCCGCGCACACCGCTGAGATCGCTCGGGGCTAGCCCCGGAGGCTCGACGCGCCCTGACCGGCAATGCCAGGTCCGTGAAGGGAGTCCTGAGGGAATCTGAGTCCCTCAGGACTCCCCTCACGGACACCTAGCCTCGCCCGCTGTGCGGCCTTGAGCTCCTGGCATTGGTCCCGGACCAGCTCAGCCGGCCATCCGCAGCACGGCGTCCGTGAACGGCGTCGGCCCGCCGCGGCGGAGCGGGCCCAGCGCCACCAATGGGGCGAGCGCGACGCACCACGCGCGCACCCGGTCGCCGTCGAGGTGCGGGAGTTTGGCAATCCCGTCCTCCACGGCCGCGCCGTCGGCCATCGGCAGCACCGCCCAGTCGACCGCGTCGAAGGCCGGGTCTCCGACGCACGGGCGCGGGTCGATCGCGACCGCGCCCCGCGCCGGTCCGGCGTCCAGGACGTTGCCGGGATGCAGGTCGCCGTGCACGAGCGCGATCGGGCCGCTGGCGGCCAGTTTCTCGGAGCGGGCCAGGCCAGTGCGCAGCGATTCCAGCGGAAGGTGCGCTTCGGCCGGGGATCCGGCCAGGCGCTGCTCGGCGAGGCCGAACATGAACCGGACGCGTTCGAGCTGGGTCGGGAACGGCCCGGCGGCCGGGACACCGTGGACGTCGGCGAGGAGTTCGCCGATCTGGTCCCACGGGACGTCCGCGCCGCGCTCGGTGAACGTGTCTCCGGGTTCGAGCCCTTCGAGCAGCACGGCTCCGTGGTCGAGGTCGGCGTCGAGGATCTGCACGACCCGCGCCAGCCCGGCCCACGAGCCCAGCGCGGTGGCCTCCGCGGTCGCGATCGCGCGGTCCGGGCAGAGCTTGAGCACCTTCAGCACGCCCTCGCCGTCGCGGCAGAGCAGGGTGCGGCCGGTGTTGCCGGGCCGGGCTTCGGACACGGTGAGGCCCCACTGGCGGCAGAGCCTTTCGACCAGCGCGGGCAGCGCGTCGCACCACGCTTGCGCGGCCGGGCCGAAGCGGTTGACGAGGCGGGCGCGCGCGGCAGCGTCCATCAGAGCGTTGTCCATCAGTTCCGCCATCAGAACAGCGGCCAGGGGATCGCGCGCCAGTCGTCGCCGGGCTCGGGGAACACCGCCTCGGCGAGCAGATAGTCGGTGCGCTGCGAAAGCGCCCGGATCTCGAAGGCGGTCAGGTGCTCGCCGAGTTCCGCGCCGAGGCGGCCGTCGAGGTCCGCGCGGAGTTTCCGCAGTTTCTCGACCGCGTCCTCGGGCAGGTCCTCGCCGATCCAGCCCCACAGCACGGTGCGCAGCTTCGGATCGGTGTGCAGGCAGATGCCGTGGTCGACGCCGTAGACGTGGCCGTCGGTCGCGGCGAGCAGGTGGCCGCCCTTGCGGTCGGTGTTGTTGACGACGATGTCGAGGACCGCGAGTTCGCGCAGGTCCGGGTGGTCGGCGTGGGCGAGGACCGCCGGTTCGCCGAGCCGGTCGTGCGCGTGCAGCACGGTGCGCCAGCCTTCGGGGACGTCGTCGGGCGCGCAGACGTCGACGACGTCGCTGTCCTCGTCGGTCTCGACCCACAGCTGCACCATGCCGGGCCCGAACGGGCCGTCGCGCAGCACGGTCGGCGGGATCGCGCCGAGGCCGCAGGCGTCGGAGATCATCGCGGTCGCGACCTCGCGGCCGGCGAGGGTGCCGTCCGGGAAGTCCCACAGCGGGCGCTCCCCCGACACCGGCTTGTACACGACGCGGCCGGTGACGCCGTCGAGTTCGATCGCGCAGAAGAGCGTGACGTTGGAGGCGTCGACCAGCCTGCCCTCGACGTCGATGCGGCCGCGGGAGACGAAATCGCGGGCCGCGGGGTCGGCAGGCCCCGGCGCGGTGCTCGCCACGGGCGCCCTCAGTCCTCGGTCACGTCGACGTCGCGCCGGTACCCGTTCTGGCGCGGGCAGATGTGCCCGGCCGGGTCGAGCGGTTCGCCGCACAGCGGGCACGGCTTGCGGCCGGCGTTGACGACGCGGTCGGCGCGTTCGGCGAAGGCGCGGGCGGCGACCGGGGTGAGGAACACGCGGACCGCGTCCGGGCCCTCCTCGGTGTCGTCGAGCACGACCGTCTCGTCGATTTCGCCCTCGGTGATCGCGAGCAGTTCCACGACGACCGCGCCGGAGTCGGCGTCCCAGCCGAGCCCCATCGTGCCGACCCGGAACTCCTCCTCGACGGGCACCGCGAGCGGGTCCACGTCGACCTCGTCGTCGGGGGCCTGTGCGGGCACGTCGGCGCCGAACCGGCTGGCGACCTCCTCCAGGAGCGAGCCGAGCCGCTCCGCGAGGACGACGACCTGCTGTTTTTCGATCGTGACGCTGATCGTCCGCACGTCCTCCGTCGCCTGGAGGTAGAAGGTGCGGTCGCCGGGCTCGCCGACCGTGCCGGCCACGAACCGGTCGGGCTTGCGGAAGACGTGGATTACGCGTGACATAACGTCTTCGACCCTAGGCCACGCGCGCATGATCGGCATCCGCCGCCCCGGGTTGAGGGGAGTTCGCGCGCGAAACCTGCGCGGTGCGTGCGGATCCGGACACGCAGCGGATCCTCGTTACGCTTTCCGGGTGCCTCGCATCTCTCCTCATGGAACCTGGACCTCTCCCGTCACCGCGGCCGACGCCGCTGCCGCCGGCGGCGGCGCGCAATGGCTCGCCGCGGTCGACGGCGCGCTCTGGTGGGCGGAGGCGCGGCCTGCCGAAGGCGGCCGCGTCGCTCTCGTGCGCGCGCTTCCCGACGGCGGCGTCGAGGACGTGCTGCCCGCGCCGTGGAACGTCCGCAACCGGGTGCACGAGTACGGCGGACGGCCGTGGCTCGCGGTCGACGGCGTCGTGGTGTTCACGCATTGGGCCGATCAGCGGGTGTACGCGCTCAAGACCTGCACAGGCGGCGAAGTCACCCCGCTGACCCCGGAACCGGCCGCACCGCAGGGCGTCCGGTACGGCGACCTCCGGCCCGGCCGCGCGGGCGAGGTGTGGGCGGTCCGCGAGCGCAGCACCGGGCCGCGGCGCACCGACATCTCCCGCGAGCTGGTCGCGATCCCGCTGGACGGCTCCGCCGAACGGGTGCTGGTCGAAGGGCACCGGTTCTTCACCGCGCCGCAGCTGTCTCCGGACGGCGCGCACGCCGCGTGGCTCGCGTGGGACCACCCGGCGATGCCGTGGGACGGGACCGAGCTGTTCGTCGCGCCGGTGGCCGCCGACGGTTCCTTCGGGGACGCGCGCGTGCTGGCGGGCGGGCCGGACGTCGCGGTGTGCCAGGTCGCGTGGGAGACCGCGGACCAGCTGCTCGTGCTCGCCGACCCGGACGGCTGGTGGAACCTGCACCGCGTCGGGCTCGACGGCGCGACGGTCAATCTCGCGCCGGCGGAGCGCGAGCTGGGCGGGCCGATGTGGAAGCTCGGCACCAGCTGGTTCGCCCCGCTGGGCGGCGGCAAGCACGCGGTCCTCGACTCCGGCAAGCCGGCGATTCTCGACGAGAGCGACGGTTCGGTCACGCGCGTCGACACGGAGCTGACCGTGTGGTCGTCGGTCGGGCTGGTCGCGACGGCGGACGGGATCGCCGGCATCGCGGGCGGGCCCCGGCACGAGAGCGCGGTCGTGGTGCTGGACCCGGACACCGGGAAGTGGCGCGCGCTCACGCCGCAGCCGGCCTCGCTGCCGCCCGCGGAGTACCTGCCGGTGCCGCGGGAGCGGGTGTTCACCGGGCCGGACGGCGCGGACATCCCGGCCTACGTGTTCCCGCCGACGAACCCGGACTTCGTCGCGCCGGAAGGCGAACTGCCGCCGTACGTGGTCCACGTGCACGGCGGGCCGACCGGGCACAGCGACGAATCGCTCGACCTGGATTTCGCGTACTTCACCAGCCGCGGCATCGGCGTCGTCGCGGTGAACTATGGCGGCTCCACCGGGTACGGGCGCGCGTTCCGCGAGCGGCTGCGGGAGCAGTGGGGCGTGGTGGACGTGCGCGACTGCGCGGCGGTCGCCGAAGCGCTGGTCGCCGAAGGGATCGCCGACCGGGCCCGGCTGGGCGTCCGCGGCGGCAGCGCGGGCGGGTTCACCTCGGCCGCGTCGATCACGATGACCCGCACCTACGCGGCGGCGACGGTGAAGTTCCCGATCCTCGACTTCGCCGGCTGGACCGGCGAGGGCGGCGAAACGCACGACTTCGAGTCGCAGTACCTGGTCAGCATGGTCGGCCCGTATCCGGAAACCGCGCAGCGGTACCGGGAGCGCTCGCCGATGACGCACGTGGGCTCGCTGGCCGGGCCGGTGCTGTTCCTGCAGGGCCTGGAGGACGAGATCTGCCCGCCGGACCAGGCGGACCGGTTCGTTTCCGAGATCGACGGCAGCGGGATCCCGCACGCGTACCTGCGGTTCGAGGGCGAGCAGCACGGTTTCCGGAAGGCCGAGACGATCGTCGCCGCGCTGGAGGCCGAACTTTCCTTCTACGGCCAGGTGTTCGGCTTCGAGACGCCGGACGTGCCGCGGCTGGAGCTGTCCCGATGAGGCCCGCCAGACTCTCCGCCGGGGACACCGTCGCGCTCGTCGCGCCGTCCGGGCCGGTGCCGCAGGACCTGCTGGACGCCGCGTTGCCGGTGCTGCGCGAGTGGGGCGTGAAGGTGCGGATCGGCGTCGGGGTGCGGGCTTCCGGCGAGTCCTATCTGTCCGCGCCGGACCAGGCGCGGGCGGCGGAGTTCACCGAAGCGTGGCTGGACCCGGAGGTCCGGTGCGTCCTCGCGGCGCGCGGCGGCTACGGGACGCAGCGGATGATCGATCTGGTGGACTGGGCGGCGCTGCGGGCTGCCGGGCCGAAGGTGCTGGCCGGGTCGAGCGATGTGACCGCGTTGCACCGGGCCGTGCACACCCATCTGGACCTTGCGACGCTCCTTTCGCCGATGCCAGCGAGCGTCCTGTTCGACGAAGCGGCGTCGGAGCACTTGCGGCGGACGTTGTTCGAACCGGATCACGCGCGGGTGCTGCGGGCGCGGGACCCGGACGTGGTCGTGTCCGGACGCGCGCTGGGCGTGCTGGTGGGCGGAAACCTGTCGCTGCTGGCGTCCGGGGTCGGGACGGCGGAGCAGGGGTCCGCGCGCGGCGGGATCGTGCTGCTGGAGGACGTGACCGAGAGCCCGTACCGGATCGACCGGATGGTGACGCAGCTGCTGCGTTCCGGCTGGTTCGACGGGGTGCGCGGGATCGTGCTGGGTTCGTGGGCCGCGTGCGGCGACCCGGCGGAGGTCCGGGAACTGCTGGCGGAACGGCTGTCGCCGCTCGGGGTTCCGGTGCTGAGCGGGTTCGGCTTCGGGCACGTCGCGGGGTCGCCGACGCTGCCGCTCGGCGTCTCGGCCTCGCTCGACACCGAACTGGGCACCGTCACCCTCGACTCCCCCGCACTGGACTGAGCCGCATGCGACTGTCCACTGTGGAAACCCGGGCCCGGTTCGCGGCGGCGCGGGTGGCCCGGCTCGCCACAGTGGACGGTCGCGGGGTCCCGCATCTGGTGCCGGTGACGTTCGCGGTGCGCGACGACACGGTCGTCTTCGCAGTCGACCACAAGCCGAAGACCACGACGTCGTTGCGGCGGCTGGCGAACATCGCGGAGAACCCGGCGGTGTCGTTCCTGGCCGACGAGTACGACGAAGACTGGTCGCGGTTGTGGTGGGCCCGGGCGGACGGCGTTGCGCGGGTGGTCGCGGATGCTTCGCGGGCTTCGTATGCCGGTTGGTTGACGGAGAAGTACCCGCAGTACGCGGAGCGGCCGCCGGAGCACGCGGTGGTCGTGACCGAGGTTCAGACCTGGCGGGGTTGGGCGGGTTCGTAACGCGCGGTCCGGGCGTGGCGATCTTTCTCCCGAAATGGGGAGGATCATGCGTATCGCGCTTGTGGTGACCGGTCTTGTCCTGCTGGTCGCGGGCTGTTCGGCCGAGGCTCCGGCGGCCGCTCCGAAACAGAGTTCCGCGCCGCCGTCGAGCTCCGCGCCGCCGCCGGTCTCGGGTGACCTCACGAAGTACCTGCCGAGCGGGGACGAGTTGACGAAGGCCGGTCTCGCCGTGGGACGGGATCGGCTGCCGTACGTCGTCGGCCCGAACACCCCGCTGCGCATCGTGCGGGCGTGCGGCGTCGACCAGCCCTGGGACGCCGCCGTGCGGAACGGCGCGCAGGCGTACTCCACAAAGGACACGCTGTGGATCCGGCAACGGCTCGCCGAGTACGCGGGCTATACCGGCTCGCAGGTCCTCTCAGGCCTGGGCAAGGCGCTCGGCTGCGGGAAAACGGTGTCCGGAGACCACGATCTCGCGTTCGTCAGCCGGTTCTCCTCGCACGGCAAAGGGCTGCCCGAGGACGCCGAGCTCACGGTGAAGACCCGGTTCTCGGTGCCCGGCACCGGTGATCCGCAACTCGGGTTCTGCGGGCAGTTCGCGGAGGCCCGGATGGCCAGCTGCGTCCTGGTCCTCGCGCACGGCAATCGCGTTCTCGCCGTCACGACCACCGACCGCCAACCTGGCCAAGCGAGCATGGCGGCGCAGCAGGCCGAACTGAAGCGGCTGGTTCCGGCGTTCGCCGCGGCGTTCGACCAGGACTGAGGTAACGCTGGGTCCGGGCCTGGCGATCTTCCCGGCATGCGGAGGGGGATCTTGGGGGCCGTGGCCGGGCTCGCGCTGATCGTGGGTTGCGCGGGCGAGACTTCGACGCCTTCCTCCGCGTCCAAGGATCTCAGCAAGTATTTGCCGACTGAGAAGCAGTTGAGCGACGTGGGAGCCGAGCAGCGACAGGCTCCTGCCTCCTTTGCCGCCGAGTGGATCAACCCGCTGGTCCTCGCGCCGCAGTGCGAGGGCGAACGACCTTGGGAGCGCGCTTTTCCCAATGATGCGCAGGCGACCGCCCGAACCGGGGAATTGCTCGTCTGGCAGCTGGTGGCGGCCTACGACGGCTATTCCGGCGAGCGGGTCCTCTCGACTGTCGATGCGGCACTGATATGCGGCGACGCGGCTGAACCCGGGGTGCCGCAGCGGTTCTCGGTCTCCAGCGTCGCCGACCCGCAGATCGGGTTCTGCCGCCGGTTCCGGGCGGCCGGGATGTCCAGTTGCGCCTTGGTGTTCGCCCGCGGCGACCGGGTGCTCGCGATCCGGACCGACAGCACGAACATAGACGCGACGGCGCAGCAGGCCGAACTGACGCGACTGGCTCCCACCTTCGCCGCGGCGTTCGACCAGGACTGACGATGGCGAAACGGCGCTACGTGGCCCGGGGCGTGCCCGGCGGGTACCAGATCTGGGACAACCGCGCCCGCCGCTGGTGGGGCGATCGTTACCAGCTCTGTCCGGACGATCTGGTCGCCGCGCTCAACAGCGGTGCGGACCACGCGACTCTCACCCGCGCTGATCAACCGGTACCGCGCGGCGAAGCGCTGACCCGTTTTCAGGGCAGGGCTTCGATCCGCTCGAGATGGTCCTCGCCCCATTCGCCGAGCGGGGCGATCGCGGTGTTGAGGGTGCGGCCGAAATCGGTGAGCGAGTACTCCACTTTCGGCGGGACCTGGTGGTAGACCTCGCGGTGCACGAGCCCGCTGGCTTCCAGTTCCCGGAGCTGGTGGATCAGGATGCGTTCGCTGATGCCGGGCACCGCGCGCCGCAGTGCGCCGAAGCGAACCGGGGCGTCGCTCAGGGCGAACAGGATCAGGCCTTTCCACTTGCCGCCCATGACGGCGATCGCCGCGTCGAGTCCGCAGGTGTACTTCTTCACCGGAGGCTCCTCCCCTTGCCGTGACACTGACAATAATGTCAGTACCAAACAAAATTGTAGGTACTTGATCTTCGGTGCGTGCGGCTTCAGGATGAAACGGACGCCGGAACCGGGCCGCGGAGTCCGATGTGGACGGTGCGATTCATCGGAAACTATTGCTGGAGCTGAAAAACATGACTGGGGATCTTCGCACGCCGGTGACCGTCGTGGGGCTGGGGTCGATGGGGCGGGCGCTGGCCGGGGCGTTCCTCGCGGCCGGGCATCCGACGACGGTGTGGAACCGGACGCCGGGCAAGGCCGCGCCGCTGGTGGCCGACGGAGCGGTCCAGGCCGCCGACCCGGCTTCGGCGGCCGCCGCGAGCCCGCTGGTCGTCACGTGCCTGACGACGTTCGGCGACACTCGCGAGGCGTTGGGGCCGATCGCTTTCGACGGGCGCGCGCTCGTGACGTTGAACAGCGGGATCCCGGCCGAGGCCCGCGCGACGGCCGAGTGGGCGGCCGGTCGCGGTGCGCGGTTTCTCGCGGGAGCGGTCAAGAACGTGCCGTCCGCGGTCGGAGCGCGGGACACGCTGCTCTGCTACGCCGGGGACAAGGCCGTTTTCGACGAGCACGAGACCACGCTGAAGGTGCTCGGCGGCGACACCGTCCATCTGGGCGGCGAGCCGGATCTGGCCGCGCTGTACGAGATGGCGGTCGGCGGCACCCTGTTGCCCGCGCTCGCCGGGTTCTTCCAGGGCGCGGCCGCGGTCCAGTCGCGCGGTCTGGAGGCGAGCACGCTGGTGCGGTTCACCGTGAAATGGTTCGAGATGATCAGCTCGGTCCTGCCGGTCTTCGCCGACGAGATCGACCGCGGCGACTACGCCGCTGCGGCGTCCTCGGTGAACCTCTTCCACGAGATGGCCGCCGACGACGACGCTTTCGGCGCGGAGGCGGGCGTCGACAGCTCCTGGCGCGCCCCGCTCAACGACTTGTTGCGGCGGGCGGTCGAGGCAGGGCACGGGGACCACAGCATCTCGGCACTGGTGGAGGTGCTCCGCGCACCGGCGGCGTAGCTGCGGATGCCGGTGCCAGCCGAACGCGAAGTCCCTGGCGAGTCAGCGGGTTTGTGCCAGGTCCCCGAAATACCCGGTCCGCCACAGGATCCTCGTGCGGACTTCGGCGATGCGCCAGCCTTTCCCGCTCTCGCGCAGGTCCGCGGTAACCACCCCGCCCGCGGTGAACGCGCGGTCCTCCATCCGCACGGTGACCGGGCGGTCTTTCCACAGGTGGATCGCGACGAGGTTCGCCCGCACCGTCGCCGTGGCGCCGTCGAGGTCGACGTCGTGGCCGGTGAGCAGGTGCTGGCTCGCCTCGAAGCGGGCGAAGCTGCGGGCGTGGCTTTCGGCGATGTCGGCCGGTCCGGCGATTTCGGCGCCGTTGGGGCGCACGATCCTCCCGTCCGGCGCGAAAATGCGCTGGAAGCGTGGTGCGTCGAACTGCCGTTCGTCGACCGCGCGGTAGTAGCTGTTGAAGGTGCGGATGATGCGGGACGTGGCGAGCAACGCGTCGAGTTCGTGCTGATCCGTTTCCTGCACCGGCTTCTCCCTCGGGGTTCCGCTGTCTCGGTTCATCGTTCCGCGCCGGGCCGGCGTGACATCATGCTGTGACGGCGGTCGCACTCCCCGTGCCGGCTGCTTCGGGGGGAGGCGTTGTGGGATGTGCGGTCGCGGTGGTGATCGTCGTGGTGCTGATCGCCGCGGCTGCCGACAGCGACGTGGACCACGCGGTGACCGGCGGGTTCAGCGTCGTGGTCTGGATCGCGTTGATCGGCGGCGGGCTCTGGCTGGCGTCGAAGGCGTACGAGAAGAACAAGACGGCGGTCGCGGCGAACACGAACGCAGCGAAGGACAAGACTCTTCGCGAACGATCTTCCCAGGCGACCGAATGGCAGCGGAAGACCCGGGACGCGAAATTGCCGCCCGCACAGCATCCGGGCCCGGTCGAGTTGTCGGGCAGCGCGGTGCGCGAGGCCGTGTCGGGAGCCGACCGGGCCCGGCGGACGATTCGCGAGGTGGTCGGGGCGCTCCCGCTCCGCGTCTCGGAGGAAGCCCGTGCGCACGCGGAGCGGCTCCGCCCGCCGGTCGAGCGGCTGTGCCAGCCGGGGCGGTACCTGCAGGAGGAGGAAGACTGGGGCCGGTTCAACGTCTGGTGGGGTCCGGAGCGCACCGGTTCCCGTCCGACGCGTGAGGTGGCGGGCCAGGTCAAGGACATGCTGCGGTGGGCCTCCGCCCGGCGGACTCTGGTGTCCGACATCCATCCCGAAGCCGAGCGCCTGCTGGCGACGCTCACCGGCCCGCTGGCGCAACGGTTCCGGGACAGCCTCAAGACCCGCTACGGACGGGCCGACGACGGGGCGGGGGTCGCGGTGCTCCCGCCCGGCGAATGGGAAGCCCTCCTCGGCGATCTGCACGCCGCGCTCGTCGCGGTCGCGGACGGGCTGGCCGCGCTCCCCCGGCCCAAGCTGCTTCCGCTCATGCACCGGCCCAAGGAAGCCCGGTTCAAGGAACACGTGTCGGGCGAGGCGATGGAGCAGGATCTCCGGGAATTCCTCCACGACACCGCGAAGCTGCGGGAGAGGGCGCTGACCGGGTCGTGGCCCGCCGAGTTCGATGCCGGCTGGCGGCTGGACGGCGGCGTGCTGGCCGGGTTCGTGACCGAGGAGATCCGCCGGCGGCTCGCCAAGGGCACGGAGGGCTTCCCGTGGGTCGCGCAGTGGAAAACCGATCAGCTCGACGGCGGGAGCCTCGCCCGCGTCTATCTGGCTTACGTCACCATCGCTCTCGACTATCTGACGGAGGTGCTCGGCAACATGGCCGACTACAAACGGGATTCCGCGCCGCAGTCCGGCCACCGCATCGAAATCGGCGGCGACGTGACGCACAGCAACTTCATCCTCAACAGCACGGTCCGGGACATCACGACCGTGCTGGCTCAGGTCGCCGGGCGGGACGACCGGCTCGCCGAGGCGATCGAAGCGCTTTCGACCGCGGTTCGCGAGGATCCCGAGCTGCCGGACGACGAGCGCGAGGAACTTCTCTACCACGTCAAGGACATCGCGGAGGCCGCCGCCGAACCCGGCGAGAAGCAGAAGCGCGGCCGCGCGAAGCTGGCACTCAGCGCGGTGACCGAGGCCGCCAAGACCGGCGCGCAGCTCGCGCAGACCGTCACTGCCTGGCACGACGTGCTCAGCAAGATGTTCTGACCCGGCGGGGTATCCCGGTCAGGGGCAGGCGGCGGGCTCGGCGGCGCGCCAGGATGGCCTGGTGAGCAACGGAAGCAACGAACTCGGCGGTTTTCTGCGCAGCCGTCGCGAGCGGTTGACGCCGGAGGCCGCGGGCATCGCGCCCGGCGGCACCCGGCGCGCGGTTCCCGGGCTGCGGCGGGAGGAACTGGCCGAGCTGGCCGGGGTCAGCGTCAGCTACTACACCCGGCTCGAACAAGGGGCCAGCAGCAGCGCCTCGGACTCGGTGGTCGACGCGCTGGCCGCGGCATTGCAGCTGGCTCCGGCCGAGCACGAGCACCTGAGGAATCTCGCAGCGCCTCGGCGGGCGACCCGGCCGCGGGTCCGGAGGACCACACTGCGGCCCGCGGTAGCGGATTTGCTCGCGGCGATGTCCGCGCTGCCTGCGGTGGCGGTGGATCACCGGGCCGATGTCCTGGCGTGGAACCGGCTCGGGCACGCGCTGCTGGCCGGGCACGTCGCGTTCGAGGCGCCGGACGAGCGGGTCCGCCCGAACATCGCGCGGATGTTGTTCCTCGACCCGCATCACCGCGCGCTGTACCGGGATTGGGCGGACAAGGCGTCGGTCACCGTCGCGGCGCTGCATCAGGCGGTCGCGCGGCATCGGGACGATCCGGTGCTGGAACAGCTCGTCGGGCGGTTGGCCGTGGAGAGCCCGGAGTTCGCGCGGATGTGGGCGAAGCGCCCGGTCCGGACCTGCTCGTACTACGTGCGCGAGCTCGACCATCCGGTGGTCGGACGTCTGACGCTCGCGAACGAGACCGTCACGCTGCCCGACGACGATCAGCAACTCGGGCTGTTCTACGCGCTGCCCGGCACTCCCGACGCCGACGCGCTCGCGTTGCTGTCCCAGAGCTTCGCGGAACCCCTGGCGAAGGAGAAAGTGCGGTGAAGATCCTCGTTGTCGGCGGTGCCGGAACGATCGGACGGCGGCTGGTGCCGGAACTGCGCTCGCGCGGGCACGAGGTGGTTGTGGCCGGGCGGACGTCCGGCGAGGTGCGCGTCGATCTGGCCGAGCCGGAGACGATCACGGCGATGTACCGCGAGGTCGGAGCGGTGGACGCGGTCGTGAGCATCGCCGCGCACGGCGCCTTGGACGAGTTCGCGACACTCACTGCGGCGGAGCTGCACGAGAACCTGCGCGCCAAGTTCTACGGGCAGGCCGAGCTGGTTCTTCAGGGACAGCAGCACGCCGCGGACGGGGCGTCGTTCACGCTGACGTCCGGGGTCTTCGCCGACCAGGCGTGGCCGCACGTGACCAGCGGCGGGGTGATCAGCGGCGCGCTGCACAGTTTCGTGCTGTCGGCGGCGATCGAGCTGCCGCGCGGGATGCGGGTCAACGCGGTCAGCCCGACGTTGATCGGCGATTCCGTGGACGAGTTCAGCGGGCATTTCCCGGGGATGCGCCCGGTGCCGATGGACGAAGTGGTGCGGCACTACCTGAACTGCGTCGAAAGCGACATCACCGGGACGGTCGTCCGGGCCTATGCTTGACCGCGTTCGGCAAGACTCTTACCTTTGACCTGCCAGACATCGGATGTACGACGCCGCCGGCCGATGTGTCCCTTTCGTTCCTGTTCGGAAAGGTCACTCCGTGATGCCGGATTCCCCTGGTTTCCCGCGCCGTACGGCGCTGCGCACGATCGTCGGGTCGGCGCTTGCCCTCCCGGTTTTGACCGGCCCGTTGGCTCGCTGCGCCACGGCCGCGAGTCCGTTGTGGCATCCCGATCCGGTGAAGGACGGGCTGAAGGCGTTCGAGGGCGTCGAGGCTGATCGCGGCGGTCTGCATCCGGACCGGAAGTACGTGGTGGTCGAGGGAAATCACTACCGATTCAACATCTGGCGCGACGACCGGGACACCACGGGCGGCGGCGATCGGCAGCGGACCGAGACGAAGGGCATGGTGCAGAACGGTTCCGCGCTGAAGATGCACGACGGCGAGACGTGGACGCTGTCCTACGAGATGTTCATCCCGGCGAGCCTGCACGGCACGAGCCGGTTCACGCACATCTTCCAGACCAAGACCCCGGCGACGAACGCGGGTCCGTGGGTGACGCTCGACCTGCTCCGGGACGGCGGCGTGGAGATGATTTCCGCGCGGGCGTACGCGAATCCGGGGTCGCCGTCGATCGCGGCGGCGAAGCTGGCTCCGTTGCGGGACAAGTGGATCACGATCGAGTGGACGCTCACTCCGGGCGACGCGGGCGCGGCGGCGTGCGTGATCCGCAGCGGCGCCGGTGCGGGCGCGCCGGTCGCCGCGCAGGGCAGCAAGACCGGGGTGAAGCTGCCGGATCAGGGCGACTACGTGCGGCCGAAGTGGGGCATCTACCGCTCAGTGGAGAGCGACCCGGCGGACATTCTCGACACCTACCTGCTGTTCCGCTCACGCTGCCCATTGTTCACTACGAAGCCGCGGTTTGCGCAGGCCGCGATGAAGGTCGAGTGAACACGTCAGCGCAA
>NZ_JBEXMH010000120.1:0-15361 GCF_040610415.1 Amycolatopsis sp. NPDC004079 | reverse complement strand
ACACCAACACGCCCACACCCCCACAACACAACCCACACCCACCAACAACATCAACAAAAAACCACCCGGTGGATCCAGGTCAGATTCCCTCAAGGTTCCCCTCACGGACAATGGGCCGCCGGGGAGAGGGGTCTCCCCGGCGGCCCGGTTAAGTGAGCTGTGGCCGGGGCGGCGCCTTGCGCAGCACCCCGGCCCGCAGCGGTCTAGCGGCCTTGCAGCGACTTCACGTTGTCGCCGAAGGTCCAGCCCCTTGAGCCGTCCCAGTTGATTGACCAGTCCATCAGGCCTTTGAGGCCCGGGACGCTTTGGTAGGCCTGCGAAACCGAGCCGGGGTCCATGTAGCCGCCGCCTGCGCCTGGTTGGGCTGGGAGGCCGGGGACCTGTTTGTCGGCGGGGACGCGGATGGTGGTGCCTTGTACGGTGAGGCCCTTGTCCAGGCACTGCGTCTGCACGGTGAATCCTTGCACCGTTCCGGCTTCGTAGCTGTCGCCGGAGCAGCCGTACATGGAGCCGTTGTAGTACTGCATGTTCAGCCACCACAGCTGGCCGTTGTCCACGTACTTCTTGATGATCGGCAGGTATGCGCCCCAGATTGAGCCATAGGTCACCGAACCTCCGGTGACGTAGGCCGTTTCCGGGGCCATGGTCAGGCCGAAGCCGGAGGGCATCTGCGACAGCACGCCGTCGATGATGCGTTCCAGGTTTGCTTGCGACGGGGACAGGGAGTTGATGTCGCCGCTGCTCGACAAGCCCGTTTCGATGTCGATGTCTATTCCGTCGAAGTTGTACTTCTTCAGGATCGGCACGATGGTGCTGACGAACTTGTCGGCGACCGAGCTGGACGACAGGTCGATGCCCGCTGCCGCGCCGCCGATGGACATCAGGATGGTGGCGCCGGCGTCTTTGGCCGCGCACATCTCGGCGGGGGTGGAGACCTTGACCGTGGCGTCCATGCCGTCTTCCCACTGCACGGTGCCGTCGGAGAGGATCACCGGGAAAGCGGCGTTGATGACGTTGTAGCCGTGTGCGGCCATGCTCGGGTCGTTGATCGGCACCCAGCCCATGCCGGGGTGGACGCCGTTCGAGGCTCCGTCCCAGTTTTCCCAGTATCCCTGCAGTACTGAGCCCGACGGTCTCGGCTTGACCGCGCAGGTGTCGGATTGCGGTGCGGTGGTCGCTGAGGCGGGGGCGACTCCTGCCAGCGGCAGTGCGAGCAGGGCCGCGATCGCGGTCCCGAACCAGCGCGATTTCCGTCCGTTCATCACGGGCTCCCGTCCGATAACGGTGTTGCCGCAACGGTAAGCGGCGGCGGCGGGGGATGCCTACCCCCGATCGTATGGTCTAGACAAATTCGAGGGCAGGTGGTCTGGACAACTACGAAAAGAGACCAGCCGGGCACGAAGCGCCGTGCCCGGCTGGTCTGGGGGAACTAGGGAGAGATTACTGCGTCAGCAGGCCCCGCTGTCGGTCCAGACGGCCCAGGAACCGGGTGCACCCGGCTCAGCGCCGACGGAGTACCACGACGAGGTCCACTTGTGGCTCTGGTACGAGACGACGTCGCCCGGACCGTAGAACTTGTTCGAGTCCCACGCCGTCACGCCGCCGCAGCCGCCCGGGTTGCCGCTGCCCACGGTGAGCGTGAAGTCGGCGGTGTGGGTGGCGTTCGCGCCGGTCGCGGTGATCGTGACCTTGCTGGTGCCGTTCGGCGTGCTGGCCGTCGTGGCGATCGTGACGGTCGCGGTGGCACCGGACTGGACGGTCGCCGGGTTGAACGTCGCGGTCGCGCCCGAGGGCAGGCCGCTCGCGGTCAGCTTCACCGACTGCGCGTTGCCGTTGGTGATCTTGGTGGTCACCGTCGACGTGGCCGACTGTCCAGGCTGGACAGTCGCGGTCGAGGGCGAGAGCGCGACCGAGAAGTCGTTGCCCGCGGGCGGGTTGCCGGAGCAGGTGGCCTCACCGGAAACCGCGGCGACCGAAACCGCGTCCCACGCCGCCTTGGTGGCGTTGAACTCGGTGCAGCTGCCCGGGAACAGGTCGACCGCCGCCTGCAGGGTGGCCTTGCGGGCCGCCTTGTGGTTCCAGGACGAGGTCTTGTGCAGCAGGCCGTTGTAGAAGATCTTGCCGGCCTTCTGGATGCCGATGCCGGTGATGCTGCTGTTGTTGCAGGTCGGGCTCGTCGGCTGGCCGTCGGTGGGCGAGGTGCCCTCGGACAGCAGGTAGAACCAGTGGTTCTGCGGGCCCGCGGCGGCGTGCACCTCGGTGTTCGGGATCGACGACGAGTAGCAGTTCGGGTCGCCCTCGCGGCTCGGGTCGTACATGTAGCGGATCGGGCCGTTGCCGACCAGGTTCACGCCCTCGCCGACGGTGAAGTCCGGGGTGTCGACCGGGTTGTTCGCGTAGAACTCGGTCAGCGCGCCGAACACGTCGCCGGTGGACTCGTTGAGCCCGCCGTTCTCGTTGCCCGAACCCGCGCCGCCCGGCGTGTTCTGGAAGATGCCGTGCCCGAACTCGTGTCCGGCCACGTCCATCGACGTCGCCTGGCGCTGGTTGTCCTGCGAGTGCCCGAAGTGGGTGGACGAGCCGTCCCAGTAGGCGTTGACGTCGTTCAGGCCGACCGACGCCGGGAAACCGTTGCCGTTGCCGTCGATGCCGCTGCGGCCCAGCCAGTCCTTGAGCATGTTCCACTCGGTCTGCACCGTGTAGAGCACGTCGACGCAGCCGGTTTCGAGGTCGGTGCCCTGCCCGTTGCCCCAGTTGTTGCTGGACTTCGTGAACACCGAGCCGCCCTCGCGGCCGCAGCTGATGCCGGGCCGGGTCGAGTCGCGCATCGAGTACGAGCCGCCGGAGCCGCTCGTGTCGATGTTGACCTGGCCGGCGTAGTAGCTGTTGCCGTTGCCCGCCGCGCGCGGGGCCGCGGCGTTCGAACCGGCCTTCGCCGGGCTTTCGGCCTTCACGTCGTCGCGCTGGTCGAGGACCTTGCCGGTGGCGGCGTCGACGAAGACGTGCAGGTTGCTCGGCGCCTTCGCGGTGCGGCCCTTGACGACGACCTCGTAGGCCAGTTTCGGCTGTGCGCCGCCGAGGACGACCAGATCAGGCTTGCTCACCGTGCTCACGGTCGGCAGCTGGCCGCGGGCGACCGAAGCCGCGCGCGCCGCGTCGACAGCAGGCGTGGTGCCCACGGTGATCGCCGCGCCGTCGGCGGAGTCGGTGCCGCGCACGCGGCCCGTTCCGTCGGCGACGATCACCGCATCCCCGCCGACGACCCGCAGGCCGTCGTAGGTGCGCTCGTAGGAGTTGTAATACAGCCCGGCGTCGCCCAGGGTGGTGCTGACGCGGTGCAGGCTCTCGGCCGAGCTCTTGCGGAGCCCGACCGCGCCTGCGGCGGCGACCCGGTCGGCGGCCGCGATCGCGGTGGCCTGCGGGTCTGCGGTGGGGTGGGCGGGGGCCGCGGATGCCGGGGTCACCGGCAGCGCGAGCAGGGAAAGGGCGAGACCGGCGACACTTGCGATGCCGGTGGCGAGCCCTCTTCTGGACGTCATCGACAGTCCTTTCGGGGTACACGATGGGGAAAAGCGCAACGCGTTGAGCTGGGCTGATCAGGCCGCGGACACCGTGAGTAAAAAAGCGCTCACGGGGGCGGTCAATGCGCTGAACGGACCAGCGGGACCCCGGGAGCGATCAGGACTATTCCTCTCAGGTGGCCTCGTAGCAGGGAAAACGCCGATTCGGGACGGGCCGGGCGACTTTCGTCGGTAGTTCCCGACAACCGGCCGTTGGTAGGAGGACCGGAACCCGCTGGTGGTCCGCTTTCGCGCGTTCAGCCGCGGGCAACCGATCCGTCACGCTCCGGTGCCCACGCGGGCGCCCGCCGCGGCCGATCGGCCCGTAGGCTTGGCTGGTGAGCGAACAGTCTGAGTTTCCCGACGGCCAGTACCCCGAACGTCCGGTGGAGCGGCACAAGGGCCCGGTGGTGCTCCGGCGCGATCGGCGCGATCAGGGCAGCACCACCGATCAGCGGCTGCTCGATTCGCGCGGGCCGAGCGACTGGGTGCACACCGACCCGTGGCGCGTGCTGCGCATCCAGGCCGAGTTCGTCGAAGGGTTCGGTGCGCTGGCCGAGGTTCCGCGCGCGGTGACGGTGTTCGGTTCGGCGCGCACCAAGCGCGACAACCCGGAATACGAACTGGGCCGCAAGATCGGGGCGGCGCTCGCCGACGCCGGGTTCGCGGTGATGACCGGCGGCGGCCCCGGCGCGATGGAAGCGGTGAACCGCGGCGCGAACGAGGCGGGCGGGTTCTCCGTCGGGCTGGGCATCGAGCTGCCGTTCGAACAGGGCCTGAACCCGTGGGTCGACCTCGGCGTGAACTTCCGCTATTTCTTCGCGCGCAAGACCATGTTCGTCAAGTATTCGCAGGCGTTCATCTGCCTTCCCGGCGGATTCGGCACGCTCGACGAACTGTTCGAGGCGCTCACGCTGGTCCAGACCAAGAAGGTCACGAAGTTCCCGGTGGTGCTGTTCGGCACCGAATACTGGGGCGGGCTGTACGACTGGATCGAGAAATCGGTGCTGGGCGGCGGGAAAATCGGCGAGAAGGACCTCGCCCTGCTGCACCTGACCGACGACATCGACGACGCGGTGCGCGTCGTGCGGGATTCTTACCAGGCCTGGGAGGACACGCACTGATGCGGATCTGTGTGTTCTGCGGTTCGGCGCAGGGCTTTTCGCCGGAGTACGCCGAGGCGGCGGCCGGCGTCGGGAAACTGCTGGCGCAGCGGGGAATCGGCCTCGTCTACGGCGGCGCGAGCGTCGGCACCATGGGCGTGGTGGCGAACGCCGCGCTCGAGGCGGGCGGCGAAGTGATCGGCGTGATCCCGGAAGTGCTGTCGAACGTGGAAATCGCGCACGGCGGGCTCACCGAATTGCACGTGGTCGCCGACATGCATCAGCGCAAGGCGAAAATGGCCGCGTTGTCGGACGCTTTCGTCGCGCTGCCCGGCGGCGTCGGCACGCTTGAGGAATTGTTCGAGGTGTGGACGTGGGCGCAGCTCGGCATTCACCGCAAGCCGATCGGACTGCTCGACGTGGCCGGGTATTACTCGCCGTTGGTGGCGTTCGCCGACCAGATGCTGGAGAAGGGTTTCCTGCGGCCGGAGACCCGGGAGTTGATCAGTGTCGCGTCTGACGCCGACAAGCTGGTCGACATCCTGAGCCGTTCGATCGGATAGCGCGTTACGACGCTTTTTCGTCCGGCCGTTTGTGATAGGTGTCGACGTATTCCTGTCCGGAGAGCTCGAGGATCGCGTACATGATCTCGTCGGTCACCGACCGGCGGATCGCCGAGGACGAGTCCTGGCCCTCGTAGCGCGAGAAGTCCAGTGGTTCGCCGAATCGGACCCGGATCTTGGCGGGCCGCGGGATTTTCGCGCCGTTCGGCTGGATGCCTTCGGTGCCGAACAACGCGACCGGAACCACCTTCGCCCCGGTGGACAGTGCGAGTGCGGCGACGCCGGTGTGCCCGCGGTGCAGCCGTCCGTCGAGCGAGCGGGTGCCCTCGGGGTAGATCGCGAACACGCCGCCGTCGGTGAGGACCTTGCGGCCCGCTTCGAGCGCGGCGAGCCCGGCCTGGGCGTTGCCGCGTTCGACCGGGATGTAGCCGAGCGCGTCGAGCGATTTCGCGATGAACCGGCCCTTGAGCCCCTTGCCGGTGAAGTACTCGGCCTTGCCCAGGAACCGGACCTGCCGCGGCGTGGTGAACGTGATCACACCGGTGTCCAGCGCCGCCCGGTGGTTGGAGGCGAGCAGGACCGGGCCGTCCCCGGGGATGTTCTCCACGCCCTCGACCTTGGGCCGGTACAGCGCGCGGACCAGCGGTCCGAGCACGAAACGGACGAGCAGCGTGAGCAAAGGTTCTCCCTCCGGAGGATCGGGCACCGGCTCCAGCATGGCACGATCGCCTCCATGAGCTGGTTTCACCGTCGCACCTGGCAGGAGCCCGGGTGGAGCGCCGCGGACATCCTCGCCGCCAAACGCGGCCGGACCGTGTCGGTCGTGCTGCCGGCGCTGGACGAGGAGGAAACGGTCGCCGCGGTGGTCGCGTCGGTGCGCCCGCTGCTCGGCGGGGTCGTCGACGAGCTGGTGGTCGTCGACTCCGGTTCCACGGACGCGACCGTCGAGGTCGCCGCGGCCGCGGGCGCTCGTGTGGTGCGCCGCGAGGACGTCGTGCCGGAGCTGACGCCGCGTCCCGGCAAGGGCGAGGTGCTGTGGCGCTCGCTCGCCGCGACGACCGGGGACCTGGTGGTGTTCCTCGACTCCGACCTGGTCGACCCGGACCCGGCCTTCGTGCCCTCGCTGCTCGGCCCGCTGCTCACCGAGGACGGGGTGCACCTGGTCAAAGGCTTCTACCGCCGCCCGCTGCGGCTGGAGAGCACCGGCGGCGGCCGGGTCACCGAACTGCTGGCGCGGCCGGTGCTGTCCGCGCTGCGCCCGGCGCTGGGCGAACTGGTGCAGCCGCTCGGCGGCGAGTACGCGGGCACGCGCGAGTTCCTGGAGTCGGTGCCGTTCGCCGGCGGGTACGGCGTGGAGATCGGCCTGCTGCTGGACGCCGAGGAGCGCTACGGCCTCGACGGCTTGGCGCAGGTCAACCTCGGCGTGCGCAAACACCGCAACCGGTCGCTGCTGCAGCTCGGCGTGATGGCCCGGCAGATCCTCGGCACGGCGTTGGCCCGCTGCGGGATGCCGAGCGCGGAGGCGGCGCGGTTCACGCAGTTCGTGCAGGTGTCCGGGGAGTGGGTGCCGGACGCGACGGAGGTGCCGGTGGCGGACCGGCCGCCGATGCGGGAGGTTCTTGCCGCTCGGCAGCCGTGACGCCCGTCCACATTGGACAGTACGCGGTTCCTTCATCGAGATGTCATCGCCGCGCGCTACGTTCCGGGGCCGATCCGATTCGACTCGCGGGGGCGATGGATGTGTTCAAGGACCTGCTGGATATCGGCACCTTGACCCGGCTGAAACGGCGAAATCTGCTCGCTCGGCAGCCGAACCGGAAGACCGTGCGGGTCTTCGTCGACGACGGCAGCCGGGACGGCTTCCCAGTCGGCTGGGCCGAGCTGGCTCCGCATCCTTTCACAGGGCGCCCCGCGTGGCGGACTGTCTACCGCAGCGTGCCCGGCGACGACGACAGCTACTGGCGCGGGGGACTGGCCCGCCGGGCCGGCTACAAGCCGCTGGACCACGGGGGAAACGACGTGGTCCGACTGTCGATCGACGAGATCCTCACGCTCGCCCGGTGGGGAGACGTGCTGGCCGCCCGTGAAGTCCGCGCCGGCCGGACCGGGGCTTACACCGCCACGATGGACCCGGTGCAGGCCGAGTGGCTGGCCGGGCTCGACGCGCCGAAGGGGATCACTCATCTCGGCGGCGGACGGGTCCGGCTCACCAATGTCGTCGTCGCGCTCTTCCGGGGTTCGCCGGAATCGCAGCCGCACGTTGACGCGAAGGACCGGTTCCGCCTCGATCCGATGGACCCGCCGATTCAGCTCACCCGGGAACAGTGAGCGCCAGTCGCCCTTCCTCGAGGGTGAGGACCTGGTCGAACCCGTGGACGTGCTCCGGCCGGTGCGTCACCAGCACGACGGTTCCCTTAGCCTGCGCGAGAACTCGGGCCAGGACTTCGTCGCCGTGTGCGGGGTCGAGGCCTTCCACCGGTTCGTCGAGGACCAGGACCGGCGGTGCGGCGAGCACGGCGCGGGCGAGGATCAGCCGTTGGCGCTGACCGCCGGAGAGAGCGTCGCCGTCTTGGCCGGTGTCTCGGTCCAGCGGGAGGTCGAAGCCCGCGGTTTCGCAGGCGGCGCGCAGGTCGTCGTCGGTGGCTTCCGGGTTGGCGAGCAGCAGGTTTTCGCGGACGGTCGTGGCGAAGACGTGTGCGTCGGCGAGAGCTCCGGAGATCACGGCGGGGTGTGGTCCGGCCACGGGACGGTCGTCGACGGTGACCGTGCCGGACGTGGGGGAGACGAAGCCGAGCAGGACGTGCAGCAGGGTCGTTTTTCCGGCTCCGGAGGGGCCGAGGATGCCCAGCCGGGTGCCGGGCGGCAGGTCGAGGTCGATGCCTTCGAGTGCGGCTCGGCGGGCGGGATAGTGCACGCCGACGTTCGTCAGCCGGAAATGGCCTGGACCACGGGCGGGTTCCGGGGCAGGTGCTGGGGCGGCGAGGACGGCGCGTACTCGGCTCAGCGACGCCCGGATTTCGGGGAGGCGCTCGGCGGCGGTGACCAGGGCCAGGACCAGTTCGAACAGGGCCATCGTGGTCAGGGCGAGGGCAGCGGTGACCGGGATGCTTGCTGGGCTGAGCAATGCGACTGCGGCGGTGGTCGCGAACTGGACGGCTGATCCGGCGGCGGTGACCAGGGCCAGGCGGCGGCCGGTGCGACGGGAGTCTGCGGCTAGTCCCTGGATCACCTTGGCCGCGCGGTCTTTCTCGCGTTGTTCCCAGCCGTAGGCGATCAGTTCATCGCGGCCGAGGACGAGTTCTACGGTGCGTTCGGCGAGCTCCTGTCGTCTCTCGGGTGTCTTTCCGCTGGGGACCAGCAGAATTGAGACCGCGAGTAGTCCGATGAGGACGATCACGGCGAGTGGAAGGGTTACCAGTCCGGCGAAAATCACCACCGCGATACCGACGGTTCCCGCTACCACAGCCGGTAGCGCGAGCCGGAGAATGGCGTCCTGTACAGCATCCACATCGGACACCAGGCGCGTGACCAGATCCGCGCCGGAGTGTTCGGCGACGCGGCGGGGGAGCAGCGCTTGGTACACCCGGGTTCGCAGGGAGCCGAGGTAGCGGAGGACGACGTCGTGTCCGGCAAGGCGTTCGGCGTACCGGAGTCCGCCGCGGGCCAGCGCGAAAACCCGCACGGCGACGATCGCGAGCGTGAGCGCGGCGAGCGGAGGTTGTTCGGCGGCGCGCATGAGCAACCACGCCGCGGTTCCGGTCAGTCCGAGCCCGGCGAGTTCGGCGCCGACGGCGAGCAGGGTCGCGCGGACGAGTTTCATACGGTCACCCCATGGTTGAGTTCGACCGTCCGCGACGCGAGTGCGGCCAGCGCCGGTCGGTGCGCGACCAGGACCGCGGTGCGGCCGGGCAGCAGTTCCCTCGCTCCTGCCAGCACGGTTGCTTCAGTGCGCGCGTCGAGGCGGGCGGTGGGTTCGTCCAGCAGGACCAGTCCGGCTTCGGTGCGGGACAAAGCTCGGGCCAGGCCGACGCGTTGCCGTTGTCCGGCGGACAGTCCGGCACCCAGTTCGCCGATCTGCGTCGCGTAACCGTCGGGGAGGTCGGTGACGATGTCGTCGACCCGTCGTCCGCCGGTGTTTTCCTTGAGGGTGCCGCGAAACAGCGTCGGACGTTGTGGCAGCCACGCGGCGTCGCGCAGCCAGGACGAATGGTCGAGGGTGCGCAGGTCGATGCCGTCGACCAGGACTCGGCCGGAGGTTGGCTCGACGAAACCCAGCAGTACCGCGAGCAGGGTGGACTTGCCGGAACCGCTCGGTCCGACCAAGGCGAGGTGTTCGCCGGGGTTAATTGTTAAGTCCACTTCGGACAGCGCGCGGGTTTCGCCGTAGTGCACGGAGACGCGGTCGAACACCACTTCCGGTGGGCCGAGGCGACGCGTCTGAGTGCCGGATCGGCGGACTGCGGTTGGTGCGGCAAGGATCTCTTTCAGTGCGGTAAGTCCTTCGGTAGCGGCGTGGAACTTCGCTCCGGCCGCGCGCAGCGGTAGGTACGCCTCGGGGGCGAGAACCAGGATCAGCATCGCGGTGTGCGCGGTCATCGAGCCGGACAGCAGTCGGAATCCGATGGGTACTGCGACAAGTGCGATAGACAGGGTCGCGACGAGTTCCAGCACCAGCGCCGACAGAAAGGCGACTTTTAACGTCCGGATGGTGGCGTCGGCGTGCGCGTCGGCCATCTCGCGCACGATGCGGGCCTGGGCTTGCGCGCGGCCGAACAACTTGAGCGTCGGCAAACCGCGAACGACGTCGAGAAAGTGCCCGCCCAGCCTGGTCAGCAGTGTCCATTGTGTAGGTGCCTTTGTGTGCGCGCCGATCAATGCGCCGAAGAGCGGGATCAACGGGATGGTGGCAGTCACGATCAAAGCGGAGGTTAGATCCGCGGTGAAAAGCCTTGCCAGTACAGCGATTGGCACCAGTACGGACAGGACCATCGCGGGCAGGTAGCCGGTGAGATAGGTCGCCGTGGCATCGACGCCTTTGGTGATTCGCGTGGCGGTCGCGCCGGGGTCGCCGGTCGCGTCGAGCAACCGGCGACGCAGACCTGCTTGTGCCGAAGCCGCGAAACGGCTGGTGAACAGGCCCTGTCCGGCGGCGAGCAGGATCCGCGCCCCGACGGCGACGAACAGGGCGACCGAAACGCCGCCGCCGGTGAGCAGGGTCGCCAGCCCGTCCGCCTGGACGAGCACGGAGACAGCGGTGGCGACACCCAGCACGGCGAGCGCCACGAGATAACCGCGGAGACCAGGTAGCGCAGGCATGGCGAGACTCCTTCAGAAGTGCAGCAACGACTTCTCGTCGACCGGACGCCGGTGTGCCCGCCAGGTCAGCCACTGTACGGCGACCAGCACGAGAAGCGCGGGGGCGGCGAACCAGCCGATCACCGCGGCCATGTCCGGCGTGGTGGCGGCCTGATCGACGGTCAGCTGGTAGCCCGTGCCGGAGGACAAGACGACCGGGAACCGCAGCACGCCGACCAGCAGTGCCGGGCAAGCGCTCAGAAGCATTGCGGCGGGCAACGCCAGCCGGGGTCGACGGAGTCCGAAGAGGACAGTCAGGTAGGCCGCGAACGCGATGGCGACAACCGCTAACGCCGCCCAAGAAACGTGGGAAACCGAGAAAGCGCCCCAAGTCGTCGCAATCACCAGAAACACGCCGACCGGAGCCAGGAAGGACCGAGTCAGTCGCCGAACCCGGCCGGCGATCTCCACCGGACCACGAACCGCGAGGAAAACCAGGCCCTGCAGGCAGAACAGCGCCACGAATCCGAGCCCCCACAGCGCCGCATAAGGATTGAACAGCGCCAGAACGTCGTCGACCGGACGGCCTTGCGCGTCGAGCGGAAGCCCGCGCACGAGGTTGCCGAGGAACAATCCCCACGAGACCGCAGTGACCAGCGCACCCGCGGTAATGGCGAACGTCCATCCGCGCCGGTTGCCCTCCGGATGCCGACTCCGCAGCTGCACTGCCGCGGTGAACGTGACCAATCCCAGCAGCAACAGCACGACCAGCACGTAAGCCCCGGCGAACACCCGCCCTTCCAGGTGCGGGAAGGCGCCGAACAGCACCCCGACGGCCGCGACCAGCCACACCTCGTTGGCCAGGAAGAACGGGCCCACCGCGCCGAGCACCCGTCGCTGTCCAGGCTCGTCACGGGAGATCGCGGGCTGCAGCATCCCGACGCCGTAGTCGTAGCCAGCCAGCGCGAAGTAGCCGCCCAGCAGCAAACCGAGCACACCCCACCAGATCGTCACCACGGGTCACACCCCACTCAGGACGGGAAGTTCGGGTTCCGTCGCCGCGACAGCCGGACCGCGTTTGGCGATCCGCGCCAGCAGCACCCAGTCGGCGATGGCCAGCACGACGAACAACAGCGTGAAGGCGATGAAGGAGAACAGGATCTGCCCGCCGCTGACGTCGGCGACCGCGTCCGCGGTGCGCAGCTTGCCCCACACCAGCCACGGCTGACGGCCGATCTCGCGGACCAGCCAGCCCAGGATCGCGGCGATGAACGGCACGGCGATCCCCGGCACCATCAGGAAGAGCACCGGCCGCGCCCGCAGCAGCAGGTCGCGGAACAGCAGCAGCGTGCCGATCAGCGAGGCGAAGAAAGCGAAGAAGCCGACCATGATCATCATCCCGAGCGGCAGCCCGACGCCGACCGAACCTTTGAACTTGTCCGGCTGGTACCCGGCGACCTCCGCGAACTGCGCGAACCCGGCCTGTACCACCAGCACGCTCCCGATCAGCGACGTCACGACGCCCATCCGCAGCGACCGGCGGAAGAAGTCGATCTCGCTGGTGCGCTTGAAAAAGTGGTACGCACTGACGCCGGTCACGAAGAACCCGCCGGTCAGCAGCGCGGCCCCGACGACGTGCGGCAGCGACGCGACCAGCGCCGGGTTGGCGAACAAGGCGCCGAAGTCGTCCAGGCGCAGCACGCCGTTCTCCATCCGCGAGCCCACCGGGTTCTGCAGGAAGGAGTTGGCGACCATGATGAACAGTGCCGAGGCGTACGCGGTCAGCGTGACCAGCCACAGCACCGCCAGATGCAGCCACTTGTTCATCCGGCCGCGGCCGAAGATCCACAGTCCGAGGAACGTCGATTCCAGGAAGAACGCCACCAGCGTCTCGATCGCGAGCGGCGCGCCGAAAACGTCCCCGGCGAACGCGGACAGCCCGGCCCAGGTCATCCCGAACTGGAATTCCATCACGATTCCGGTGACGATTCCCAGTGCGTAGTTGACCACGTACAGACGGCCCCAGAACGCGGTCATCCGGTGCGGCTGCTCGCCGCCGCGGATCGTCGCGCGCGTCTGCATGATCGCCACCATGGTCACCAAACCCAAGGTGAGCAGGACAAACAGGAAGTGAAGCGAGGTGGTGGTCGCGAACTGGAGTCTCGCGATCGGCAGTGGGTCCATGCCGACGGATCCTATACGTAGCGCGACTACATGTAGCGGGCAAACCCGTGAGATCGGGGTGATCTCAGGGTTTTTCCCGGACGGTTCCGCGGGCGGCGGAGATTAGCCTGCCAAAGACAAGATGAGTAGACTGCCGACCTATGAAAGCGGACACGTTGCGCGGACACCTCGACGCGTTGCTGCTCGCCGTCCTCGACGGCCGCAAGCTGCACGGCTACGCGATCATCGAGGCGCTGTCGCTGCGCAGCGACGGAGCGCTCGACCTGCCCACCGGCACGGTGTACCCGGCGTTGCGCCGGCTCGAGCGCGCCGGCTGGCTGGCGAGCGAATGGGACGTGGTGTCCGGCCGCAAACGGCGCACCTACCGGCTCACTCGTGCCGGGCAGCAGGCGCTGGCCGCGGAACGGGCGCAGTGGCGGGAGTTCACCACGGTGATCGGCGGGGTGCTGGAACCATGACCACGACAAGCCGGGCCACGACCAGCCCGATCGACGGCTACCTGGCCGAATTGGACCGGGTGCTGGTCGGCCGCCGCGGCGCGAAGGCGGACCTGCTCGCCGAAGCACGCGACGGTCTGCGGGACGCGGCCGAGGCGTACCGCGAGGGCGGCTGGAGCGAGACAGAGGCGCAACGCCGCGCGGTAGCGGATTTCGGCCACGTCCGCGAGGTTGCCGACGACTACCAAGCGGAACTGAGCATGCACAACGGCGTACGGACGCTGTGGCTGCTCGTTCTCGGCGTACCGGCGATGCAAGCGTCGTGGGAGCTGGCGCGCATCTTCACTTACGGTTCCTGGTCGCGGCTGACCACCCCGAACCCCGGCTGGTACCCGTACGTCACGCAGCTCACCCATGCCGCGCTCTACGCCGTGCCCGTCCTCGGCCTTCTCGCTCTGCTGAGCACGAGGTTGCTGAGCCGCCGCTTCGGCGGCGTGCGCACGGCCGGCGTCTGCCGGGTGCTGGCCGCGATCGCGGTGGGCCTCAACCTGTTCTCGATCCTGCTCCTGATCGGAGCGACCGGAGTGGTCGACGCCGCGCGCCTGTTCCTCAGCGGTCCGTGCGGCTTGCTGATGGTCTCGTGGGTGGTCCTGTCGTTCCGACTTGTCGTGCTAGCGCGACGTTCCTGGGGACGGTGTGCCACGATCGTCGCGTGACGACCGCGCTGATCTACCTCGTAGTCATGCTGCTGGTGGCCGCCGTGGTGTTCCTGCTGGCCGCTGTGGTGTTCGGCCGGGGCGAGGAACTGGCGCCGCTGCCGCCCGGCAGCTCGCCCACCCGCCTGCCCGCCGAGGACATCACCGGCGAGGACGTCCGCCAGGTGCGCTTCCAGCTCGTGTTCCGCGGGTACAAGATGTCCGAAGTAGACTGGGTGCTGCGCAGGACCGGCGTTGAACTGGACGAACTGCGCGAACGGGTCGCCCGCCTGGAAGCCACGCGGCAACCGCGCGAAGCGGCGCACCGGAGGCCGACAGGTGAGTGACCTGGTGCTGTCGGTAGACGTCGCGGCACCGGCTGGCACGACCTGGCTAGCGCTCACCGACTGGGCCCGCCAAGGCGAGTGGATGCTGGGCACGCGGGTGCGGGTCGTCGAAGGCAACGGCCGCAGCGTCGGCTCGAAGCTGTCGGCCTTCACCGGCTTCGGCGGCATCGGTTTCACCGACACCATGGAAATCACGACCTGGGAACCGCCCCTGCGCTGCACGGTGCGCCACCTGGGCAGCTTCGTGCAGGGAACCGGCGTCTTCCAAGTGCTGTCGAAGGGCGCCGGGCACTGCACCTTCGTCTGGGCCGAACACCTCAAACTGCCGTTCGGCCTGCTGGGCCGCGCAGGCTGGCCCTTAGCGCGCCCCGCGTTCGCCCTGGGAGTACGCCATTCGCTGCGCCAGTTCGCGAGGTTCGCGGAGAACTATTCAATGGGGGAGCAATGACGGAACTGCTGGGCGAAGACGGCATCGCCCGCTGCAGCTGGGGCAACTCAGCCCCCGACTACGCGACGTACCACGACGAGGAGTGGGGCGTCCCGCTGCACGGCGAGGCGGAGCTGTACGAACGCCTGTGCCTAGAGTCGTTCCAGTCCGGACTGTCCTGGATCACCATCCTGCGCAAACGCGAGAACTTCCGAAAAGCCTTCCGAGGCTTCGCCCCTGAGAAGGTCGCGCGCTTCAAGGAGAAGGACGTCGAACGCCTGATGCAGGACGCCGGCATCGTCCGCAACCGCGCGAAAATCGAAGCGGCAGTGAAGAACGCCCGCGCAGTGGCAGACCTGGACATCCCGCTAGACAAGCTGCTGTGGTCCTTCGCCCCGGCAAAACACCGCCGCCCCCGCACCATGGCCGACGTCCCCGCGATCACTGACGAGTCGAAGGCAATGGCCAAAGACCTGAAGAAGCGCGGCTTCGCCTTCCTGGGCCCCACCACCTGCTACGCCCTGATGCAAGCCACCGGCATGGTCGACGATCACGTCAAAGGCTGCTTCCGCGCAGCGTGAGGGCCACCTTCAGGGACTCAGAGTCCCCTCAGGGTTCCCCTCACAGCCCTAAACCGCAGCCGATGCACCCGACAATCGGTGCACCCAGCCCCTCCCCCCCGCACCCCGATACGAAGCCTCTCTGCGGTCTGGGGCGGCTTGTCAAGGCATCTTTCCCGCCTTGACAAGC
>NZ_JBEXMH010000119.1:0-15836 GCF_040610415.1 Amycolatopsis sp. NPDC004079 | reverse complement strand
CTCCTTCCGCGCGGCGCAGACGCGATTCCGGTCTCTTCAAGGAGCCCTTCACGGACCGTCAGCTCAGTCGGAGTAGGTGAGGTTTCGGCCGTTGGACGGGTCGAAGAGCTTCACCTTGTCCGCGTCGAACGAAATCTGCAGATCCTGGTTCTCCGCGGCGGCCGATTCCGCCGACAGCCGGGCCACGATCAGCGATTCCGCGCCGGGGACGTCGGCCGAACCGCTGTCCGCGGCCAGTTCCGCCAGTTCGGCCGAGGTTGCGGCTTCACCCTCCACGGTGAAGTGCGCGAACTTCTCCGAACCCATCGACTCCAGCACGTCCACGTGTGCGGTGAACGTCGCGCCTTCGTGGCCCGATTCGGCCAGTGCGGCGTCCTCGAAGTGCTCCGGGCGGATGCCCATGATCACCTCGCGCGGGGCGTCCGCCGCTTCGGCCATCCGGCGGATCCGGTCGGTCAGCGGGGTGGTGCCGAGCGAACTGCGCAGCTGACCGTCTTCGAGCGTCGCGGGGACGAAGTTCATCGACGGCGAGCCGATGAACCCGGCCACGAACAGGTTCGCCGGGTTGTCGTACAGGAACTGCGGCGAACCGATCTGTTGCACGTACCCGGCCCGCAGCACCACGACGCGGTCGCCGAGGGTCATCGCCTCGGTCTGGTCGTGCGTGACGTACAGCGTGGTCGTGCCCAGCTGCTTCTGGATTTTGGACACCGAGGTCCGCATCTGGCCGCGGAGCTTGGCGTCCAAGTTGGACAGTGGCTCGTCCATCAGGAACGCCTTGGGGTTGCGGACGATCGCCCGGCCCATCGCCACCCGCTGCCGCTGCCCGCCGGACAGGTTGGCCGGTTTGCGGTCGAGATGCTGGGTCAGGTCGAGGATCGTCGCCGCTTCCTCCACTTTGGACCGGACGATCTTGTCGTCCACTTTGGCCAGCCGCAGCGGGAACGCCATGTTCTCCCGCACGCTCATGTGCGGGTACAGCGCGTACGACTGGAACACCATCGCGATGTCCCGGTCCTTCGGGGCCTTTTCGTTGACCCGCTTGCCGTCGATGCGCAGTTCGCCCGAGGAGATGTCCTCCAGCCCGGCGACCATGTTGAGCGTGGTCGACTTCCCGCAGCCGGACGGGCCGACCAGGATGATGAACTCGCCGTCGGCGATCGTGATGTCCACTTCGGACACCGCGAGCGCGCCGTCGGGATAGCGCTTGGAAACCTTGTCGAGAACGATTTCAGCCATGGGTCAGCCCTTCACCGCACCGGACGTCAGCCCCGCCACGATGCGACGCTGGAAAAACAACACGAACAGGATGATCGGCACCGTGATCACGACCGCGGCCGCGCACACCTGGCCAGTCGGGTCCTCGAACTGCGAGGACCCGGTGAAGAACGACAACGCGGCCGGCACCGTGCGCGACGCCTCGGTGGACGTCAGCGAGATGGCGAACAGGAAGTCGTTCCAGCAGAGGATGAACACCAGGATCGCCGTGGTGAACACGCCCGGCGCGGCCAGCGGCGCGATCACCTTCCGGAATGCCTGGGCCGGCGTCGCGCCGTCCATTTTCGCCGCCTTTTCCAGCTCCCACGGGATTTCCCGGAAGAACGCGGACAGCGTGTAGATCGACAGCGGCAGCGCGAACGTGATGTAGGGCAGGATCAGCCCCGGCCAGGTGTCGAAAAGGCCGAGCCCGCGTTCGATGTTGAACAGCGGGGTGACGAGCGAGACCTGCGGGAACATCGCGATCAGCAGGGAAAGCCCCACCAGCACTTGCTTCCCGGGGAAATCCAGCCGGGCGATCGCGTACGCCGCCATCGTGCCCAGCACCACCGCGATGACCGTGGAGATCACCGCGATGCCGATCGAGTTCACCAGCGCGCGCAGGAACTCCGTGGTCTGGAAAATGTCCGCGTAGTTCTTGAGCGTCCATTCCACCGGGATGAAATTGCCGTCGGTGAGCGTCGCTTTCGTCTTGAACGACAGCGAAAGCACCCACAGCACCGGGACGATCGCGAACACCAGCACCAGGATGTCGAGCAGGCCCCAGCCCACTTTGCGGCCGGTGGTGGCCGCACCTCCGATGGCCATCAGCGCTTCCCCCCGTCGTCCGTGCCGGGCGCGGCGGTGCCGAACACCTTGATGAAGAGGAACGCGATGATCGCCACGGTGATGAAGATCAGCACCGCCATGGTGGAGCCGATCCCGAGGTTGAGCCCCTTGACCAGGTTGTCGTAGGTCTGCATGGACACCGATCCGGTGTCCTGCGCGCCGCCGGTGAGCACGTAAATGTTGTCGAAAATGCGGAACGCGTCGAGCGTGCGGAACAGCAGCGCGACGAGGATCGCCGGTTTCATCACCGGCAGCATCACCTTGGTGAACCGCTGCCACGCGGTCGCGCCGTCCATCGCCGCGGCCTTCAGCAGGTCATCAGGCACCAGCGCCAGCCCGGCCATCAGCAGCAGCGCCATGAACGGCGTCGTCTTCCACACCTCGGCGAGAATGATGATGAACAGCGACGGCCATTGGTCAGTCAGCGGCGCGACCCCTTCGCCCAGCACGTTCGCCAGGTACCCGGTTTTGGGCGTCCACGCGAAATACCACGAGAACGCGGCCACCACGGTCACGATGCCGTACGGGATCAGCGCGACGGTGCGCACCAGTCCGCGGCCGACGAGCGTGCGGTGCATGATCAGCGCGAGCCCCATGCCGAGCACGAATTCGATCGCCACCGAAACGACGGTGAGGAACATCGTGGTGCCGAACGCGGTCCACCAGTAGGAATTGGTCAGCACCGCGGCGTAATTGGAGAATCCGATGAACTCGTGCTGCGACGGGAATCGCAGGTCGTAGCGCTGCAGCGAAAGCCAGACCGAATAGATGATCGGGTACCCGGTCACCGCGATCATCACGATGAAGGCGGGCGCGCACAGCCAGAGCCCGAGCCGCCGTTCCGCCTTCTTGCCCTCGGAAAGCGCGGGCTTTCCCTTGCGGTGCGCCGCTTCCTGGGCGGTCGCGGCGGGATCCTGGACGGTCACGGGATCACTCCCTTCGACTGGAGCGCGTCATCGAGCTGTTCCCGCATTTTCTGCGCGGTCGCCTGCGGATCGATCGCCGACGGCGGGGAGATGATTTTCGACATCACCGTGGACAGGTTCTGGTACACCGGGGTGAGCGGCCGGACCGCGGCGGTTTTCAGCGCCGACAGAATGGCGTCGCGCATCGGGTACTTCTGCGCCATGTTCGGGTTGTCCGCCGAAGCCGGTTTCGCCGGGTCCACCGGAACGTCGTCGTGGTACACCGATTCGATCGTCGGCGGCACCCCGTCGTTGATCGCCGACACCTTCTGGTTTTCCTTGCTGCGCAAGCACAACGCGGCTTCATACGCCTCTGGCTTGTGCTGCGAGTAGGCGCTCACCGCCAGGTCGAACCCGCCGATCGTGCTCTTCGACGGAATGCCCGCCTTCGCCTGCGGATACACCGCCCACTTGAAGTGCGACAGGTCCTGCGGCTTTTCCTCGGCGTAGGAGGCGTAAACGAACGGCCAGTTCAGCTCGAACGCGGCACCGCCGCTCTGGAACGTCCGCCGGACGTCGTCCTCCTTCTGGTTCGTCAGCGACGGGTCGGTGATCCCCGACGACGTGACCTTCTTCAGCAGTTCCAGCGCCTGCACCGCGCCCTCGTCCATCACGACGGATTTCCCGTCGTCGGACAGGATGTGCCCGCCGAGCGATTCGACCAGCGTGTTGTAGATGACCACCAGGCCCTCGTACTGCGCGCCGGTGAAGACGACGGAATACGGCTTGTGCTGGCTCTTGAGCTGCTGCGACATCTGCATCATCTCGTCCCACGTCTTGGGCGGGGTCGGGGTGATGCGGTCGTCGTACCAGAGCAATTGCACGTTGGTGTTCTTCGGCGCCGCGTAGAGCTTTCCTTGGTACGTAGCGGTTTCCAGCGGCCCTTGCAGCACGCCCTCGGACGCGGCCGTCTTGTTCTGCCCGGTCCACTCGTCGACCCAGCCCGCCTCGGCGAACTCGGAGACCCAGGTGACGTCGAGGCCGAGCACGTCCATCGACGTGTCGCCCGCGGCGAGCCGGCGCGCCATCTGGATCCGCTGGTCGTCCGAACCGCGCTGGAGCTTGTTGTAGACGATCCGGTACCGCCCGGCGGCGGCCTTGTTGCAGTTGTCGACGACCGTCTGGAAATGGTCCTCCGGGGAGTAGTAGACGTTGATCGTCGTCCCGGAAGCCGTTCCGCAGCCTGCCGCCAGGCCGCTGGTCATCAAGCCCGCGGCGAGCAGTGCCGCCGCGCGGGTAGGTCCTCGTTTCTTTCCGCTGGGCCGTTTCTTCCCCATCCAAGCCTCCTCGCGTGTGCACACGGCACCGTCCGGCGCCGCCCCCAGACAGCACGCCGCGACGAGGCGGACCCGAGCCAGCACCCCGACGTGCCAGTTGCCGGCAGGCCGCGCTGGAGGACACGACCGGCCAACCGGTGTCGGACAACCTATGCCCGGCGATCACCCGCCGCAAGCAGGGTCGGTAACGATTCAGCCAGGTGCGCGCGAACCATCGGAAAGACGGGTGAAAAAGTCCCGTGGGTATTTACGCCGTGGCGGGCAGCGGACCTCGTGAGTGGCAATCCCGGTGAGAACCGGCATAAACAGTCACGAGGCAAGAGGCGGTGGCCGCAACGCCAGCTTCGCGAGCAGCTCGCGCCCCTGCTCCGCGCTGCGCGGCTGGCACAGCACGTCGTACCGGCCCGCGACGAGCTGGCTCGCCGACGAGAAATCCCTGCGCCCGCGCGACGTGCGGTATCCGATCGCCGAGAACGCCAGCCCGGACAGGACACCGAGCACCAGCCCGGTCAGCAGCTGCAGCGTGAATCCGCCCTGGTTGACGAACATCCCCAGCAGCAGCCCGGCGAACAGGCCGAACCACGCGCCCGACATCGCGCCCGCGGCGAGCACCCGGCCCCACGACAGCCGTCCGATGACGCGTTCGACCAGCATCAGGTCGACGCCGACGATCGTCACGTCGGTGACCGCGAACTCGCTTTCCGCCAGGAAATCGACCGCCTGCTGCGCCTCGCCGTAGGTCGTGTACGACCCGATCGGCCAGCCGGTGGGCGGGGTCGGGAGCCGCGGCAGCCCGGCCTGGCCCTGCCCGCCACCAAAGGGACTGCTCACCATCATCACCTGCGCACTCGTCCGGAGTTCGAGGGCTCCATCTTGTCAAGAACCGGCGGAGCGCGCGAACTCCGGCGAGCCGCGGGTCAGGCTTTGTAATCCCGCAGCAGGCCGCGGCTGATGATGGTTTTCTGGATTTCGCTGGTACCTTCGCCGATCAGCAGGAACGGGGCTTCGCGCATCAGGCGCTCGATCTCGTATTCCTTGGAGTAGCCGTAACCGCCGTGGATCCGGAACGCTTCCTGGGTCACCTCGGCGCAGTACTCGCTGGCGATCAGCTTCGCCATCCCGGCCTCGACGTCGTTGCGGGCGCCGGAATCCTTGAGCCGCGCGGCGTTGACCATCATCAGGTGCGCGGCCTCGACCTTGGTCGCCATCTCCGCGAGCTTGAACGCGATCGCCTGGTGCTGCGCGATCGGCTTGCCGAAGGTGGTGCGCTGCTGGGCGTAAGCGATCGCCAGCTCGAAGGACCGGATCGCGATCCCGCACGCGCGCGCCGCGACGTTCACGCGGCCGACCTCGACACCGTCCATCATGTACGAGAAGCCCTTGCCCGGAGCCTCGCCAAGGACCTTGTCGGCACCGATCTTGAAGCCGTCGAACACCGCTTCGGTGGTGTCGACGCCCTTGTAGCCCATTTTGTCGATCTTGCCCGGAATCGTCAGGCCCGGAAGCACCTCGCCGAACCCGGACGGCTTCTCGACCAGGAACGTCGTGAGGTTCTGGTGCGCCTTCTCCGCGCCCTCGTCGGTCTTCACCAGCAGCGCGATCAGGTTCGACGAACCGCCGTTGGTCAGCCACATCTTCGCGCCGTCGATGACGTAGTCGTCGCCCTCGCGCTTGGCGCGGGTCTTGATCGCCGCGACGTCCGAGCCGAGGTCCGGCTCCGACATCGAGAACGAGCCGCGGACCTCGCCGGTCGCCATCCGGGGCAGGAAGTGCTGCTTCTGCGCTTCGGTACCGTGCTGCTTGATCATGTGCGCCACGATGAAGTGCGTGTTGATCACGCCGGACACGCTCATCCAGCCGCGCGCGATCTCCTCGACCACGAGCGCGTAGGTGAGCAGCGATTCGCCGAGGCCGCCGTACTCCTCCGGGATGGTGAGCCCGAACAGGCCCATCTCCTTCATGCCCTCGACGATCTCCGCCGGGTACTCGTCGGCGTGCTCCAGCGCCTGCGCGTGCGGGATGATCTCCTTGTCCACGAACGAGCGAACCGTGGACAGAATCTCCTGCTGCACATCGGTCAGGCCGGCGGTCCGGGCGAGACGGGCCATGAGCTCAGCTCCTCACTGCGGGCGACGCCGGCTCCCGGCGCTGGGGTTACCGGGGAGTATGACTGGTTCGCGCCCCAGCGGCTATGAGGGTGCTCACGCCAGGCCCCGGTTTCCCCCGTTAAGGTGCGGATAAGGTGCTGATCCACCCGAAACCGCGAGAAGGATCCCGATGAGCGAGGCCAGCGACGACCGGGACGAGCCAGCCGGGCGCGACGGCTACACGCACCCGTCGTATGAGCACCAGCCCTATCCGCCGCAAGGCCCGCCGCCGGGCGCGGGGCTCGCGCTCGGGTCGCTGGTGTGCTCCATCGCCGGGTTCGTGCTGTGCGCGCCGATGGCCGTCGCGGGGATCGTGATGGGGCACATCGCGTTCCACCGGGCCCGCCGCGGTCGCGGCACGGGCGGCGCGCTGGCGGTCGCCGGTTTCGTGATCGGCTACGCCGCGCTGATCGTCTGGGGCATCGCCATTCCGCTGATCGTGCACGCGCTGGTCCAGTCCGGAGTTTTCGGCTGATGCCGCCGCGATTCCCGGTAGCGTCGTCCTTCGAACCCGGCACCTCGAGGGAGCCCCGATGACCACTCCGTCCGACCGCGACCCGGCGTCGTACGAACCGCCGCCGACCGCGGACCCCGCTCCGTACGAGCCGCCGGCCACCGCCGACCCGACGCCGTACGAGGCCCCGGCGGACGCCGTCCCGTCCACTTCGGAGGCTGACCCGCTGGTTCCCCCGCCGGGCTGGACCGCGCCCGACCCCGGCCCGGTCGCGCAGCTGCCCGGCGACCAACCGGCTCCCGCCGCGCAACCGCTCGCGTCTCCGTATCCCGTTGCGGCGCAACCGGATCCGTTCGCGCCGCCGCCCGCGTACCACGCCTTCCCGGCTCCGCCGCCGTACGGCGCGCCCTACCAGCCGTACGCCGCGAACAACACCGACACCGGGCTCGCGACCGGCGCGCTGGTGTGCTCGCTGCTCGGCCTGGCGACGTGCGTCCTCGCGGTCCCCGGGCTCGCGATGGGGCACGTCGCGCTGTCCAAGGCCAGCCGCAACGAAGCGGGCGGACGCACCATGGCGCTCTCGGCCGTCGTGCTCGGTTACGTCGCGGTCGCGCTGTGGGTCGGCTTCTTCGTGACGCTGACGGTCCTCGGCATGAACGGCTACCTCGACCGCTGATCCGGCACGTCGCTCGCCTCGCCCTCGGGCGGGGCGACCTGCCCGTTGCCGACCTGTTCCGCCGACTCCGCAGACTCCACGGACTCCGCTGACGCCCGCGGCTCCGGCGGTTTCGCGGCCGGTTTCGCCGGAGGATCGGTCCGCGCGTCCAGGAACCGCAGCAGTTCCACCGGGAACGGCAGCACGAGCGTCGAGTTCTTCTCCGCCGACACCTGCACCACTGTCTCCAGCAGGCGCAATTGCAGCGCCGCCGGGGTGTCCGCCATCGTCGCGGCGGCCTGGGCGAGCTTGTGCGACGCCTGCAGTTCGCCGTCCGCGGAGATCACCCGGGCGCGGCGTTCGCGTTCGGCCTCGGCCTGGCGCGACATCGAGCGCTTCATCGACTCCGGCAGCGCGACGTCCTTGATCTCGACCCGGTCGATGTGGATGCCCCAGTCCAGCGCCGGGCTGTCGATCATCAACTCGAGGCCCTCGTTGAGCCGTTCGCGGTTCGACAGCAGGTCGTCGAGGTCGCTCTTGCCGATGATGGACCGCAGCGACGTCTGCGCGACCTGGCCGATCGCCGTCCGGTAGTCCTGCACGTGGACCGCGGCCAGCACCGGGTCGACCACCTTGAAGTACACGACCGCGTCCACCCGGACCGTGACGTTGTCGCGGGTGATGCCGTCCTGTGCGGGCACCGGCAACGTCACGACCTGCATGTTCACCTTCTGCATGCGGTCGGCCAGCGGCAGCAGCAGCGCGAGCCCGGGGTCGCGGACCCGCGAGCGCACCCGGCCGAAACGGAACACCAGCCCGCGTTCGTACTGTTTCACCACGCGCACCGCGGAAGCGAGCCACACCCCGCCCGCGACGACCACCGCGCTGACAATCTCGACGATCATGGCAGCTCCCGGGTTCGCCAAACCCTTTGCCCACCCACTGTACGCGCGGAAGACGACCCCGGAAACGGCTTGCGCGGCCGACCAGGATGGGCGTTGTGACCGTTTTGGAAATCCCGCCCGCCTTCGCCGAACGCGCCCCCAAGGTCCTCGGTCCGGAAGCCGTCCCGTGGCTCGCATCGCTGCCCTCGCTCGCGCAGCGGTACGCCCGGAAGTGGGAGCTGGAGTTCGAGGACACCGCCCGGCACGGCTACGTCGGCGTCGTCCAGCCCGCCCGGCGCGCGGACGGCTCCCGCGTCGTGCTCAAACTCGGCTGGGTGGAAGAGGAATCGCGCGACGAACCGCTCGCACTGTCCACATGGGCCGGTCGAGGATCGGTGCTGCTGCACGAGTCCGCGCCCGAGGACGGCGCGATGCTGCTGGAGCGGCTCGACGACAGCCGCACGCTCGACGGCGAACCGTTGCTGCCCGCCGTCGAGATCATCAGCGAACTCGCCCGGCGGCTCGCCGTGCCCGCGCCCGCCGAACTCACCCGCACGCTGTCCGGAATCGCCGAGGACCTGCTCGAAGAACTGCCGAAGTCCTGGCGGGAACTGGGCGAACCACTCCCCCGCCGCGAACTGGACGCGGCCTTGGCGGTGTGCCGCGACCTCGGCCCGGAATCAGGCAACGCACTGGTGAACGAGGACCTGCATTACGAGAACGTGCTGTCCGGCACCCGCGAACCGTGGCTGGTGATCGACCCGAAGCCGCTCGCCGGCGACCTCGAATACGGCGCGCTTTCGTTGCTGTGGAACCGGTTCAGTGAATCCACACTGGACTCGAAGCTCGCCGCGAGCGGTCTGGACCGCGACCGCGCCAAGGCGTGGACGCTCGTCCGGGCGGTGCAGAACCGGCTGTGGCACGCCCAGGATCTGGTCGATTTCGGCGGTTTGGACGAGGACGACGACGGCCCGTCCGCCGAGGAGCTCCCCGCGCTGACCCGATGGGCGCTGCTTAGCTGAGAATTCGCCGAGTCGCGGCACGAGCGCGCACCGGCGGCAGCCGATAGTGTCGGCGCCATGGCAGGCACAAACCGGGTTTACGCAGCACAGCTCGCCGGTCTGCCGGTATTCGGGCCTGACGGGGAATCGATCGGCAAGGTCCGCGACGTAGTCGCTGGCCTGCGGCTCGACCAGCAGCCGCCGCGGATCCTCGGCATGGTCGTGGAGCTGGCGACCCGGCGGCGGGTGTTCGTCCCCATGCTGCGGGTCACCTCGATCGAACCGAACGCCGTGACGCTCGCCACTGGTTCGGTCAACATGCGGCATTTCCACCAGCGGCCCAACGAAGTCCTGGTGTGCGGGCAGCTTCTCGACGCGCACGCGACGCTCACCGGCGCGGAAACCCGGGTGACGGTGGTGGACGCGGCGATGGAGCCGACCCGCACGCGGGACTGGGTGCTGGCGAAGCTCGCCGTCCGCGAGCGCTCGACCCGGCTGGCGCTCGGCCGGCGGCGCGCCGCGATGCAGGTCCTGCCGTGGAGCGAGGTCTCCGGGCTCGGGCTCACCGACCTGACCGGACAGCCCCAAGGCGCGGGCCAGCTGCTGATGCTGTTCGACACGATGCGCGCGGTCGACGTCGCCGCGACGCTGCGCGACCTGCCGATCAAGCGTCGCCACGAGGTCGCCGACGCGATGGACGACGAGCGGCTCGCGGACGTCATCGAGGAGCTTCCCGAGGACGACCAGAAGGAACTGCTGGCCTACCTCGCCGAGGAGCGCGCCGCCGACATCCTCGAGGCGATGAACCCGGACGACGCCGCCGACCTGCTCGCCGAACTCGCCCCGGCCGAGCAGAGCCGGCTGCTGGAACTGATGGAGCCGGAGGAATCCGCGCCGGTCAAACGGTTGCTGGCGTATTCGTCGGACACCGCGGGCGGACTGATGACGCCGGAACCGGTGGTGCTGACGCCGGACGCGACGATCGCCGAGGCGCTGGCGCACATCCGCAACGCCGAACTCCCCGCCGCGCTCGCCAGCATGGTGTTCGTGTGCCGACCGCCGACCGAAACGCCGACCGGCCGGTTCGTCGGCGTCGTGCATTTCCAGCGGCTGCTGCGCGAACCGCCCGCCGAACTGGTCGCGAGTGCGGTGGACACCGACCTCACCGCGTTGCGCCCGGAGGCGACGCTGGCCGAGGTCACCCGGTATTTCGCGGCGTACAACCTGGCGTGCGGCCCGGTCGTCGACGCCGAGGACCACCTGCTCGGCGCCGTCACCGTCGACGACGTGCTCGACCATCTGCTGCCCGACGACTGGCGCGAAACCGGACTGCACGACGTGGCGGACGGTGCTGATCTAGAGGAGGCCGAACGTGCCTGAACTCGGCTCCGGCCGCCGGCTCGACCAGCCGCGCGGCCAGGCCCGCCTGCGGCTGAACATCGACCCGGACACCTTCGGCCGGTTCACCGAGCGGATCGCGCGGTTCCTCGGCACCGGGAAGTACCTGTTCTGGCAGACGCTCATCGTGGTCGTCTGGATCGTGCTGAACCTGACCGCGTTGTCGCTGCAGTGGGACCCGTACCCGTTCATCCTGCTCAACCTGGCGTTCTCGACGCAGGCCGCGTACGCCGCGCCGCTGATCCTGCTCGCGCAGAACCGCCAGGACGACCGGGACCGCGTGTCGCTGGAGGAGGACCGCACGCGCGCCGCGCAGACCAAGGCGGACACCGAGTACCTCGCGCGCGAGCTGGCCGCGCTGCGGCTGGCGGTCGGCGAGGTCGCCACCCGCGACTACCTGCGCAGCGAACTCGACCGGCTGCGCGACGATCTCGACGTGGACTCCAAGCCGCGCAAGGCCAAGCAAAGCTGAACTGGGCAGTACGTACGATGGAAGCGTGACTGGTACACAGCAGCTCCCCAGCGTCGACGACGTCCGCACCGCGCTGAAGGACGTGTACGACCCGGAAATCAAGAAACCGATCACCGACCTCGGCATGGTCAAGGACGTGGCGGTCGGCGACGACGGGGTGGTCGACGTCGGGATCTACCTCACGGTCGCGGGCTGCCCGCTGAAGGCGACGCTGACCGCGGACACGAAGAAGGCCGTCTCGAAGCTCCCCGGCGTCGCCGACGTGCGGGTCGAGCTGGACGTGATGAGCGACGAACAGCGCACCGAGCTGCGCAAATCGCTGCGCGGCGACGCGGCCGAGCCGGTGATCCCGTTCGCGCAGCCGGGTTCGATGACGCGGGTCTACTGCGTGGCGTCCGGCAAGGGCGGCGTCGGCAAATCGTCGGTGACGGTGAACCTGGCCGTGGCGATGGCCGAGCGCGGGCTGTCGGTCGGCGTGGTGGACGCGGACATCTACGGCCACTCGGTGCCGCGCATGCTGGGCGCGCGCGAGAAGCCGACCAAGGTCGACACGATGATCATGCCGCCGCAGGCGCACGGCGTGAAGGTGATCTCGATCGGCATGTTCACGCCGGGCAACACCCCCGTCGTGTGGCGCGGCCCGATGCTGCACCGCGCGCTGCAGCAGTTCCTGGCCGACGTGTTCTGGGGCGACCTGGACATCCTGCTGCTGGACCTGCCGCCGGGCACCGGCGACATCGCGATTTCGGTGGCGCAGCTGATCCCGAACGCGGAAATCCTCGTGGTGACCACGCCGCAGCAGGCCGCCGCCGAGGTGGCCGAGCGCGCGGGCGCGATCGCGATGCAGACGCGGCAGCGCGTCGCGGGCGTGATCGAGAACATGTCGTGGCTGGAAACCCCGACCGGCGAACGCATCGAGGTCTTCGGCGCGGGCGGCGGCCAGACCGTGGCGGATTCGCTGTCGAAGTCGGTGGGTTCGACGGTGCCGCTGCTGGGCCAGGTCCCGCTCGACCCGCGCCTGCGCGAACAGGGCGACGAGGGCACGCCGATCGTGCTGTCCGATCCGGATGCCCCGGCGTCGCTGGTGCTGAAGGACGCGGCGAAGCAGCTGTCGGTCCGGGCGCGCGGGTTGGCCGGGATGATGCTGAACGTGAGCCCCGCCGGTCGCTGACCCTTTCAAGCAAAAGAGGCGTGCACCCTTTCGCGGGTGCACGCCTCTTTTTTGTTGCGCTTAGGAGGCGTGCACGGTCACCAGGAGGGCGCCGGACTCGCGAAGCGTCACCTTGGTGTCGCCCGGCTTCGTCACGGTCCAGTCGATGTCCTCGGGCTTCTTCGCGGACACGTCGGCCGACTTGTCCGGCAGGTCCTGGACGTCGATGTTCTGCGACTGGTCGGACGTCACCTTGATCTTGACCTTGTTGCCGACCTTGACGTCGACGACCCCGGCCGGCGGCGTGACCTTCCCGCCCTGGTAGGCGACGGTGACCAGCACGTCAACGCCTGCCTCGCCAGTCTCCGCGCCGCGCTTGACGTTCGGCTGCTCACCGGTGGCACTGCCGTTCTCGCTCGCCGGGGCACTGGACGGAGCCACCGATCCGGACGGCATCGCCGGAGCGGGCACCGAGGTGTAGGTGGCGGGCGCTTTGGTGCTGGGCTCGTCGTCGGCACTGCACCCGGCGACGGCGAAGGCGGCCGCAGCGATCGTTCCGGCCAGCGCAGCCGCACGGCGTGACATATCGGGAACCTCCAGGGTCGGTTGAGCTGATGCTCCTGAGGCTACCCAGCCTGATCAGCGCGTCGCGCGTCGGCTTGGCCAGTCGGTTCGCACCGGGATCGCCGCGTACCGAGCGGCGTGCGCCGGTCGTGAGTGGCGATCACGGTTCTCACCGGGATCGGCGCACGAGGATCAGGTGGCGTCCGGGTCGACCGGCGGACGCTCGCCCGGCTTCAACGGCTCCGGCTGCGGGAGCGCGGTCTGCGGCTTGATCGTCGGCGCCGCGCTCGACCCGTTCCCGTTCGAGCCGTTCAGCTCGTTCTTGAACCCGTTCAACCCCAGCGGATCCGAATCCCCGTCGAACAAATGCTGCGACACCACCCGCTTCGGATCCAGATTGCGCAGGCCGCGCAGATCTTCGAGGGGTTTGCGCAGCTGGTCGAACTCCGGGCCCATCTCCTCGCGCAACTGCTCGCGCGCGCCGGTCGCGAAGTCGCGGGCCTTGCGGACGCTCTTCGCCATCCAGGCCGCCGCTTCGGGCAGCCGTTCGGGCCCGAGGATGAAAAGCCCGGCGATGATGAGCACGAGGATCTCGCCCCAGCCGACACTGTCGAACACCCGTGAAACCTCCGCTCGGTGCTGCCCCGCCCAAGACTACCCGGGCCGTTTCGCACCCCGGCAGGCCCGAACGTCGCACGCAGCTTAAGAACGGGTGTCAGTCCGACCCGAGCGTGACGTCCACCACGAGCAGCGCGCCGTCGCGGGCCAGCTGCACCGGAACCACCTGGCCGGGGTCGTGGCTGCGCACCGCGACGGTCAGCTCGGCGGAGTCGCGCACGACGTGGTCGCCGATCTTGGTGATCACGTCGCCTTCCTTGATCCCGGCGCCCGCGGCCGGACCGCCCGGGGCGACGTTGCGGACCTGCGCGCCCATCGTCGACGAACCGGCGACCGTCGAGGCCGCGTTGATCCCGATGTCGGCGTGCTTGACCTTGCCGTCCTTGATCAGCGCCTTGGCGATCTTGATGGCGTAGTCGCTGGGAATGGCGAACCCGATGCCGATGCTGCCGCCGTCGGAGCTGGACGAGCGGATCGCGGAGTTGATCCCGACCAGCGCGCCCCTCGAGTCGACGAGCGCCCCGCCCGAGTTGCCGTGGTTGATCGCGGCGTCGGTCTGGATGGCGGAGTAGGTGACCGGAGCCGCCCCGTTGTCGCCGCCCGCGGTGACCGGCCGGTCGAGCGCGCTGACGATGCCGGAGGTGATCGAGTTCTGCAGCGCCAGCGGCGATCCGACCGCGATCACCGCGTCCCCGACCTGCAGATCGGACGATTTGCCGACCTGCATCACGACCGGGTTCGTGACATTGACCTTCACCACGGCGAGGTCGGTTTTCTGATCCGCGCCGACGACCTTGGCCTCGGTGCGGGTCCCGTCGTTGAACACCGCCGTGATCTTCGTAGCCGCGTCGCCGACCGCGGTCGCGACCACGTGCTCGTTCGTGAGGATGTATCCCTGCGGATCGATCACCACGCCGGAACCCTGCTCGCCGCTGTCCGCCCCGGGCTTGACCACCTCGAGCGAAACCACCGCGGGCGCCACCCGCCGCGCGATGTCCGCGAGCGACCCCGGCGGCCGCTCCTTGGCCGCCTCCGCCTCGGAAATCGTGGCGCTGCCGGTCAACGAGGACCCGGTATCCCCGACCCACCAGCCGACCAGCCCGCCGACCGCGCCGATCACCAACGCGACGACCCCCAGCAACGCCAACGCCTTCGGCTGCACCCGCCGCCCGAACAGCACCTCAGGCAAGCTCAACTGGGCACCGCTGGGCAGCTTCGGTTTCTCGCCCTCTTCGTCCTCCGGAACCACCGCGGGCCCAGCTAGCACGGCCCCAGCCGCCGGATCCCGCCAAGGATCGCTGGTGTCAGTCCACAACGGATCTTCCGCGGCGCCGTTCTCCCCGGACGCCTCGAGCGGCCGCTGCAACCGCACGCCCTCGGCCCCAGCAGGCCTGCTGAACGCCTCCGCCAGAGATTCCGGCGTCGGCGGCGCGAGACTGAGCTTCTGCTGCCCGTTCCCGTTAGGCGGCGGGGTGTAAAGCTTGTCGAACGCCCCCTCGACCCCGTGCGGACGCCCGAAGACAGCCGCCTGCTGCTGATCCACCGCGGGCCGCTCAAGCGGCCGAGGACCCAACCGGTCCGTTCCGACGGCACCGGACTGGTCAGGATTAGCGTTCGGCTGGTCGGTCATCATTCCCCGGGAAGCGGTTCAGTACGGCTGGTGGTGGACGATACCCAAGCCTAGGGAGAGTCTGCCCAGGCCGCAGTGAAATGGCTGTTGCCTGCCCTCCTCCCGCCCCCGCTCTGCCGAACGTCCGTGAGGGGAACCCTCACGGACCCAGAGTCCCTCAGGGTTCCCCTCACGACCCGCCGATGTTCGTGAGGGACCCCTTCACAGCCTCAGATTCCCTCAAGGAGCCCTTCACAGCCCACCCGCTTCGCTCGCCGCCGCCGAGATACGCCCCAACGCCACATTGGGTGCGCCAGACGCACCCAACGTGGCATTCGGTGCATCCCACGCACCCAATGTGGCATTCGGTGCGTCACATGCACCCAATGCCACATTGGGCGCTAGCCCCGACCACCCACCCAACCGCAGCCGATGCACCCAGACCAAGGCAGCCACACCCCCCGCACCCCGATACGAAGCCAAAAACGCGGCGCGGGGGTGCTTGTCAAGGCATCTTTCCCGCCTTGACAAGCACC
>NZ_JBEXMH010000118.1:0-16067 GCF_040610415.1 Amycolatopsis sp. NPDC004079 | reverse complement strand
AGGTGCTTGTCAAGGCATCTTTCCCGCCTTGACAAGCACCTCCGCGCCGTAGTCACAATCAGCTTCGGGGTGCCCCACCGCACCGCTCACAAGCAATGTCGCCGCCAGGCGACGAGCCGCCCCCGGATAACCCCCCGACGAAGTCATCCGGCAGCACGGTCACCGAGGAGCGGACTGCTTCAAAACCACAGTCCTCTCCCCCAACGGCGCTCCCAACGCCACCGAAATCACCGGATGCCGCAAGTCCATCGTGCACATCTGCCCGGTCTGCGCCTTGGTCTCGCTCAAATCCACCACCACCTTCTGGGCACTCTGCTCAACAGCCTCCCCGAGCGCATGCCCACACCCCCCTTCCTCAGCCCGCACCACCAAAACCGTCCCCCCGTTGTCCGAATAGACCTCCTTGGGGAACGTCTTGGGCAACGCCGCCCCGTCCACCCGGTTGTCCGGCACCCGCTGGGCCCCTTGCGGAGGGTCGAACTGGGGTTTGCCCGGCGGCGGCACCGAGGTCGAGGTGCCGGCGCTGCCGCTCGGCGGCGCGGTCTCGGTCCCGGACGCCGGTGCGTTCGCCATGCTCGTCGGACTGCCGCACGCGGCCGCCATCGTGAGCACCAGTGCCGCGCCCGCCAGTCGTGTCGTTCCGATCAGCTTCGTCGAGTACCTCATGATCCCTGGACGGATCGACCGCCCCGAGGGGTTGCACCCGATCTTCACGGACCCGGCTTCAACACCAATTCCCGCCCGCCCAGGGGCGCGGCAAGCCGGACCGGCAACGAAATCTCCCGCACATGCATCGGGCACATCTGCCCGTGCGGGGCCTTGGTAATCGTCACGAGCACGACAACCTGAGCAGCCGTCTGCTCCCCTGCCTTCGCACTGAGCTTGTCGCAGCCGCCCTCTTCAGCCTGGATCACCACCACCGAACCACCCTCAGCGAGCGTGACGTCGTGCGGGTACCCAGCAGGAAGCGCCGAAGCATTGATCTGCCCAGCAGCAGGCGCGGTATCCCCAGGCGGCACGCCCTGCGTAGGACGGCTCTTCGGCGGCCCCGACGCCGGCGGCGGCGCGACCGACGGCGAAGAAGAGGTCGGTGGCGGCGAGGAAACCGACACCGGACTGGACGCCGAGCCGGAAGAGGAAACCGGCGCGGCGGTAGTCCCGTTGCTTCCGCACGCCGCGACCGTCAGCAGCAGCGCGCTCGCTCCCACGATTTTCCCTGTAGTCCGCATGTATCGCGGACGGAATCGAGGACCCGGAGGTTGCACCGGCGCGCGAAAACTATTTCACCGGGCGGAAGCCTTCCCCCGCACCAGCCCCAGCAGCACCACCCCGGCCAGCGTCACCACCAGCAACAGCACCGTGCTCGCCGACGCGAGAAACACCTGTCCCCGGTCGGTGAGGGAGAAAATGGTCGCGGGGAGCGTCCGCCAGTCCGGCGGGTACAGCATCATCGTCGCGCCCAATTCGCCCATCGACATCGCCAGCGCCAAACCGGCCGAAGCTGACATCGCGGGCAGCAGCACCGGCAACCGGACTCGCAGCAACACCCGCAACGGACGCGCGCCGAGACTCGCCGCGGCCTGCGCGAGCAGCGGGTCAACGCGTTGCAGCGCGGCGGAAACCGTGCTGTACGCGAAGGGCAGCAGGATCATCAGGTGTCCGGCGAGGACGATCCAGCGCGTGCCGTTGAACGCCACCGGCGGACGGCTGAACGCCACGAGCAACGCCAGCCCCAGCACCACCGACGGCACCGCGATCGGCAGGTGGAACAGCGAATCCGCGATCCGGCGCAGCCGCGGCGGCGCGTGGTCGACGGCCAGCGCGGCCCAGGTCCCGATCAGCACCGAGACCAGCGACGTGATCACGCCGGTCTGCACGCTCACCGACAGGCTCGCGAACGTCTCGCCGGACAGCGCCTCGGCGTAATGCGCCCCGGTGAGCCCGCTCGGCAGCACGCCTGTCCAGCTCCCGGCGAACGACGCCAGCACGATCATCACCAGCGGCGCGGCCACCACGCCGAGGAAAACCACGCCGAACACCAGCCACACCAGCAACCGGCTACGCCGCGTCCACAGCAGCACGACGGCCTCCCCTCCCGACCACTCGCCGGTAAACCGTGTAGAGCACCAGCGACAACACCACGTTCACCACCGCGACCACCGACGCGGCCGGGAAGTCGAACGTGACGATTCCCTTGCCGTACACCAGCATCGGCAACGTCGAGACGCCCTTGGCACCGAGGAACAGCACAATGCCGAACTCGTTCATCGTCAACAGCAGCACCAGACACGCACCGGACGCGAGCGACGGCAGCGCTTCCGGCAGCACGACCCGCCACAGCACCCGGCCCGGCCGCGCGCCGAGACTCGCCGCCACGTCCAGTTGCGCCGACGGAACTTGGCTGAACGCGGCGAGTGCGGGCCGCATCACGAACGGCGTGTAGAAGGTGATCTCAGCGAGCAGCACACCCCATGGTGAGTACAGAAACCCTGCGGTGCCAAAGACTCCCGCGCCGCCGTAAAGGAACGTGAAGGCCAGCGCGATCAGGAACGACGGGAACGCCAGCACCGTGTCGACCAGCCGGGCCAGCAGCGTCGCCCCGGGAAACGGGACGAACGCGACAACCAGCGCGAGAAACCCGCCGAGCAGCACACAGCCGACGGTGGACCCCAAGGCCAGCAACACCGTCTGCCACACCGCACGGCCAAACTCGGGCGACGACAGCACTTGCGCCCATACCGAAAGCCCGAAACTGCCGTCCTGCGCGGTGAACGACTGCAGAATCACCAACACGAGCGGGTAGCCGAAGAACCCGGCGACCACGATCGCGGGCGGGAGCAGCCAGCCGATCCGGTGCCGGCGGGGCCGCGTGCCGCGACGGGCCGGGGCGAGCGCGGCGGTGCCGAGCGCGAGGCCGGTCATCCGCCCACCCCCACCAGCGGGCAACCGTCCGGAATGGACACTCCGACGCGGTCGCCGACTGCGGGCAGCACCGGACTGTCCGGGACCTCGGCGCGGATGTCGCAGACCTCGTCGGTGAGCCGCAGATCGAGCCGGTACCCGGAGCCGCGCCACTGCACGCCGCGCACGAGCGCCGGAAAGGTGTCCGGTCCGGGCTCGCCGACCGAAATCCGGTGCGGCCGCACGCCGAGCGCCACCGGCCGCTCCGGCTGGAGCGTGCCAGACGGTTCGGCGGACAGCTCACGCCCGGCCAGCCGGACTGTCGCGACCGAGCCGTCCGCGCGCACCAATTCGACCGGGATCAGGTTCGCCGCGCCGAGGAAACTCGCGGTGAACTCGGTAGCCGGACGGCGGTAAAGCTGTTCGCACGGACCGAGTTCGACGAGCCGCGAGTCACGCAGCACGGCGATCCGGTCGGCGAGCGCGAGAGCTTCGCTCTGGTCGTGGGTGACGTAGATCAGCGTGGTATCCGGCAATTCGGCGCGCAGCCGCAGGAGTTCCGCGACCATGTCCTCGCGCAGCGCAGCGTCCAATGCGGACAGTGGCTCGTCAAGCAGCAGCACGTTCGGCCGGATCGCCAGCGCCCGCGCCAACGCGACCCGTTGCTGCTGCCCGCCAGACAGCTCCCGCGGATAGCGACGCGCGTACTCGCTCATCCCCACTAGTTCCAGCACCTCGCCGACGCGCTTCGTCACGTCCGCGCGGCGCATCTTGCGCGCTTTCAGTCCAAACGCGACATTGTCGGCGACCCGCTGGTGCGGGAAGAGCGCATAACTCTGCACCACCACGCCGAGCCCGCGCCGGTGCGGCGGCAGATCGGTGACGTCCTGGCCGTCGAGCAGCACCCGTCCGGCGCTCGGCCGGAGGAACCCGGCGAGCGCCTTGAGCGCGGTCGACTTGCCGGAGCCGGACGGCCCCAGCAGCGCCAGTGTTTCGCCGCGCGCTACCGAGAGATCCAGCGGGGCAAGCGCTTGCGTCGCTCCGAAGTGGACGGATACGCCGCGGAACTCTACTGCCGGAGTCACTGTCCGGTGGCCTTCCGGTACGCGGCGAGGTCGGCGTCGAGACGGCCGAGGACGGAGTTCCAGTCCGGCGTCCAAATGTCCACTCCGGACATCGCGGCGGTGATTTTCTCCGCCTTCGGCCCCTGCGGTTTGACGTCGGAGCGGGCCGGAATGCCGTACGCGTCGCTGGCCTTCGCCTGGGTTTCCGGCGAGAACAGGAAGTCGAGCAGCTTGCGGGCATTGTCCGCGTGCGGCGCGTTGTTGACCAGACCGGCGAAGTACGGCAGCGCGAAGGTGGAACGCTTTCCCTGCGCGTCGGCCGGGAAGAACACCGAGAACCCGCCGCTCTTGTCGATCTCCGCGAGGTTCATCTGCAGGTCTCCGTTGGCGACGAGCACCTCGCCCTTCGCGACCTTCGGCTGCAGCTTGCCGGTGGACGACGACGGCCCGACGTTGTTCGCCTGCAGCTTGCCGAGGTATTCGAGCGCGCCCTGGTCGCCGAACACGTGCTGGGCCTGCAGCAGCACCGCGGTGCCGTCGCCGGCCTCGCCGGGCGTCGAGTACTGGAGTTTGCCCTTGTACTTCGGGTCGAGCAGGTCGTTCCAGCTCTTCGGGGCCGGGTTCGCCTGCTGCGGGTTGTAGATGAAGCTGAGGTAGTTGTTCATCAGCGCGTAGTAGCGGCCCTGCGGGTCCTTCTGCGCGGCCGGAACCTGGTCGACGCCCTTCGGCACGGACGTCGCGAGCAGGCCTTCCTTCGCCGCCTGCTGCACGAACGGCGGGAGCGTCACGAGGACGTCGGCCTGAGTGTTGGCCTTTTCCTTGCCCACGCGCGAAACGACCTCGGCGGAACCGGCGGTGACCGCCTGTACGGTGATCCCGGTCTGCTGCTTGAACTCCGCGAACCGGGCGTTGTACCAGTCTTCGAGGCCATCCGCGGTGTACACGGTGACGGTCTGGTCGCCGGACGCGCCGCCCGCCGTGCCGCCGCACGCGGACAGCAGGCCGGCGAGGGTCGCGACGAGAGCGACGACGGTCGCTTTCCGGATTCTCATGACTGGGTGGCTCCTTCAAGATCGAGCACGGCGGGGAGGGCGGAGACGGATTCGAGAACGTGGGTGGCGTGCGCGGCTTCCAGTTCGCCGCGGTTGCCGGCACCGGTGAGCACTCCGGCGACGATTCCGGCACCGGCGGCGAGGCCGGTGCGGACATCAGTGGGGGTGTCGCCGACCACCGCGATGTTGCGGACGTCGGTGACCTGCAGCTTCAGCGCGACAGCGAGGATCAAGTCGGGATACGGACGGCCGCGCACGCCGTCGCCGGGCGCGAGCGCGAGGTCGGCGAGGTCGTGCCAGCCGAGCGCGTCCAGCAGCGCGCGCTGAGTCGTGGGCGCGAAACCGGTGGTCAGCGCGACGCGGACGCCCTTCTCCCGCAGGCCGCGGATGGTTTCCTCGGCGCCGGGGATCGGCTTGCACTCCCCCGCCGCGACCAGACGTCCGTACGAGCCTTCGAATTCGGCGTTCGCGCGTTGGGCGAGGTCTTCGTCGCCGAGCAGCGCGCGGAACACGGTGATCTTCGACTGGCCCATGGTTTCCCGGACGTAGTCGAGCATTCCGGCGTAGCGTTCGTCCTCTTCGGACACTCCGGCGGCGGCGATCGCGGCGGTGAAAGCGCGTTCGACCAGTCCGTCGTCCGCGACGGTGGTTCCGGCCATGTCGAGCACGACGAGTTCGGTGGTCACCAGCCCAGCTCCTTTGCGGTGTCTTCGGCGATTGCGGGCGAGCAGGTCATGCCCCGGCCACCCGGGCCGGTGACGAGGAAAGCGTTGTCGGACAACCGTTCCCGATGCACCACGGAGGCCTGGTCGGTTGCCTGCGCATAGACGCCAGCCCAGCGACGGCGGATCCGAGGCAGCGGACGGCCGAGCAACGCGCCCGCCACTTCGGCGAGGTGTTCGTACGGGTCTTCGGTGACGTCGAAGGAGAACGGCTGCGCGTACTCGTGCGTGTCGCCGATGGTGAGCGAGCCGTCGCGACGCTGGACCATCAGCAGCTGCATCGCGTTCTGGGCGGCGATTTCGCCCTGAGGCTGGCCTTCGTTCATCGCGTCGAGTGCCGCGCCGCGGTAGGCCGGGTAGTACCGGAAGCTGTCGCCGTCCGCGACGCTGGTGGGCAGCGGCTCGTCCAGCGGTTCGGTCTGCGCCATCTGCAACCGGACCCGCCGCACCGGGATCTCGCCCGCGATCTCGCGCACCAGCCCGCCGAGCCACGCGCCGGTGCAGAACACCACGACGTCGCCGTCGTGGCGCTCGCCGTGGTCGTCGACGACGCTGTTTCCGACCAGATTCCGCACCTCGCGGCCCGGCAACCACTGGTAACGACCGCTCGCCTTGAGCGCTTCGCGGAGAGCAGGCTGCGCCGTCCGCGGTTCGACCGCCGCGTCGCGCTCGCACCACAACGCACCGGCGAAGTTACCGCGCAGAGCCGGGTTCAGCGCCCGGGTCTCGTTCGCGTCGAGGAGTTTGAAGCCGCGCTCAGCCGCCCCCGGCCCGGCGACGACCTCCTGCGCGACGGCCAGCTCGGCGTCGGTCCGGAGGACCGTCAGCGAGCCGTTCGGCCGGAAACCCAACGCGGGCACGCGTTCGCCGATCCGCTCCCACAGCTCCCGGGCGCGCACCGCCGTCTCCAGCTCCGGACCGGCGGCGCGACCGCCGACCCACACCAGCCCGAAGTTCCGGACGGACGCTCCGCGCGCCTCCGGCTCGCGTTCGAGCTGGAGGACTTCGTGGCCGCGTTCCACGGCCTGCCAGGCGTGCTGGGTGCCGAGCACGCCGCCGCCAACGATGATGATTCGCACGGCCGCAACAGTCGCCGCCCGCGCTCAACGGAGCCTGTCGGCACGGGGAACGCCAGGTGAAGCAGCCTCGAATATTGGACCAGATGAGTTACCGTTCTGTTACCTTCACAGGCGACCGGCCGCAACGAACACGCATACCGCCAGGATCACGACATTCGCCGCGACGTTGCGGTACTCCGCCGGGCGGCGCTCGGTGACGGCCAGCCGCCAGTGCCCCGCCATCGCGCCGACCATCACCACCGCCAGGCCGACCGCCGCCCACCCGGTGAGCGCCGGGGCGATCCCGGTCAGCCCCGGCAGGATCAGACCGGCTACCGCGACCAGTTCGCAGATCGCGGCGAAGCGCACGACCTGCATCGGATACGCGGCCACCCCGGTTTGCCCGCTCTCGATCAGCCGTTGCCGCGACATCGTCGACTTCAGCACGCCGGACAGAGCGAAGAGCAGGGCGAGGGCCGCCTGAGCGATCCACAGTGCGATATCCATGGTTGTCCCTCCGTTCGATGCAGAAGGAACGAAGGGGCGATGCCGGATGTGACAGCTACTCGACGCGGTTCAGTCGCGTGACGAAACTCAGCCGGTCACCGCGGTAAAGCGACCGGACCCGCTCGAACGGCTCGCCGTCCGGACCCCACGACACGCGGTGCATCAGCAGCATCGGCAATGCCGGGTTCGTGCCGATGAGCAGCGCCTCGCGGGGTGTGGCAAGCACGGTCTCCACGCGTTCCTCCGCCCCGTCGAAGACCACGCCCAGTTCGTCGCGCAGGAACGCGTACAGCGACTGCTCGGGGTCGAAATCCTCGGGCAGCGTCGGGAACCTGTCGGCGCGGAGGAAGGTCGATTCGAGGCCGACGCGCTCGTCGTCGGCGAGCAGGACGCGTTCCAGGTGAATCACTTCGGCGGCTGGTTCGATCCGCAGGTCGGCGGCCAATCCGGTGCCCGCGGCGCGGCGTTCGAGCGTGATCAGCGAGCGGCCGGGCCGGATGCCTTGGCGGCGCAGGCCTTCGGTGTAGCTGACGAGCGCGAGCGGCTGGACCAGCTTCGGCGCGGCGACGTACGTGCCGCTCCCCTGCCGTCGCGACAGCCTGCCTTCGAGCACCAGCTCGCCCACCGCCTGCCGGACCGTCGCCCGGGACACTTCGAACCGCTCGCACAGTTCGCGTTCCGTGGGGAGCGCGCTGCCTTCGCCCAATTCGGCGATGACGGCCAGCAGTTCGACCTTCACTGCGTAGTAGCGCGGCACGCGGCCGTGATCCGGGATGCCGTCGCGGACCGGTCCGTCGGCGGACAGGCGGGACAGCGGCGAAGACGTGGGCACGAGACCCGAGCCTATGCCAGACGCGCGGCGCGTGGTTCGCTGTCTCGCGAACTGACCCCACGGGAGGACCCCCGCAATGCCTTTGGCCCGCCGGTTAGGCCTCGCCGACGCCGTTTTCATCGGGCTTGGTTCGATGATCGGCGCCGGTGTTTTCGCCGCGTTCGCGCCCGCTGCACGTGCGGCGGGTGCGGGATTGCTGCCCGCGCTCGCGGTGGCCGCGTTAGTCGCCTACTGCAACGCGACTTCTTCCGCCCGGCTTGCCGCGCTGTACCCGGAATCCGGTGGCACGTATGTGTACGGGCGCGCTCGGCTGGGTGAATTTTGGGGATACCTAGCGGGTTGGGGCTTCGTCGCCGGGAAAACAGCGAGCTGTGCGGCGATGACGCTGACCGTTGTCGCTTACGCCGCTCCCGGACTCGGGCAGCCGTGGCGGAGCTTGCTCGCGGTGGCCGTGATCGGCTTGGTCACCGGCGTGAATTACCTCGGTGTGCACCGGTCCGCTTTGGCTACTCGGGTGATCGTTTGCATCACTCTCGTGGTGCTTACCCTGGTCGCGGTTTTCGGCTTTTCCGGCCCGCACGTTTCCCCGTGGACCCCGTTTCACGGCGGCAGGGTTCTCGAAGCGGCGGGATTGCTGTTCTTCGCGTTCGCCGGTTATGCCCGGCTGGCCACTCTCGGCGAGGAAGTCCGCGATCCGGCCCGCACGATTCCGCGGGCGATTCCGCTCGCTTTAGGACTGACCCTCGTGGTGTACGCCGTGGTGGCGGTGGTGCTGCTGGTGACCTTGGGGCCAGACGGAATCGGGGCGAATCCCGATCCGCTCGCTGCCGCCGTGCCGTGGCTGTCGCCGGTGGTTCGCGTCGGCGCGGTGGTGGCCGCGTTGGGATCGTTGCTGGCGTTGGTGCTGGGCGTTTCGCGGACGACGCTCGCGATGGCGCGGGATGGGCACCTGCCGCGGTTTTTGACCGCGGTGCATCCTCGGTTTTCGGTGCCGCACCGGGCTGAGCTCACGGTCGGCGTGGTGGTCGCGGTGCTGGCCACGACAACGGATTTGCGTGGTGCGATCGGGTTTTCGTCCTTCGCAGTGCTCGCGTACTACGCGGTGGCGAACGCCTCCGCGCTGACGCTTCGCCGGGACGAAGGGGCTGCGCCGAAGGTCGTCGCGGCAGGCGGATTGGCGGGGTGCGCGGTGCTGGCGTTCAGCCTGCCGATCGCTTCGGTGCTCAGCGGCTGTCTGGTGCTGGGGCTGGGCGTGGTGGCGTACTTCGTGCGCCGCCGAGGGCTCGCGCGCTGAGTTTTTTGTTTTCTGGCACGGGTTCCGGCTTGTGCCGTCGCATCCGGTGCGCGAAAGTCCCCCTCGCTCCGCCTCCGCCCGGTTACTCCGATAATCACACTCCCCCAGGTCAAGGCTGCTTTTTATCGCCGTGTCGCAGGCCGAAATCTGCCGGATCCGGTGAAGAATCCGAAAGATCCGAAGAAAGTTGGTTGTCCACTTACCGCCGCTCTGGTGTAGTCGATTCGTCACCACACGACACCTCCCCGCCCCGGGAGCGGAAGCTCCACAGTGGACACCGGAAGGACAATCCCCTTGGCCGACAACAGAAACTTCAGCATGGTCACGCGAGTCCTGGCAGGCGCGGCAGCGCTCGCGGCCGCCGCCGGGTTCGCGACGCCCGCCGTGGCGTCGACGACGCCGTCGCCGGGCGCGGAGCCTCAGGTCGTCGGCGGAACTCGCGCCAGCCAGGGGGAATTCCCGTGGATGGTCCGGCTTTCGATGGGCTGCGGCGGCGCGATGTACACCGACCAGCTCGTGCTGACCGCCGCGCACTGCGTCGACCGCACCGGAGCGGACTCGTCGATCACCGCGACGCTCGGCGTGGTCGATCTGCAGAGTTCGAGCGCGAAGAAGGTGCGCTCGACCTACGTCTACCGCTCCCCGACGTACGACTCCACCGGCGGCGACTGGGCGCTGATCAAGCTGGCGAGCCCGGTGAGCGGCGTCCAGACGCTGCCGATCGCGAAAACCGCCGACAACAACTCCGGCACGTTCACCATCGCCGGCTGGGGCGCGGCCCAGGAAGGCGGCGCGCAGCAGCGCTACCTGCTGAAGGCCGAAGTCCCGTTCGTGGACGACTCGACGTGCCAGTCCCAGGGCGGCTCCTACGCCGACCTGAAGCCGGACGCGGAACTGTGCGCGGGCAAGCTCGACACCGGCGGAGTCGACACCTGCCAGGGCGACTCCGGCGGCCCGATGTTCCGCCGCGACGGAGCAGGCGAATGGATCCAGGTAGGCATCGTCAGCTGGGGCGACGGCTGCGCCAGGGCCCACGCACCCGGCGTGTACACCGAGGTGAGCTCGTTCGCCTCGGACATCGCCGCGGCGGCCGGGAAGATCTGACCGAGCACTGAGATCGGGCACTGAGCCGGGCGCGGGACTCCACTGGGGTTCCGCACCCGGCTTCGCGCGGCTTTTCCGTGCGGCAGAAGCATTCGGACGGGGCTGGAGCCCGCCGCGCGAGTACCCGCGCTTCGCGGGCCCGCCTCCCGCTCGAGGATCGCCTCACCCCGGGGCGAAGCCCGGCCGCTCGTGGTGCTTCTCCGCGCTCCGCCGAAGCGCCGAACAACGCAAGATTCCCGCCAGAACCGCGAGGCCGGGCAGCCTGACGTTCCACTCCCGGCGGCATCGAAGCACAGGATCACCGCCACCCCAACGGCCAAGCGCTAACCCGCCGGAAGGCCGACGTTCCGCTCCTCCAAAGCCCCCCGCAGCTCGGCCAGTACCGAAATAACCGCCTCGACCCGATCCGGGGCCACCGCGGAACCGATCAGCACCTCGAGCTGCGCCCGGAAAGTCTCCTCCGCCGCTCCGGCCAGCTCCCGGCCGCTCGGCGTCAGCTCGACGAGCGAAGAACGCCGGTCCTCCGGATTCGGCACCCGGCGCACCCAGCCCCGCGCTTCGAGCCGGTCGATGCCCTTGCTCGTCGCGCCGATCCCGATGGCGAAGTTCACCGCCAAGTCCGCGACCCGCGACTGCGGATGCTGCCCCAGATACCGCAGGAACTCGAACTGCGAAGCGACGATCCCGTGCTCGGCCTTGAGCCGCTCCCCCAGCGCGTTGTAGATCCGGGTCTCGCAGCGCACCAGATGGTCGAAGAGCCGCTCGTTTGCCGAAGTACCTGCCACGGCATATAGTCTAGCACTACATGCCTCGGAATATAATTCCGCAGAATCTTCAGGAGCACAGATGAGCAGGGAACAACGCCGCGCGATCGACGAGCAGCTGCGGCGGGCGCCGAAGGGGGGCGGACCGGTGCCGGTCGAGCGGATGCGGGCCGGGTTCGCCGCGTTGATGAGCGAGTTTCCCGTTCCCGCCGAGCCGCGGCAAAGCGGAACCACGCTCGCTGGACGGCCAGCGATCCTTGTCGAGCCACCAGCAGACCCGCGGCCGGGCACGATCCTGTACTTCCACGGCGGATCGTTCTCGCTGGGGTCGCCGCACACCGCGATGGCACTGACGGCGAACCTGGTCCTGCGCACTGGAATCCGCGCGCTCTCGCTGGACTACCGGCTCGCGCCCGAGCACCCGTTCCCGGCCGGCATCGAGGACTGTCTCGCCGCCTACCGGAGCCTCCTGGAGGACAACGATCCGTCCTCGATCCTCTTCGCGGGCGATTCCGCGGGCGGCGGCCTCGCCGTGACCACGACTCTGGCCGCCCGCGACGCCGGGCTGCCGACGCCCGCCGGGATCGTCGCGTTCTCGCCGGGGCTGGACCACACCCGCACCGGGGCGTCCATGGCGGCGAAGGAGGACGCCGACCCCTTCTTCACCAGGGAAGGCATGGCCCGCACCGGCGAGTTGTATCTGGCCGGCGCGGATCCCGCCCAGCCGCTCCTCGCCCCGGCGGTCCACGCCGACCTGACCGGTTTCCCGCCGATCCTGCTGCAGGTCGGCACGAACGAAATGCTGCTCGACGACTCGGTCCGGCTGGCGGAACGCGCGCGCGACGCGGACGTCGACGTGATCCTCGACATCACTGCCGACGTCCCGCACGTCTTCCACACCTTCACCGACACCCTCGACGAAGCAGGGCAAGCCCTCGACCGGGCTGCCCTCTTCATCAAGCAGCGCCTCGCCTGAGTCTCAGCGGATCTTGTCCAACCGGGACACCGTCTCCTCGAATCCCCGCACCAGATCCGCCATCACCTCGGCCACCGGGCGGACCCGGTTCATCCTGCCGACGATCTGGCCCACCGGCATCGACACCACCGACGGGTCCGCGGCGGCGTGGATCCGGTTGTGCGCGTGGGAAACCAGCAGGTTCTGCAACGGCATCGGCAGCGGTTCCGGCGCGCCCGGCGCCGCCCACGCCTCCGTCCAGCGGGTCTTCAGCAGGCGAGCGGGCTTGCCGGTGTAGATCCGGGTCCGCACGGTGTCCGCGGAAGTCGCCTCCACCAGGGCGTTCTGCATCGCCTCCGATTCGGGCATCGTTTGGAGGTATTCCCGCGTCGCGAGCCAGTACGAGCCCATCCACGCGCCCGAAGCGCCCAGGGCCAGTGCGGCGGCGACCTGGCGGCCGGAGCCGATGCCGCCGGCCGCCAGCACCGGGGCGCGGTCGCCGACGGCGTCGACGATTTCCGGGACCAGCACCATGGTCGCGATTTCGCCGGTGTGCCCGCCTGCCTCATGTCCCTGTGCGACAACGAGATCCACGCCGTTGTCGACGTGACGAGCCGCGTGCGAGCCCTTTCCGGCGAGGGCCGCGACCGGGACGCCCGCGTCGTGCGCGCGGGTGATGACGTCGGTCGGGGGCGAGCCCAGTGCGTTGGCGATCAGGCTGATCCGGTGGTTCAGCGCGACGTCCACGTGGGACCGGGCGACGGAGTGCAGCCAGCCGAGAACACCGGCGCGTTCGTCGGTGTTCTCGGGCAGCGGCGGGACCGCGAGGTCCTTCAGCACTTTATCGACAAACTCCCGGTGGCCCGGCGGGATCAGCTCGTTCAGGTCGGTCTGGGTGCCTTCGGACGGGATCTTCGCCGGCATCACGATGTCGACGCCGTAAGGCTTTCCGTCGGTGTTCTCGTCCATCCAGGACAGCACCGCGTCGAGTTCGGCGGCGTCGTTGAACCGGACGCAGCCCAGCACGCCCATGCCGCCCGCGCGGCTGATCGCGGCCGCGACGTGTTCCGACGGGGTGAATCCGAAGATCGGCACCTCGATGCCGAACCGGTCGCACAACGATGTGCGCATGCGCCCTCCTAGGCGGGTTCGTGTTCGGCGGCGTACCGCTGGGCCCACGGATAATCCGGCTTCCCGCTGGGCGAACGGCCGATCTCCTCGGCCAGCCACACCGTGCGCGGCACCTTGTATCCGGCGACCTCGGTCCGCACGTGCGCTTCCAGCGCGGCCAGATCCGGCTGAACGCCAGGACGCGGCTGGACGACAGCGGCGACGCGCTGGCCGAGCCGGTCGTCCGGGATGCCGATGACCAGTGCGTCGAAAACGTCCGGGTGCGACTTCAGCGCGCCCTCGACTTCTTCCGGATACACCTTTTCGCCGCCGGTGTTCACGCACTGCGATCCGCGGCCCAGCAACGTAACCGTGCCGTCTTCCTCGTAGCGCGCGTAGTCGCCGGGCACGACGTAACGGACACCGTCCACCTCGGTGAAGATGGTGCGCGTTTTCTCCGGGTCACCGTAATAGCCGAGCGGGACGTGGCCGCGGCGGCCGATCAGCCCGATGGCGCCGGGCTTCGGTTCGACTACCTGGCCGTCGTCGTCCAGCAGGATGGCGTCCTTGCCGAAGTTCACGCGCGGGCCCGCGGAATGGTCGGAATCCTTGCCCACCATGCCGATTCCGGTGAAGCCGCTCTCCGACGAACCGATCGCGTCGGTGATCACGACGTTCGGCAGCATCTCGAGGAATTCCTGCTTCACCGAATGCGAGAACAGCGCCGCGTGGCTCGACACCGCGACGAGCGACGACGCGTCGTAATCGCCGGAGCGGTAGGCGTCCACGAGGGGCCGCGCCATCGCGTCGCCGACGATCGTCAGCACCTGCACCTTGTGTTCCTGCACCGCGCGCCACACGTCGTGCGCGTCGAACTGCGGGACGAACACCACCGGACTGCCGGTGAACAGCGCGCCGAAGGCGGCCCACTGCGCCGCTCCGTGGATCAGCGGCGCGGCAGGCAGGCGCACGAGCGAACCGGATTTGCCTTGTTCGCTGAGCGTCCACTCGTCGGGCACGTACTCGCCGGTGACGAAGTTGATGCCGCCGCCCAGCGCGCGCCAGATGTCCTCGTGGCGCCACAGCACGCCCTTGGGATAACCCGTGGTGCCGCCGGTGTAAAGGATGTACAAGTCGTCGGCGCTGCGCTCGCCGAAGTCGCGTTCGTCCGACTCGCCTTCGAGCGCCGCCTCGTACTCGACGCCCGTCTCGTACGGCGTGTCCGAACCGTCCTCGACGACTACAACGTGTTTCAGTTTCGGCGTTTCCGGAAGCACCGCCGCCACCCGGTCGGAGTAGCGCCGCTCGTGCACCAGCGCCACCAGGTCGGCGTTGGTGAACAGATAGCGGAGTTCTCCGTGGACGTAGCGGTAGTTCACGTTCACCGCGATCGCGCGCAGCTTGTACGCGGCGAACATGACTTCCAGTGCCTCGATGGAGTTCCGGGAATAGACACCGATGTGGGAGCCGGGTCCCACGCCGTGCGCGGCCAGGTGGTGCGCCAGCCGGTTCGCGCGCTTCTCCAGTTGCGCGAAGGTGACCTGGCGTCCGCCGCACACGACCGCGACGCGTTCCGGCACGGCGTCGACGGCGTGCTCGAGTAGATCCGCGATGTTGAGTGCCACGCACCCAAAGTAGAACATGTTATCGTTCTGGGCAATGACCCCGGCCCGTTATTAAGGAGGCCCCGGTGGCCGAACCCCACGCACTCGTCAGCCTCGAAGGCCACACGCTCGTGGTGACGATGAACCGCCCGGAAGCCCGCAACGCCCTCACCGGCGAGATGCTTTCGATCATGGTCGAGGCCTGGGACCGAGTGGATTCGGACGACCAGGTGCGCAGCTGCGTCCTGACCGGCGCGGGCGGAGCGTTCTGCGCGGGCGCGGACCTGAAATCCATGTCCCGCAACGCCCCCGACAAGTCGTTTTCGAACGGCTCCTTCGACCCGAGCCGCATCGAGGGCCTGCTGAAAGGCCGCCGTCTCACGAAGCCGCTCATCGCCGCCGTCGAAGGCCCAGCCATCGCAGGCGGCACGGAAATCCTGCAGGGAACCGACATCCGGGTAGCAGCGGAAAGCGCTAAGTTCGGCGTCTCCGAACCCCGCTGGGGCCTGTTCCCGATGGGCGGTTCGGCCGTGCGACTGCCCAGGCAAATCCCGTACACCGTCGCCGCCGACCTCCTCCTCACCGGCCGACACATCACCGCCGCGGAGGCACGCGACATCGGCCTGGTGGGCCACGTCGTCCCCGACGGTCAAGCACTGGCTCGCGCGCTGGAACTCGCTCACCTGATCAACGACAACGGCCCCCTGGCGATACGCGCGATCCTCAAGACCATCCGCGACACCGAGGGCATGCACGAGGAGGAAGCCTTCAAACTCGACGCCAAGTACGGCATCGAAGTCTTCGCCTCCGCAGATGCGAAGGAAGGCCCCAAAGCCTTCACCGAAAAACGCAAACCCCACTTCCAGGGCCGCTGACAACGACCGTCCGTGAGGGGAACCCTGAGGGACTCTGAGTCCCTCAGGGTTCCCCTCACGAACGTTCAGCGCTCCCACCCCAAGCCGCACACGGGGGCACCCAGACCCCCACAACCCCGATACGAAGCCAAAAACACGGGCGGCGGGTGCTCCGCCACCGCCGACGCATACGACCAGGTGGCCGTTTTCCAGCAGCAGCCGCACTAACGGCGCCTGCACGACGCG
>NZ_JBEXMH010000117.1:0-16224 GCF_040610415.1 Amycolatopsis sp. NPDC004079 | reverse complement strand
AGGCGGGAAAGATGCCTTGACAAGCACCCCCAGACCGCAGGGAGGCTTCGTATCGGGGTGCGGGGGAGGGGCTGGGTGCCTCGATCGTTGGGTGCAGCGGTGCGGGTTGGTGAGTGGGGCTAGCGCCCCAATGTGGCATTGGGTGCATCAGATGCACCGAACGCCACATTGGGTGCGTGCGATGCACCCAATGCCACATTGGGTGCGTCGCGATCGCGGCCGTGGGGGCGGTCCGTGAAGGGCTCCTTGAGGGAATCTGATTCCTTCAAGGAGTCCTTCACGGACTCCGGGCGGCGCGTCAGGCCTGGGGGTGTCAGCCGACGCTGGCTTTTTCCGGGCAGACCAGGCTTTCCAGCAGTTCCACCGCGCGCCGGGCGGCTGGGTGCTCCGCGATCGGCTTCTTCACCGCGAGGCTGAGGTGCCGGACCGGCGCGGGGGAGGCCAGTGCGACCGTCGTGAGGCCGTCCGGCAGTTCGCCGATGCCCAGCGCCGGGACCACGGTCAGCCCGATTCCCGTTGCCACGAAAGACATCGCGGTCCGGTAGTCGTGGGTTTCGACGACGAAGCTGGGCGAGAACCCGGCTTGCGTGCAGGCGTTGAGCAGGACCTGCCGGCACGGGCCCTCGCGCAGGTCGTTGTCGACCCAATGCCGCTGCGCGAGCGCGGCCAGCGGCACCTCGGGCAGCCCGGCGAGCGGGTCGTCGAGGCGGACGACCGCCAGGTACGGGTCCTCGGCCAGCCGGTGCACGACGACCGACCCGGGGTGCTCGGCGCCGGTCTCCTCCACGAAGATGTCGATATCCGGGTCGCCCGGCGTGAACTCGGTCAGCATCAGGTCCAGCCGCAGGCCGGGGAACTCGGTGCGCAGCGCGGCGACTGTCGGGGCCAGCCACGTCGAGCCGGCCGAGCCGAAGTAGCCGATCGACAGCCGCCCGACGCGTCCGGCGCGCAGTTCGGTGACGACCTGCTCGACCCGGCTGAAGGACTCGAACAGCGCTTCCGCTTCGGCGGCGAGGGTCCGCCCGGCCTCGGTGGGCTCGATGCCGCGGCCGGACCGTTCGAACAGTTGCAGCCCGGTCTCCCGTTGCAGCGTGGTGATTTGCTGGCTCACCGCGGAGGGCGTGTAGCCGAGCGCGGCGGCGCTCGCACGAATCGACCCGGAGGCGACGACTGCGCGCAGCACGCGGAGGCGGGGGATGTCCAGCATGCTGCCAATGTACAGCGGCCCTTAACGGAGGTACAGAATTCATCGCTTGTGCTGTACATAGCCGCGAGGTGACGATGGCCAGGTGACCGATATCGTGGAAACCGCCCAGCCCGCCGTCAAGACCGACCTCGGCAAGATCGCGGCCGCTGCCGGGCTCGCCGTCGTGCTGTGGGCCTCGTCGTTCGTCGCCATCCGCAGCGTGGGGCACGCGCTGTCCCCGGCGCCGCTGGCGCTGCTGCGGCTCGCCGTCGCGGCCGTCGCGCTCACCGTGTTCGTACTGGCCAAGGGCGCCGTGCGCGTCCGGCTGTCCCGCAAGGCATTCCTGCTGGTCGCGGCGTACGCCGTGCTGTGGCTGGCCGCGTACACCGTCGTGCTCAACGCGGGGGAGCGGCACGTCGACGCCGGGACCGCGGCCTTGCTGGTGAACCTCGCGCCGCTGATGGTCGCCGTCGCGGCAGGGAAGTTCCTCGGCGAAGGCTTCTCGCGCTCGCTGATCATCGGCTCGCTCGTCGCGCTGGGCGGGGCCGCGCTGATCGCGACCGGCGCCACCGGAAGCAACGACTGGGCAGGCGTCCTGCTGTGCCTGCTGGCCGCTGTCCTGTACGCCGCCGGAGTCATGGTCCAGAAGGTGACGCTGCGCCACGTCGACGGGCTGACCGCCATCTGGCTCGGCTGTGTCGTCGGGACCGTCGTGCTGTTGCCGTGGGCGCCGCAGCTGATCGGCGAACTGCAGGTGGCACCCACCGGCGCGGTGCTCGGCAGTGTCTACTTGGGAGTGTTCCCCACCGCTGTCGGCTTCACGGCGTGGGCGTACGCCCTGCGCCGCACGGACGCCGGTCGCCTGACGATGGTGACCTACGCCGTGCCCGCGGTGGCGGTGGTGCTGTCGTGGCTGCTGCTCGCCGAAACCCCGAGCGCGTATGGGCTCATCGGCGGGGTGCTCTGCCTGGCTGGCGTGGCGATCTCGCGCCGCCGTTAACGGCGGCCCCACACCGAGACCAGGGGATAGGACGACACGGTGAACCGCGGATCGGCGAGCACTCGGCGGAACTGCTCAAGTTCCTCCGGCCGCACGCCGTCCGCGGCCAGCTTTTCCGCCAGTTCCATCGAATTCGCGGCCAGCAACCGGATCTCCGGACCGCCACCAGGCCAGCGCGTCGTCACCCGCGCGCTGCCGACCTCGCGCAATCCGGCCCCGGTGAGCACCTCCGGCAGCCGCCCGGCCCATTCGACGTCGCTGCCCGCCTGTTCGAGCAGGTCCAGGATCCGCCCTTGCACGGAGCCGAAAACCGCAGCGCTCTCCTCGTCGGGCGTGGCGAGCACGGTTTGGCCGCGCGGCTCGATCTCCTCGAGGACCAGCCAGCCGCCGGGTGCGAGGGCGTCCGCGAGTTTCGCTACCAGTTCGTCGCGTTCCGGGAAGTGGATCAGCACCAGCCGGGCGTGGATCAGGTCGAACTTGCGGTCCGGGAGCGGCTCCTCGCGCACGTCGTGGCGCACCGCCGAGGCGTTCGCGGGCAGGTCGGCCAGCAACCGGGTGTCGAGGTCGGTGGCCAGCACGTGGTCGGCCCGTTCGGCCAGCCACCGGGCGATCGACCCGCCGCCCGCGCCGATCTCCCAGCAGGACCAGCCCGCGCCGACCCCGAGGTTCCCCAGGTGCTGGACGGTGGTCGCGTCGTAGCTGGCTTCGAGGGCGGACATCCGGTCGCTGGCCGGGGCGGCCGCGTTGTCGAACGGGTACTCGTCGTCCATTCCGCCACCCTGCCAGCAACCGCGTGGCGGCGCTGGCAGGATGACGGAAGTCTCAGCAGGTTTCGCGCACGTAAGCGGAATCGCCCTTCGGCGTGACGTCCCGGTCGCGGCGGACGACGCTGAGAGTGGTGCCCCACTTGGCACACGCGTTGCTCAGGCCGTCCTCGGAGTATTCGATGACGATCACCTGGTTGCCGAAATACTGGGTGTACTCCGCGCAATTGTCCTGCTCGCCGCATTCCTCGGCGACGGCGAAGTCAAGGCCGTTGTCCGCCCGCGACGAGGCCAGTTCCGAGGTGTTCTTCTGGGCGATCGCGAGGCCTTTTCCGTGCGCGCGCGAGGAAAGCAGCTTGGCGAGGTCCTGGGCGTTCCGTGCGCTGAGCAGGCCCTGGGACCGGGTGAAGCTGTCGTAGTTGTCCGGCTCGACGGCCTGGTAGCCCTTGCCCGCGCACTCGTCGATCCACGTGCCGACCTTGTCCGCGATCCGGCCCCGCTTGTCCGCGGTGCGCAGGTCGAGCAGCGCTTCGTTCCAATGGCGATCCATGACGACGTTGCCGTCGCCGTCGCGCAGAACCAGGTCGCCCCAGTCCTTTTCGGCGCCGGGCTGAGCCTGGAAAGCGTTGACGTAGCAGATGTTGTACAGCCCGGCGGCCGCCGGGGCGCTGTGGTCGCGGCTGACGACCTCGACGCCCGCCGGCGGCTGGTAGGGGCCGCCGATCTGGTAGTCGAACCCGGCGTGCGGGGCCGGCAGCGGGACTTGGCTGTGCGGCGAGGGCAGCGGCGCGCTTTCCGCGGTGCCGCTGGCCCCGAGCGCGCACGCCGAACTGCCGATCAGCAGGGCGGCGGCGACGGTTCCGCGAGAAATCCGACCAGGAAGCGAATGCATCTGGTGACTCCAGCGTTGGTGAGTACGGCCCCGCCTCGGACGCTGGAGAAGACATCCTGGCGACTGGGTCCGGGCTCGCGGAAAGAAATCCGCATTACCGGCTGGGCGTACCTCTGGTGCCTGCCCGTCCGGCAGGCACCAGAAGCTTAGCGGATCACCGTGCCGCGCCGTCAAGACTCGTCAGCCGCCCAGCGTTTTCCGCAATCCGGGCTGGAGCGCGTCGCCGTGCGCGAGCACCATTTCGTCGCACAGTTCCCAGATGCGTTCGACCGGAAGCGCGGCCGCGGTGGCGGGATCGGTCATCGCGGCGTGGCGGATGTGCCGGGGATCGTCCTCGATCGCCGCGCGCACCACGAGTTCGGTGGTGCTCAAGTAGGTGCGGTTCAGCGCGGCGAGCTGCGGCGGCAACGCGTCGACCCGCGTCGGACGGATGCCGGTGGCGTCAGCGAGGCACGGCACCTCGACGGCTCCGGTCGCGGGGAGATTCGGGATCAGCCCGCGGTTGAGCACATTGCCGTAAACAGTGCGCGGCGTGCCGGTGACGACACTGTGGATGATCTGCGGCGCGTATTCGTTGGTGCCTTCGACGGTGAGCGGTTCGTCGCGTTCGATCGCCTGCCGGGTCCGTTCGTATTCGGCCTCGTTCTCCGCCACGACGTCCAGATACGCGCCGATCGGCAGCCGCAGCCGTTCGATTTCGCTGGCGTGGCCGAGATACCACGGCACGTATTCGGAGGAATGCTCGCTCGTTTCGGTGGGGTAGTAGCCGAGCCGCCGGAACATGTCGAACCGCACGCGCCGCCGCAGCTGCGGGTCCTCGGCGAGTTCGGCGAGCCGCGGGTACAGATCGTTGCCCTGGTGTTCCAGGCGCAGGATCCAGGCCTGGTGGTTGATGCCCGCGGCGTGGTAAGTGACCTCGGACAGCGGCACCTCCAGCAGCGCGGCCAGGTCGTGCACCGTCCAGTACACCGAATGGCACAGGCCGACGACGCGGTCCGAGCCGAGCGTCTCGGAGAGGTACTGCACGTTCATCGCCATCGGATTCGTGTAGTTCAGCAGCCACGCCCGCGGGCACACCTGCGCGATGTCCTCGCCGAGTTCGCGCAGGAACGGGAAAGTGCGCAGCGCACGGAAAATCCCGCCGACGCCGAGCGTGTCGCCGATCGTCTGCTTCACCCCGAAGCGCGCGGGGATGTCGAAGTCGACGCGGGTGGCCTCGCCCATTCCGATTTGGACCATGTTGATGACGAAGTCCGCGCCGTCAAGGGCTTCCCGGCGGTCCGCGTGCGCGGTGAGGACCGGCTTGGCCCCGCGCGCTTCGGCGATGCGACCGGCCGCCGCGTGCGCGATGCGCAGGCGTTCCGGGTCGATGTCGTGCAGCGCGACGTGCACCTCGGCCAGTTCGGGGTAGGCGAACAGGTCCGCGAGCAGACCCTGGGTGAACACGACGCTGCCGGCGCCGATGAAGGTGATCTTGGTGGTCATGCGCTTTCCGTTTCAGTGGTTTCGGTGAGGTGGAGCTCGTTCCAAGTGGGCTGGCCGTCGATCCCGCCGCGCGCGAGCGTCGAACGGCCGCCGCCCTCGACCCCGGCCCGCAGCGCGTCGCGGAGCGGCAGACCGCGCAGCGTCGCGGCGAGGAACGCGGCGTTGAAGCTGTCCCCGGCGCCGACGGTGTCGAGCGGGGTGATCGCGGACGCGGGAGCCGTGACGGTTTCGCCGCGGTGGTGCGCGAGAGCGCCGTCGGCACCGTTCTTGACGACGACGGTCGGACCCTGTGCGGCGAGATGGGCCGCGGCGTCGAGGAGGCTGGATTTCCCGGACAGCTGCAGGGCTTCGGCGGCGTTGGGCAGGAGGTAGCCGGTCTCCTGAAGGACCAGCGGGATGCCGCTGGGATCCCACTGCCGCGCTGGGTCGTCGTTGGTGTCCAGCGAGGTCGTCGCGCCGTGCGCCCGAGCGGTGCGGAACAGCTCCGGCAGCCCGGCGGCCAGCTTGGGCATCAGGAAGTACGACGAGGCGTGGACGTGCCGGGCGCTCGCCAGCAACTCGGCGGGGACGTCCGCCGCCGACACCGCGTCCAGCACTCCGGCGCTGGTGATGATGGCGCGGCTGTCGTCGCGGGTCAGGATCGCGGTGAGCGGGGTCGGCAACGTCGGGTCCACTGTGAGGGCTCGCGTGTCGACGCTGCGGTCCTCGAGGATGTCGCGGACGAAGCGACCGGCGGGGTCGTCGCCGATCCGACCGGCGAAGGCGACTTTCAGCCCCAGCCGGGCAGCTCCGGCGGCGGTGATCGCGGCGGACCCGCCGAGCGTCAGCGAGCCATGGCCGACGAGGTTCTCCCGTTGCCGGAAGTCGAGGTCCTCGGTCAGCGGCCCGAGGACGACGTCGGGGTTGACGTCGCCGAGCACGAGCAGGTCGAAGCGGTGCGGCATGCGTGGTTCCTCTGGACGACTCGTCAGCCTTTGAGGCCGCTGGAGGTGATGGACTGGATGAACGTCTTCTGCGCGCCCAGGAACGCCAGCAGCACCGGCGCCACGGTGATGACGTTCCCGGCCATCACCGCCGCCCAGTTGGTGTGGTGCTGTCCCTGGAAGGTGGTCAGGCCGAGCTGCAGCGTGTACTGGGTGTCGTGGTTGATCGCGATCAACGGCCAGGTCAGGTCGTTCCAGGTGCTCAGGAAGGTCAGCACCGCGACAGTGCTCAAGGCGGGCCTGGACAGCGGGAGCACGATCCGGACCAGCACTCGCAGCCGTGAACAGCCGTCGATCCAGGCCGCTTCTTCCAGTTCGCGCGGGAGCGACAGGAAAAATTGCCGAAGCAGGAACACAGCGAACGGCGTGACCAGCGACGGAACTATCAGCGCGCCGAGCGAGTCGATGAGGCCGAGCTTCTTCATCACCAGGAACGTCGGGATCATGGTGAGCTGGAAGGGCACCGCCATGGTCGCCATCATCAGCCCGAGCATCGCCTTCGAACCGCGGAACCGCATGCGCGCGAACGCGTAGCCGCCGAGCGAGCCGAACACGAGGTTGGCCGCCACGGTCACGACCGACACGATCAGCGAGTTGGAGAACCAGCGCAGGAACAGCGCGTTCTCCAGCACGTACCGGTAGCCGGAGAAGTCGATCCCGGACGGCCACAGCGACGGCGGGAACCGGTTGATCTCGGCGTTGCTCATCACCGAACTCAGCAGCAGCCACACCAGCGGGGCCGCGAACACCAGTGCCAGCGGAGCCAGCAGCAGATGCCACGGGCTGAACGGCAGCCGCCAGCGCTGGCGCGCGACATCAGGCAGCCGGGCCGCGGAAACCGGGGCGACGTGCGCGCGCGTGGTCATCGAGCCTCCTTGTTGCGGCGCAGCAGCCGGACGCCCAGCCCGAGCGCCAGCAGCACGACGGCGAGCACGTACGCGGCGGCGGCGCCGTATCCGGCGGTGAAGTTCTGGAACGCCTGCTGCCAGATGAAGTAGACGATCACCGTGGTCGAACCGAGCGGCCCGCCCTTCGTGGTGACGTAGGTCAGGTCGAACACCTGGAGCGATTGGATCAGCTGCCACAGCGTCAGGAACGTGGTCACCGGCAGCACGGCGGGCAGGGTGACGTGCCTCAGGATCCGGAATGGACCCGCGCCGTCCAGCCGCGCGGCTTCGACGAGCGACGGCGGCACGTCCTGCAGCGCGGCCAGGAAGACCACCATGCAGAATCCGGTGCCGCTCCACAGCGTGATGGCGACCAGGATCAGCAGCGCCTGCGACGGGTCGGTCAGAAACCCTTGCTGGCTCAGGCCTATCCGGTGCAGCAGCGAGTTGGCGACGCCGAATTCGGGGTCGAGGATGAACGAGAACAGGACGCCCTGCGCGGTCGCCGACAGCACGAACGGCACGAACATCAACGTCCGGTACACGCCGATGAAGCGCACCCGCCGGTTCAGCGCGAGCGCCAGCGCGAGGCCGAGCACGATGCTCAGCGGGACGTATAACGCCGTGTACAGCAGCGTGTTGCCGACCGCTTGGCCGAAGTGCGGGTCCTGCGCGAGCGCCGCGTAGTTGTCGACGCCGACGAACCGGGACGGGGTGACGAGGTCGTCGGCCTGGAACGACAGGATCAGCGACCACACCACGGGCACCAGGCCGAGGCCGATGATGACGATCACCGACGGGCTCAGGTAGGCCCAGGCGGCGGCGGTCTCGCGGCGGCGCCGGGTCTTGGCGGCCGGAGCGACTGTGATCGGGCCGGGATGTACGGACATGGGCGGGGTCCTAACGGGGGATGATGAGGGCGGCGTTGGCCGCGGAAGCGCAGTCGCGCATGGCGTCGGCGGGGGTCGCGCGCCCGAGCAGTACGGAGACGATCGCCGCGGCGACGGCCTGCGAAACCTGCGGGTAGGCGGGGTGGTTGGCGCGGACGTGCGAGTTCTCGAGCGACTTGACGAACACGGAAAGGCCCGCGGTGTCCCGGGTTTTCCGCTGCCACTCCGGAAGGCGTTGCGATTCGGCGCTCAGCGGGAGGCTGCCGGCGCCGACGTCCCAGACGACGTCCTGGGTCGGCGCGGTCAGCCAGCGCAGGAACGTCTTGGCCGCGGCGAGGCGGCGGTCGCCGTTGTCGAACACCGTCCAGGTGTCCGGGCCGGAGATGGTGATCGGGTTTCCGGTGAACGTGGGCAGCGGGACGATGTGGTAGTCGAGCCCCGCGTCGTTGATGTCGGGCAGTTGCCACGGACCGGTCGGCACCATCGCGATCCGGCCCGAGGCGAAGGCCTGGTACATCTGCTCGGAGCCCGGTTTCGGGTCGATGTAGACACTGCGGTCGGCGGAGAGTTGCCGGATGACGTCGAGCGCCCGCACCCCGCTGTCGGCGAAACCGATGCTGCGGCCGTCCTGGCCGACGATGGTGCCGCCGAGGTCCCAGATCATCGGCCACAGCCGCCAGACCGTGTCCTCGTCGCCCGCGCCGGGCCAGGCGGTGCCGAACTGTCCCTGGTCGCGGTTGGTCAGTTTCTTCGCGGCGGCCACGAAATCCGGCCAGCGCCAGTTGTCCTCCGGCAGTGGAACGCCGTGGTCCTGGAACAGTTTCTTGTTGCAGGCGACGGCGAGCGAGTCGAGCATCGCGGGCACGGCGCGGACGCGCTCGTTCACGGTGACCGCTTCGAGCGCGGGCTTCCAGAACTGGGTGCCTTGGCTGACGACGTCGTCCATGTCGGCCACTCGCGGACTGCGGGCGATGCTGGCGAGGTCGGAGCCGAAGATGTAGGCGATGTCCGGGTAGGAACCGGAGGCGAGCGCCGCGGTCACCTTCTGCAGCATGGCATCGGCGAGCACGCCGCCGCCGAGGTCGATCCGGATGTCGGGGTGCTCGCGCTCGAACGAGGCGACCAGCTGTTTGAGGACTTTGAGGCCGGTGTCGTTCTGGCCGTGCCACATTTCGACGGTGACCGGTCCGGACGTGGCGGCGGGCGCCTCGGCGCAGGCCGCGGCGGCGGGGACCAGTGCCATCGCTGCCGCGCCGCGGAGAAACCCGCGGCGGGTCAGGGTTCGCACGCGCATGGGATCGTTTTCCTTCCCTCGCGCTAGCGCTGCGGGCGGGGACGGCGGGAGGGTGGGGTCATCTGCGGTTTCCTTCCGGCGGGGAGAAGTGGGCGGCTACCGTTTCGGGGAGGGGAGGGATGTCGATCGGCACGGAGCCGGAGCGCAGGGATTGCGTGGCGAGTGCGCCCGTCGCCACGGCCTCGCGGGCGGCGATCGGCGACAGTTCCGGCGGGTCGCCGTGCACGACGTAACGCAGGAATTCAGTCATGGTAAGGAGATCGGCGTCCTGGTGTCCTGATGCGACACCGTCGATCGGGTGCTCGAGGTCTCCGTCCAGCGACCAGCCGCGGCGGCGATTCCACACTTTTACCGCGCCGCCGCCGGTGTCGCCGAAGTTCTCAGCGCGGCCTTCGGTGCCGATCACGGTGTAATTGCGCCAGTAATCGGGCGTGAAGTGGCATTGTTCGTAGCTGGCGAGGACGCCGTTGTCGAGTCGCATGTGGACCATCGAGAGGTCTTCGACGTCGACGACCGGGTTGAGGCCGGTTTGCGTTGCAGGGGGCCAGTTGTCGAAGGAGAACCAGTCGTCGGCGAGCCGGTCGCCTTGGCCGCTTCGGTCGGCGATCTCGCCGTAGACGGCCAGGTCGCCCATCGCGGTGACGCGGCGGGTGAAGCCGCCGGCGAGGTAGTGGATGACGTCGAGGTCGTGGCTGGCTTTCTGCAGCAGCAGGGAATTCACGCGGCTGCGGTCGGCGTGCCAGTCCTTGAAGTAGTAGTCGCCGCCGTTGCCGACGAAATGACGGCACCACACGGCTTTCACCTCGCCGATCTCGCCGCGGGTCACGACGTCGTGCAGCGTGCGGACGACGGCCGCGTGCCGGAAGTTGTGTCCGATGTAGAGCTTCGTGCCGGTTTCCTGGGCGGCGGCGAGGACCGCGTCCGCGTCGGGAAGCGTTGTGGCGAGCGGCTTTTCGAGGTACACGGCCACTCCGGCGCGGAGCAGGTCGACGGCGATCTCGGCGTGCGTCCAGTCCGGTGAGGTGACAATGGCGGCGTCGACCAGCTTGGCGAGTTCTTGGTGTCCGGCCACGACCTCGACGGCGCCGAACATTTCGCGTGCTCGCGCCCGGCCTCGCTCATCGGGATCCGAAGCGGCGACAATCTCCGCCGCGACCCCGGATTCCGTTACGTGCCGGGCGATCCCGGCCCGCAGGCCGACTCCGACCACACCGACCCGCAGCACCCCGCGGTTCGCCACGTCGCCACCTCACTTCTGCGTGATATTGATCTGCATCATGGCAAAACAATCAGAAATGCGCAACGGGCGGCTCATCCGGCGACGACGAGCTCCACAGAGGCCGCGGCCAGGTCGGCGGCGAACGACGCGGGCACCTCGGAGTCGGTGACCAGGACGTCGATCGCGTCGAGCCGGCAGATGCGGGCGAACGTCGGCTTCTCCCTCGTGCAGCTTAGTCGCGCCATGCTGCGCGCTCAGGCCGTCGACGCCGAGGATGACCGTGAACGCCGAGAGCGTGTCCGAGACGAGCGAGCCGACCAGTTCGTAGTACTGCCGCCGGTCACGGCGATCTTGACCTGCGCACGGACAGACGGCTCGTAGGCGATGTTGAGCGCGTTGGTGCCGACGGTCAGCCCGGGTTCGCCGTCGGTGCGGACGAACCGCTCGCTCTTGCCCAGCGCGCGGGCGACCTCGGTGGCCGTGGTGCCGCCGTTGCTGCCGACGGTTTCCCTTGGCCGCGCCAGGTCGGCGGCGCGGGCGGCGATCGCGGTCTTCGCCTCGGCCTGCCGCGCGCTCTTGTACTGCGGCGGCAGTTCGTAGCCGGTGCGGCGGCCCGGCCGTGGGTGCGTGTGATCAGCGAGGATCGTCAAGTCCCGCAGCGCGGTCGCGGGGGAGACGTCGAGCGCGTCGCCGATCTCCGAAATCGTGACGTTGCCCCGTTCGCTCACCAATTCGAGCAGGACGTTCAAGCGTTGCCGGGGCGTCATGCCGGGTCTCTCGGTCCTGGTCGGAGGCGGTCCGGTGCTGATCCGAGAGCGCGCGTCGACGCAACTGCGTGAGCGAATCTGCATGTGAACGCCTAGACCGATCAAAATCACTCAAGTACCCTGACGGAGGCGATCACGTCCCTCGCCCTGGATCGAAAGGCCTTCATCCCGTGTCCTCCCTTCCGGATGCCCCCGGCTCCTTCGTGGCCGCCGAACTGGCTTCCCAGCCCGAGATGTGGCGCGCCGCGGCCGCCCTCGCCCCGTCCGCCGCCCTGCCCCGGCCGGGCGAACGAGTGGCGGTCGTCGGCTGCGGCACCAGCTGGTTCATCGCGATGAGCTACGCCGTCGCCCGCGAACAACGCGGCCACGGGATCACCGACGCCTTCGCCGGCTCCGAGTATCCGGCGTCGCGCGAATACGACCGCGTCGTGGCGATCTCCCGCTCCGGCACCACGACCGAGATCATCGACCTGCTCACCGCCCTGCCCGCGCAGCGCACCGTGCTGATCACCGCGGTCGGCGACAGCCCCGCTGCCGCACTCGCGGACGAGGTCGTCGAGCTTTCCTTCGCCGACGAACAATCTGTCGTGCAAACGCGGTTCGCCACCACCGCACTCGCGCTGCTGCGCGCGGGCCTGGGCGACGACATCGACCGGCTCGCCGCGGCCTGCTCCGACGCGTTGGCCCAACCGGTCGACGACCTGCTCGACGCCGAACAGGTCACCTTCGTCGGCCGCGGCCCGGCCGTCGGCCTGGCCTGCGAGGCGGCGCTGAAAACCCGCGAGGCGGCACAGTTCTGGGCCGAGTCCTATCCCGCCATGGACTACCGCCACGGCCCGATCGCGATCGCTCAGCCAGGCCGTCTCGTCTGGTCGCTAGGCGAGCCCCCCGCCGGGCTCGCGGACGAGGTCGCCCGCACCGGCGCGCGATTCGTGCACCACGACCTGGACCCGCTGGCCGCACTCGTGGTCGCGCAACGCTTCGCCGTCGCGCTGGCCGCCCGGCGCGGCCTTGACCCCGACCGCCCGCGTTCGCTGACGCGCTCGGTCATCCTCGCCTGATGATCGTCGCCGTGACGCCGAACCCGGCCATCGACGTCACCTACCGGGTCGGCACCCATACGCCCGGCGACACGAACCGGGTGCTGGAGGTGCGGCGACGCCCAGGCGGCAAGGGCGTCAACGTCGCCCGGGTGCTGGCCGCACTGGACGTCCCGGTCAAGGCGGTGCTCCCGTTGGGCGGGGACGCGGGCCGATGGCTCGGTTCTGCCTTGGACGTCCCGTTCGACGCCGTCCCGATTTCTGGCGAGAACCGCACCACCGTGACGGTGACCGGGGACGGTCACCCCACTGTCTATACGGAGCCCGGCCCGGAAGTGTCCGAAGTGGAATGGACGGCTTTCGGCAGGTGCCTGGCCGCGTGCTTGTCTGATGCCGGATTCCTGGTGGTTTCCGGTTCCCTGCCGCGCGGTGCCTCGCCGGACTTGGTCGCGGAGTGGGTCCGCATCGCCCGGAAAGCCGGGGTACGGACACTGGTCGACGCATCTGGTCCAGCTCTGCTGGCCGCTGCGCGGGCCGGCGCTGTCGTGAAGCCGAACCGGGCTGAGCTGCTCGACGCGACATCTGCGGCCGACGAGGCTTCCGGCGCGGGAATGCTTCTCCGCCTTGGCGCGGAGTTGGCCGTCGTTTCGCGCGGGGCCGACGGAATCGCTGCCTACACCCCGGGCGGTGTCTTCACCGTCCCCGCCATTCCCGGCGTGCACGGCAACCCCACCGGTGCCGGAGACGCCGCAACCGCCGGACTGGCTGCAGCCCTCGCCACCGGTCGTCCCCTGATCGAAGCCCTGCGCACTGCCGCCGCACTGGGTGCCGCAGCCGTCCTCCGCCCAGTCGCGGGAGAGGTCGATCTGCCCGCCTACCGTCGATTCCTGAACGGAGCCCCCGCATGATCACCCGCCCCGACCTGCCCCGGCTGCTGGCCGCCGCCCGTGCGCGCGGCGCCGCCGTGGGCGCGTTCAACGTGATCATGCTGGAACACGCCGAGGCCATCGCCGACGGCGCGGAACAAGCCGGATTGCCGGTGGTGCTCCAAATCAGCGAGAACTGCGTCCGCTACCACGGCGGCCTGGCCCCGATCACCGTGGCGTCGTTGGAAATCGCTCGCCGCGCGTCTGCGGACATGCTGGTGCACCTGGACCACATCGAAGACCCCGAGCTGATCCGCGAAGGCATCGCACTGGGCGTCGACAGCGTGATGTACGACGGCTCGCGCCTGCCCTACGCGGAAAACCTGCGCACGACCCGCGAAATCGCCGATCTGTGCCACGAGGCGGGCGTGGCAGTGGAAGCGGAACTAGGCGAGGTCGGCGGCAAGGACGGCGTACACGCCCCCGGCGCCCGCACCGACCCGGCCGAAGCAGCGGACTTCGTGGCCGCAACCGGAGTCGACGCGCTGGCGGTGGCTGTCGGCACGTCCCACGCGATGGTGGAGCGGACCGCTCAAGTGGACCGCTCGCTGGTGACCCGATTGCGAGACGCCGTCCCGGTCCCGCTCGTATTGCACGGCTCGTCCGGCCTGTCCGACGAAGAACTGCGCGGTGCGGTGGTGAGCGGGATGACCAAGGTCAATATCTCAACGCACCTGAACGGCCTGTTCACGCGCTCGGTGCGGCAGTTCCTGGCGGAGCAGCCGGAGGCGGTGGACCCGAGGAAGTACGTCAGGCTGGGGAGGACGGCGGTGGCTTCGGAGACTGCTCGGCTTCTGCGCCTGCTGGCGGGTTGACCCTGGGCGGCCTGTACTGGTGCATGCGATAAGCAGTGGGGAGCGGTCCGTTGACTGTCTCCGGAGTCAGGCTGAATCCGAGGTGTCGCCCCAGGATCGCCATCATCGCGACCGACGCGTCGCGGATGGTCGCACGTGACGGGAAGTCGATGAGCCCGGCGTCGAACATCTCGTCGTCGAACATGTGGGGGCGACTCCCGGCCCGGGAGTCGTAGGGCGCGCCGCACCCGAACGCGAAGACGAAATCGCCGTGCGAGAGATAACTGACCTCCGCCGGGTCGAACGGGTTGGCGGAGATGAGGACAACCTCGGTGTTCTGGGCCAGGTGGCTCGAGATGCCGTCGACGTAGCTCTTCTGCTGCGAGTACTCCACCGCGACGGTCCATTCGCCGGACTCGGCGACGCGGATCCACTGCGGCCCCTCGTCGTAGATGCCCGTTTGCAGCACCGGGTCGGTCAGCGCTTGCCGCGCGGTCATCGTCCGTGCCGAGTCCGGGTCGATGTCGAACGTGCGGAACACCTCGGCGACGCCCATCCCGCGCACGAAAGTCAGTGCGCCGCTGGGGATGACGCCGGCGGAGGCCAGCCAAGCCCAGCCCGGATCCAGCCGGTACCGGTCGGCCACTGGCGATTTCTCGTTCATCGGCGTTCCTCCGCCGACGATCTTATGCGCCCGCGGCGTCCTGGTGTGCAAACCCGCGCATCCGGTACTCTTGGTATACCAAAGCGCTCCCGCTGAGAAAGGTGCTCTCCGTGTTGATCCGTGACGTCCGTCCCTGGGGCGGTCAGCGCAGCGACGTCGAGGTGGCCGGCGACCGGATCGCCGCGGTCCGGCCGCATGATCCGGCGGTGGCGCCTGGGCCGGACGTGGTCGAGGGGCGCGGGCGGTTGCTGTTCCCGTCGTTCAGCGACGTGCACGTCCACCTCGACTCGACGCGGATCGGGCTGCCGTTCCGGCCGCACACCGGCGCGCCGGGGGTGTGGGCGATGATGCTGAACGACCGCGAGAACTGGCGGGACGCCGAAGTCCCGCTGCCGGAGCGCGTCGCGGGCACGCTGGAGCGGATGATCGCGAACGGCACCACTCGCGTGCGGACTTACGCGCAGGTCGACGTGGACTGCCAGCTGGAGAAGCTCGACGCTGTCCTCGCGGCGAAGGAGCGGTTCGCCGGGCACGCGGACGTCGAGGTGATGGCGTTTCCGCAGGCCGGGATCCTGCGCGAGCCGGGCACGGTGGACGTGCTGGAGGCCTCGCTGCGTTCGGGCGCGTCGGTCGTCGGCGGGATCGACCCGTGTTCGCTCGACAAGGATCCCAAGGGGCACTTGGACGTCGTGTTCGGGCTGGCCGAGAAGTACGGCGTCGAGGTGGACATCCACCTGCACGAACCGGGGCATCTCGGCGTGTTTTCGACGGACCTGGTGATCGAGCGGGTCCGCGCGCTGGACATGCGCGGCAAGGTGACCATGTCGCACGCGTACGAGCTGGGGTCGGTTTCGGAAGCGGTGAGCCGCCGGCTGATCGACACGTTCGCGGAGCTGGACATCGCGATGGCGACCGTCGCGCCGTCCGTCGACCGGCAGTTGTCGCTCGCGGACCTGACGGCCTCGGGCGTGCGCGTCGGGCTGGGGGAGGACGGCCAGCGGGACTACTGGAGCCCGTACGGCAACTGCGACCTCCTCGACCGCACCTGGCAGCTGGCTTTCACCCACGGCTTCCGCCGCGACGAGCTGATCGAGATGGCCCTGGCGGTCGCGACGATCGGCGGCGCTTCGATCATGAGCCACGACGTCCCGCGATTGGCGGGCGTCGACGACCGGCCCGGGGTGGCCGTCGGCGACCGCGCGGACCTGGTCCTGGTGGACGGCGAGACCCCGACGAGCGCGGTGATGGACCGGGGCAAGGACCGAACGGTGCTGCACGACGGGGTCGTGGTGGCCGATGGCCTGGCGGTCCTCGACCTCTGACCCCGGAAAGGTCCGTGAGGGGAACCCTGAGGGACTCATATAAACAAAACGTAGGCCCCCCCGTCAAAACATTTGGAGGGTCCGCCGCCGGCCTATAGGAGACGAAAAAAA
>NZ_JBEXMH010000116.1:0-16433 GCF_040610415.1 Amycolatopsis sp. NPDC004079 | reverse complement strand
AACCCAGATGGTGCACACTGTGACTGTAGTTCAGTCGTTTCCTCGTCCGACCGGGCAGTGCGCACGGCCCTGGGGGGCCGCGCGCACTGCCCCTCCGCACGCCGACGCGATCCCGCGTTGTGGCTGGGTGGGTGGAGCGAGCTCGGGGGTGGCTGGGTTTGAGTGGAGCGGGCTCGGGGGTGGCTGGGTTGAGTGGAGCGGGGGGCGTGAGTGGGTGAGTATCGAACTGGGCTGCCGACGGGGGCGGCTTCTGGCAGCGTGTGCGCATGCGTAGCTACTATCTCCCTCCGGTCGTCCCCGTCGTGGCTCTCGTGCTCATGCCGTTCCTTCCCTTCGTCAACTCCTCCGGGTTGTGGCTCGGGTTGCCGAAGATGATGGTCTGGGGTGCGTTTTGGTGTCTGATGTTCACTCCTGCTTTGTTGTTGTCTGAGCGGCTCATGGTCCGCAGCGGGCAGGAGGATTGACGATGATCCTCGCCTTTACGCTCGTTGGCATCGTGTTGATCGGCGTGCTCGGGTTCGTCGGGCGGCGTCGGCCTGCTGCGGATCTTGCGGAGTGGACCGTTGGCGGGCGCAAGTTCGGTGCGCTCACTATGTGGTTTTTGCAAGCCGGGGAGGTCTTTACTACTTTTACCTTCCTGGGCATGGCCGGGTTGGCGTTTTCCGGTGGTGTGGCTGCGATGTATGCGCTGCCGTACGTGCCGATTGCTTACGTGGTCCTGTTCTTTCTTGCCAAGCGGATTTGGCGGATGGGCAAGGAGCGCGGGTATCTGACCCAGGGCGATTTTCTCGAGGACCGGTTTTCCAGCCGTGCGCTGGGCACGGTGTCGGCCATCCTTGGGGTGGTGTTCGTGTTGCCGTATCTGCAACTGCAGATTACCGGGCTCGGGTTGATTGTCCGGCTCGTGACTGGTGATCACGCGTCCGGGACGCTCAGCATGATCGCGGGCAGCGTGCTGGTGGTCGCGTTTGTGTTGTGGGCTGGGCTGCGTGGGGTGGCGGCGACGTCGTACTTCAAGGACGCGATCATGCTTGTCGTGCTCGTGGTGTTGATTATCGCGGTGCCCGCGCATTTCGTCGGCGGCGTTTCCGGGGTGTTCCACAAGATCGATCAGTTGCATCCGGAGAAGTTGTTCGTGCACGCTGGGGCCAACGATCACACGTGGTTCATCACCAGCATGCTGGTGAGTGCGATCGGTGTGGGGTTGATGACGTTGCCGCATACTTGGCCCGCGTTGATGTCGGCGCGGGATCCGAAGGTGCTGCGGCGTAATTACACCTGGATGCCGGTGTACGAGCTTTGCCTGCTGCTGCCGATGATCATCGGCTTCGCGGCGATCCTGGTGGTGCCCAAGGGAAGCGACCCGAACGGCGTGTTGCTGACGTTGAGCAAGGATGCGTTGCCGGGGTGGGTCACCGGGCTCGTGGTTGTCGCGGCGACGGCCACCGCGATGGTGCCCGCGGCTGGGATTCTGATCGGTATTTCCTCGTTGGTGGCGCGCAACATCGCGCGGGTGCGCAGTGAGCGCAAGCAGTTCTGGATCAATCACGGGACGGTGGTGCTGGCCAGTGCGCTCGCTCTGGTGCTCGGCATCTTCCGGCCGGATCTGCTGGCGAACTTGCTGCTGCTCACCTATTCCGGGTCGGTGCAGCTGGCCCCGGCGAATCTGCTGGGCTTCCTGAAGAAGGTTCCGGTCGGCAAGGCCCCGGTGTTCGCCGGGCTGCTGGCGGGGGAGGTCGTGGTGATCTGGCTGACCTTTGTGGACACCAAGCTCGTCGGCACGGTGAACGTCGGGCTGGTCGGGCTGGCGGTTAACGTGGTCGTGCTCGCGATCGCGGCAGCCATCGAACGGGCCGTGACCCGGTCCGGAGATGTTGTGCAGACAGGAGAACCGGTATGACGCGGACCCTTTTCACCGGCGGCACGGTGTTCGACGGAACGGGCAGCCCGCCCGCGGCGGCGGACGTCGTGGTCGAGGACGGCCGGATCGTCGAGGTCGGCACCGGGCTCGACGGCGACCGCGCGGTGGACTGCACCGGCGCGATGCTGCTGCCGGGGATGTTCGACTGCCACGTGCACGTGACGGTGTCGGATCTCGGGTTGCTGCAGCGGGTGCAGAAGCCGTTCTCGTACCAGTTCTACGAGGCGGCCCGAAATCTGTGGACCACGCTGAAACTCGGCATCACCACGGTGCGCGACGCCGCCGGCGCCGATCTCGGCATCAAACAGGCGGTCGCGGACGGCCTGATTCCCGGGCCCCGCTTGGAAATCGCGATCGGCCTGATCAGCACGACCGGCGGGCACGGCGACGGGTGGATGCCGTCCGGGCACTGCGTCCCGCTGTCGCTCCCGCACCCCGGCCGCCCGAGCGCGCTGGCGGACGGCCCCGACGAGATGCGCCGGGTCGCGCGCACCCTGTTGCGGGCCGGGGCCGACGTGCTGAAGGTCTGCACCACCGGCGGCGTGCTGTCGCCGCGGGACGATCCGCGGCATTCGCAGTTCACGCCTGAGGAATTGGACGTTCTGGTCGCCGAGGCGACCATGCAGGGGCGTGCGGTGATGGCCCACGCGCAGGGCTCGGAGGGGATCAAGAACGCCGTCCGCGCCGGGATCCGGTCGATCGAACACGGCATCTACCTCGACGACGAGGCGATCGAACTGATGCTCGCGCGCGGCACCTGGCTCGTACCGACGCTGGTGGCGCCGGTGAACGTCATCCGCGCGGCCGCGGCGGGCGCGGGGTTGCCGGACGCGGTGGTGCAGAAGGCGAAAGAGGTCGCGGAGGTGCACCTGGATTCGGTGCGCCGGGCGGTCGCGGCCGGGGTCCGGATCGCGATGGGAACCGACAGCGGCGTCGGCCCGCACGGGACCAACCTCGAAGAGTTGGAGCTGATGCGCTCCGCCGGGATGAGCCCCGCGGACGTGCTGGTCGCCGCCACGTCGTCGGCCGCCCAGTTGCTGGGCAAGGACGCCGAACTCGGCCGGCTGGCCCCGGGGTATCGCGCGGACCTCGTGGTCGTTTCGGGCGATATTTACGATTTCCCGGCGTTGGCGGGGAACGTTCGGGAAGTGTGGCAGGACGGAGCGCGCGCGGTTTAGGACGGCGGTTTCACGGTCACGGCATACTGTCCGCCGTGATCATGAAAACCGAGGAACGCCACGCGTCCTGGCTCGAACTCTTCTTCGACCTGGTCGCGGTCGCCGGCGTCGCCCAGCTTTCGCACCTCGTGCGCGGAACGACCTCCTGGAGCGACGCCGGCCTCTACGTCGTGTGCTTCCTCGCGTTCTGGACCGCGTGGATGTGTTTCACCGTGTACGGCAACGTCACCGGCGCCGCGGCCCGCACCATGCCGGTGCTGTTAGCGATGGCCGGGCTGGTCTTCATGGCCGGTTCGGTGCACGACCTCGGCGAGCACGCGCAGGGCTTCGCCTTCTCTTACGTTGCGGTGCGCGCGCTCGCGAGCCGGGTCTGGGAAGGCCGGGAAAACACGCGGATCATCGTCGAATGGCCGGTCGTGCACGCCGGGATGGGCGTCGTGCCGTGGGTGGTTTCGTTCTGGGTCGACGGGCCTTGGAAGTACGCGCTGTGGGCGCTGGGGCTGGGGATCGACCTGGTGGCCGGGCTGACCATGCCGGGCGAGCAGGTCGCGGCCAAGGTGGCGGAACGGCGGGCCTCCCAGTCCAAGCGGCCCGCGCCCGGGCTGGCCTTCGCGCATCTGGACCTCGCGCATTTCGGCGAGCGGCTGGGGCTTTTCACGATCATCGTGCTGGGCGAGGGCGTTCTGACGGTCACCGACGCGATGACCGAGATCCCGGACTGGGAATGGCCGTTGCTCTCGACCGTTCTCGGGGTTCTGGCGCTGCTCGCGGCTTTGTGGGGCGCGGCGCTGTTCCAGGGGTTCGGCGGGATTCCCTATCTGTCCCAGACCGCTTGGGGGCCACGAGTTCTGCTGCCGGTGCATTGTCTGGTGGCGGGATTGCTGGCCGCGCTGGCGGCGGGTTTCGGGGACGCGGTGGAGTCCGTCGCGCACGGGCACGTCGCCGCGGGGACGCGGTGGATGCTGTGCGGGTGCGTCGCGGCGTTCACGGTGGTGGGCGCCGTCGCGAGGGTGGCTTCCCGGACGTGGAAGCGGTGGGATTTCGTCGCGGTGCTTGCCGGGGTGGGGATTCCGGCCGTCCTCGGTACGGTCGGCGGGGGCCTGACTCCGGCGCGGTTCTTGTGGCTGCTGCTGTTGGCGATTGTCCCGGGGTTGATCCGGGAGTTTCCGCGGCGGAAGCGTGTTGCGGCTTCCGCTTCGTGAAGCCCTTCACGGCTCTCAGACGTTGACCAGAAGATCCTTCAACGCGGCAGCGAACTTGGTCGGATTCCGTTGCGGTGCCAGGTGCGCACCCGGCGTCTCGGTGAACGGCAACCCCAGTTCGAGAGCGAGGATCTTGGCGGGCTGGTAGTGATACCAACCGCGGCTCGCTTCCCCGGCGACGGGCACGATCTCGGTGTTCGTGCGGCGCAGCGCACGCAAGTCCGGCAGATAGTCGAAGAACTCGGTCAACTCGCGGTCGAACAGCCGGAGCCAGTCGCTTTCGTTCGGCAGCCGCAGATTCGGCAGATCCGGCAAGGCGGCCCCGGCGATCCCGTCCGCGAACCGCGTGACCGCACCCATCAGATCACCCGAACGGGCCAACCGAACCTGCGCCGCCGCGGCTTCCAGAATCCCGGCGGCGTCCGGCATAAGCTGGATGGCGGGCGGTTCGTGCGCGACGAACGCGGTCACCCGATCCGGATACCGCGCCACGAGATCGAGTCCGATCAGCGCCCCGGCACTGGTCCCGAACATCGCAACCGGCCCGCTCCCGCCGACGTGGTCGAGGACGGCGAGCGCGTCGTCCGCCTGCCGGGACACCGGGACGGGCCCTGTCGTCGTGTCGGTGCTGGCGAAATGCCCGCGACGGTCGTAGGTGATCACGGTGAAGTCCGTGCGCAAAAGCTTGACCAGCGCCCGGAACGAGTCCGCCGCACCGGTCCCGCCGGGGACCAGCAACAGCAGCGGTCCCTCGCCGGTCGTGCGGACGGCCAGCTCGCCGCCCTCGACCGGACAGCGATGCTCGGCAGTCTCCGCATCTTCCGCGATCATGCCGAGAGTCAAGCACAACCCGGGTCACCCGATCGCTTCCGGGACGCCGGTTTTTGTCGGTGGCGGGTGCGAGACTCCGGGAATGACGAGTTGGGATGAGTTCAGTGCCGCCGCCCCGTCGCTGGCCTCGCGCGTACGAGCCCGCTTCGCTGCCGCGGATTCGCACGTCCTGGCCACCCTCCGAAGCGACGGATCGCCCAGGGTGAGCGGCTCGGAAATCGACTTCCGCGACGGCGAGGCCTACCTCGGATCGATGCTCGACGCCCGCAAGGCCCGCGACCTCCAACGCGACGACCGCTTCGCGCTCCACGCCTACCCCGGCATAGAGGAAGGCGGCGACGCGAAAATCGCGGGCCACGCGGTGGAGATCACCGACCAGGCGGAGGTAGCGCGGATTCAGGAGGGACAGGAGAGCCACCTGTTCCGGCTGGACCTGCGGGAGGCCGTGGTGACGTGGGTGGAGGACAACACGCTGTGGGTTGAGTCGTGGCACCCGGGGAGCTGGGTGCGCTTCGCAAGGCCGGACAACGGCCCCGCGGTGCGGACGGAGCTGGAGTTGGGGTGACGGGAAGGGGCGGCGGTGGGTTGAGGAGGTTGGCTGGTTGAGACGAGTTGGCCGAATGGTGCGGCGCAGCTAGCCGGTCGAGGTGAGTTGGCTGGATGGTGTGGTGGGGCGAGCGGATTGAGGTGAGTCGGGCTGGCGTGTGGTTCGTGCGGCGCTTGAGGTGAGTTGGTTGGATGGCGTGGTGGGGCAAGCGGATTGAGGTGAGTCGGGCTGCCGTGTGGTTGGTGTGGTGCTCGTGGTGGGTTGGCTGGATGGCGTGGCGCGGACTGCCGTGTGGTTGGTGCGGTGCTCGAGGTGAGTTGGCTGGATGGCGTGGCGGGGCAAGCGGATTGAGGCGAGGCTGGCAGGTCGCCTGATGGGTGCGGCAGTCGCGGCGGGGAGGCGGGTCGCGTGGTGGGGCTGGCTTGGTGAGCGAATGGGCGAGGCGTCGTGGCGGCGCACGCCGGTCGAGGTGAGGCGAGACAGCCGAGTGGCATCGTGGCCAGGGCTGGGCGCGGCGGTTCAGGCAGGCGGCTTTCGGGCGGCTCAGGCCTGACCGAGGCCAGGTGCTCGGATGGCCGTCACGGAGCGGTCCGGGTGGCGAGGCCAGGTGGCCGGATGCGCTTGAGAGCCGGGCGGCCGGTCGAGGTGGTGAGCGTGAACGGCCCGAACGAGCCGGTCGAAGCTCTAACCTGGGCTGATGAAACTCACGTCCACCGTGCTGGACGCGCCCGAACCCCGGGCGCTGGCCGAGTTCTACCGGGAGCTGCTCGGGTGGCCGATCGGCGCCGACGAGCCGGAGTGGGTCACCTTGCGTCCGCCGGAAGGCGGGCCGGGGCTGTCGTTTCAGCTGGAGGCGCGGTACGTGCCGCCGGTCTGGCCAGCTGGCCCGGGAGAACAGCAGATGCAGCTGCACCTCGACTTCGAGGTCGACGGTCGCGCGGCGTTGGCGGCCGCGATCGCGAAGGCGGTCGCCGCGGGTGCGCAGGTGGCGGAGTTTCAGCCGCAGCGGGACGTGCGGGTGTTGCTGGACCCGGCCGGGCATCCGTTCTGTTTCTGGACTGACGACCGGCCCTGACGAACCCAAGGGTTCAGCGGCGGCTCGCGGAATTCCGGGCGGACACGCTGGGCGCGGCGGACTTTCCCGCGCGCAACTAGCGACGGCATCGATCCCGTCGGTTCTGCCCGCGAGAGTTTTCTTGCCACAGCGGACCGGACGCCAGCTCAGCAGAAAACTGGCCCGGAGACCCGGGCCAGGCAGCTCACATCCGTTCCAGAATCGTCGCCGTAGCCATCGCGCCGCCAGCGCACATCGACACCAGCGCCGTAGTCTTGTCCTGACGCTCCAACTCATGCAACGCCGTAGTCAGCAACCGCGCCCCGGTGCTCCCCACGGGATGCCCCAAAGCGATCGCGCCGCCGTTGACATTCACCCGCGACTCGTCCGGATTGTGCATGCGCTGCCACGAAAGCACGACCGACGCGAACGCCTCGTTCACCTCGAACAGGTCCACGTCGCCGATCTTCATCCCGGCCGCGTCCAAAACCCGCGTCGTGGCCTGGACAGGACCGTCCAGGTGGTAATACGGCTCAGCTCCCACCAAAGCCTGCCGCCGGATTCGGGCGCGCGGGCGCAGGCCCAGTGAGCGGGCCAAGGAAGCGTCCATGATCAGCACGGCAGCGGCGCCGTCGGAGATCTGGGACGACGAACCGGCCGTGTGGATTCCGTCCGGTACCACCGGCTTCAGCCGGGCCAGACCCTCCATTGTGGTCTCTCGCAGTCCCTGATCCCGGTCCACTACACCGGCTTCCGTGGCGACCGGCACGATCTCCCGGGAGAAATGTCCGGCGGCCCAGGCGGCGGCGGCGTTGCGCTGCGACCGCACGCCGAAAGCGTCGACGTCTTCGCGCGTGATGCCTCGACGGGCCGCGATTCGTTCTGCCGCACCGTATTGGTCCGGCATGTCGATCGACCACGCGTCCGGCTTGGGGGAGCCGACGCCCTCGCCGCGGTTCGCGCCGAGCGGCACGCGGCTCATCGCTTCGGCCCCGCACGCCACGCCCACGCTGATCGCGTCCGCCGCGATCAAGCCGGCGACCAGGTGCGCGGCCTGCTGTGCCGAACCGCATTGTGCGTCGATCGTCGTGGCCCCGGTCGATTCCGGCAGGCCCGCGTGCAGCCACGCGGTGCGGGTCAGGTTGCCGCACTGCTCGCCCGCCTGCGTGACGGCTCCGCCGATCACCTGCTCCACCTGGGCCGGGTCGATGCCGGCCCGGTCGACCACGCCGCGCACGGCCGCGCCCAGCAGTTCGGCCGCGTGCAGGCCGGACAGCCAGCCGCCGCGCTTGCCGATCGGCGTGCGTGCCGCGGCCACGATCACCGGTTCGCCCACGAGTGTCCCCTTTCCGAGCTCCGTACCCCGCAAAACTAGAACACGTTCCTATTTAGCACAAGCAGGCCCACGAAAAAGCAGAAGTCGATCACGGAAGGCTGAGCGAGCGCTCACCTGCGCCAATCGGATCTGGAACGGTAAAGTAAACAGGTTTCACTCAAGCGGGTTCCGTTGGTTAACACCGTATGCTCTACTGGGGTCATAGAACGCGTTGCAGTTGGGTATCACCGCCGATCCCGCGCAGGAGGCCAAGCCGTGGCAGCCCCGCTTTTGCCCGCCGGTTTCGACTTCACCGATCCGGACCTCTACGCCAGCCGGCTGCCCCTGGAGGAGTTCGCCGAACTCCGCCGCACGGCGCCCGTCTGGTGGAACCCGCAGCCGCACAACACCGCCGGATTCGGCGACGACGGCTACTGGGTCGTCACGCGACACGCCGACGTCAAGGCGGTCTCGCGCGACAGCGAGCTCTATTCGTCAGGCGAGAAGACCGCGATCATCCGGTTCGACGACCAGATGACCCAGGAAGGCCTCGACGCCAACCGGCTGGTCCTGCTGAACATGGACGCGCCGCAGCACACCAAGCTCCGCCGCATCGTGTCGAAGGGGTTCACCCCGCGCTCGATCTCGAAGCTCGAAGACACCTTGCGCGACCGCGCCGAGCGAATCGTCCACGAGGCCAAGAAAAAGGGTTCGGGCGACTTCGTCATCGACGTCGCGTGCGAGCTGCCGCTGCAGGCGATCGCCGAGCTGATCGGCGTGCCGCAGGAGGACCGGCTCAAGATCTTCGACTGGTCCAACCAGATGATCGCCTACGACGATCCCGAGTACGACGTCGAGCCGCTCGCCGCCTCCGCCGAGATCGTCGGCTACGCCTGGAACATGGCCGAGGACCGCCGCCGCTGCCCGATGGACGACATCGTCACGAAGCTCGTCCAGGCCGACGTCGACGGCGAATCGCTCGGCTCCGACGAGTTCGCCTTCTTCGTGATCCTGCTGGCCGTCGCGGGCAACGAAACCACCCGCAACGCCATCACGCACGGCATGAAGGCGTTCCTCGACCACCCGGGGCAGTGGGACCTCTTCAAGGAGAAGCGCCCGAAGACCGCGCCGGACGAGATCGTCCGCTGGGCGACGCCGGTCGTCGCGTTCCAGCGCACCGCGACCCGCGACACCGAATTAGGCGGCGCGCAGATCCGCAAGGGCGACCGCGTCGGGATGTTCTACAGCTCGGCCAACTTCGACCCCGAGGTCTTCGACGAGCCCGGCAAGTTCGACATCATGCGCGAGGACAACCAGCACGTCGGCTTCGGCGGCACCGGTTCGCACTACTGCATCGGCGCGAACCTGGCCCGCCTGGAGATCGACCTGATCTTCAACGCGATCGCCGACGTGATGCCGAACATCGCCGAGGCCGCCGCGCCCGAACGGCTGCGTTCCAGCTGGCTCAACGGGATCAAGCACTACCAGGTCCGCTACGCCTGACCGGGCTGAGCGCACTGAGCAGGCGAAACGCCCGGGTGACGCACCTGACCGGCAAGGAGCACGACGCACCGGCATGATGGCCCCGTGCGTACGACGGTAGACGTGGAATTCGGCGTCCGGGTGACGAAACCCGGCCTCGCCGCGGTCTCGGTCGCCGCCGTGCGCGCGGACGCCGGTGAACTCACCGTGTCCGACGCCGGTTCCGCGCGCACCGCCGAGTTCGAACACGGCACCCGCGCGGAGGTTTACGACCTCGCCGAGGGCGAGCATCGCGTCGCCTATCACGGCGAACGCGTGCTGCACCGCGGAAACGCCGAACCCGTCACGCTCGCCGACGTCGCGCGCTACACGCGGCCCAGCCGGTACTGCCCGTCCGACCGGATGGGCGGGTTGCTGCCGCTGGGCATCGGTGATCTGGCCACTTCGCGGGAGCGCGTGCAGGCGATCGTCGAGCACGTGAACCGCAGGCTCGCGTACGTCGTCGGCTCCAGCGGCCCGACCCACGACGCCATCGACACGCTTCTCGCCGGCGAAGGCGTGTGTCGCGACTTCGCGCACGTATGCGTCGCGCTGTGCCGGCTCGTGGACGTCCCGGCGCGCTACACCTCGGTGTACGCGCCGGGCTTGCAGCCGATGGACTTCCACGCGGTCTTCGAAGCAGGCATCGACGGCCGCTGGTACGTCTTCGACGCCACCCGGCTGGCCCCGCGCCAGACCATGCTCCGCATCGCGACCGGACGCGACGCCGCCGACACCCCGTTCCTCGCGACGCTGGGCTGCGAGCTCGACTTCCTCGGCGCGACCGTCTTCGCCACGACCGACGAGCCGCTGCCGCGTGACGACGGGCACGCCCCGGTCGTACTGGCCTGAATGCGTGTCTTTTGCGACAAACAGCGCGTCCGCTGGGTAGACAGTGACAGTGAAGCGTTCCCGCAAGACCCCTGGGCCGAGCAGATGGGCCCGCGCGCGTGCCCGGTATCGATGGCTGGACCACATCGCTCGCGCCACCAACCGGTACATCGACTACGGCGGCTACCACTACGTCGCGTCGATTACCTACTTCAGCCTGCTGTCGCTGGTGCCGATCCTGATGCTGGCGTCTTCGGCGGCCGGGTTCATCCTGGCGACGCAGCCGCACCTGCTCGACGCGCTGGTGCGCGGCATCTCCGGTTCGCTGCCGGGTCCGATCGGCACCCAGGTGTCGTCGATCCTGACCGGGTTCGTGGAACAGCGCACCGGCGTCGGGGTCGCCGGTCTGGTCGTGGGCCTCTACTCCGGCTGGAACTGGATGAACGCGCTGCGGGACGCGCTCACCGCGATGTACGGCCAGAACCGGTCCGAGGGGCCGCTGCTGCGCACGATCCTGATGGACGTGCTGGCGTTGCTCGGCCTGGCCGCGGCGCTGCTGGTGTCGTTCGGGATCTCGGTGTCCGGCACCGCGGTCGGCCGTTCGCTGCTGGGGCTGGTCGGCGTCGAGGACACGAGCTGGGGACACAACCTGCTGTCGTTCGTCTCGGTGCCGCTGGCGCTGCTCGCCGACTGGATGGTCTTCCTGTGGGTGCTCACCCGGCTGCCGCGGGAACGCGTCGGCTGGCGCAGCGCGATGCGCGGCGCGGTCGCGGCGGCGGTGGGGTTCGAACTGTTGAAGCAGGCCGGCGGGTTCTACTTGAACTTGATCAGCAAATCGCCGTCCGGAGTCGCGTTCGGTTCGGTGATCGGTCTGCTGTTCTTCATCTCGCTGATCGCGCGGATGCTCGTGTACATCACCGCTTGGACCGCCACCGCCCGCGACGCGCCGCGCAAACCGATCCAGCCCCCGGCAGCGACGCAGCTGCGGCCGATCATCGCGCCCAAGCAGCACAGCGCGAAGGCCGCGGTGCTGGGCGCGATGATCGGGGCGTTGGGAACGTTGTTCGCCTTGCGCGGGCGGCGAAAAGACTAGGGCTTCTCCGACCCGACGACCCACATGCTGTAGTACTGCGAGCCGCCGCCGTAGGCGTGTCCTAACGCGACTCGGGCACCGTCCACTTGGTAATCGCCCGCGCGACCCATCACTTGTTTCGCCGCTTCGGAGAACCGCAGCATCCCGGACGCGCCAATGGGATTCGACGACAGAACGCCGCCCGAAGGGTTCACCGGCAGCCGTCCACCGATCGCGGTGTCTCCGGCTTCGGTGATCTTCCAGCCTTCGCCCTCGGCGGCGAAGCCGAGATTCTCCAGCCACATCGGCTCGAACCAGGAGAACGGCACGTAGATCTCCGCAACGTCCACTTCGGACAGCGGATCGGTGATGCCCGCGTCGCGCCACAATGCGGCAGCGGCGTCACGACCGGCCTGCGGGCTGACCTGGTCGCGTCCGGCGAACGTCGTGGGCTCGGTCCGCATCGCCGTCGAGTGGATCCAGGCCGCACCGCCCGGCACGGCGTCCCCGGCGGCTTCGTCGCCGAGCACCATCGCGCAGGCGCCGTCGGAGGACGGACACGTTTCGTCGTACCGGATCGGGTCCCACAACATCTGCGACGCCTGCACCGACTCGACCGTGATGTCGGACTGCTGCAAGTGCGCGAACGGATTCAGCGCACCATTGCGTCGATCCTTCGCCGCCACGATCGCGCCGATGTGTTCCGGTGCACCGGAACGGCGGATGTAAGACCGCACGTGCGGCGCGAAGTAGCCACCGGCTCCAGCGCCGACCGGCATCTGGAACGGCGGCAGGATCGACAAGCCCCACATCGCGTTCGACTCGGACTGCTTCTCGAACGCCACGGTCAGCACGCGCCGGTGTACGCCTGACTGGACCAGAGAAGCGGCGACCAGCGCGGTCGACCCGCCCACCGAACCCGCGGTGTGCACGCGAATCAACGGCTTTCCGTTCGCGCCCAACGCGTCCGAGAGGAACAGCTCGGGCATCATGACGCCCTCGAACAGGTCCGGCGCCTTGCCGATCACGACGGCTTCGATGTCGTCCCAGCCGACCTGGGCGTCCGCCATCGCGCGGTCGATCGCTTCGCGGAGCAGACCGGCCATCGACACGTCGGTGCGCTTCGCGCGGTGGTGCGTCTGCCCGGTCCCGAGCACCGCGGCGAGCTGCTTGGTCATCGTGCCTCCAGCACGGCGAGGAGGTTCTGCTGCAGGGCGGGTCCGCTGGTCGCGTGGGCGAGCGTCTTGGCCGCTTCGCCGCGATGGATCCGCGTGGCGGCCTCGCCGATCCGCGCGAGACCGGCGGAGAACATCGGATTCCCGGTGAGCGCGCCGCCGGACGGATTGATCCGTACGTTGTCGTCGAAACCGAGCTCGCGGCGCAGGATGAGTTCCTGATGCGTGAACGGCGCGTGCAGTTCGGCCAGTTCGACGCCGTCGAGATCCAGCCGGGCCGCGGCAATGGCGGTCGAGGGACTGCGCGTGAGGTCGCGCGCGCCCAGGACAGGGGAGTCGATGCGGTGCTCCAGCCCGGAGATGATCGCGGGCCGCTCGACGAGGTCGCGGGCTCGTTCCTCCGACGCGAGGATGATCACCGACGCGCCGTCCGTCACCGGCGCGATGTCATGCGCACGAAGAGGGTCGGCGACATACGGGGTGTCGAGCAGATCAGCGACGTCCACGGTTCCGGACAGCTGAGCGGCCGGATTGTTCGCCGCATCCGCGCGAGACCGGGCGGCGACCTCGGCGAGGTCCTTTTCGGACCACAGCCCGCCTTCGAGGCCCAGCCGAGCCTGCAGGCCCGCGATCGCCAGCGAGTCCGGCCACAGTGGAGTGACGAGGTACGGGTCGAGCTGCATCGCCATGACGCGGCGGAGCTGTCCGGCGCTGGCTTTGCCGAAGCCGTACACGAGCGCGGTGTCGACCTCGCCGGTGCGGATCTTCAGCCACGCCTCGTACAGCGCCCACGCGGCGTCCATTTCCACATGGGACTCGTTGATCGGCGGGAACGCACCCAGCGCGTCGACTGCGGCGATGAACGAAAACGCGCGCCCGGCAAGGTAATCCGACGAACCGGAGCACCAGAACCCGATGTCTTGTTTGGACAGTCCGGTGGCGGCGAACGCCTCGGCGAGGATCGGCACGAGCATTTCCACGCCGTTGGTGGTGCCCTCGGTCTTGCGGACGTTGGGCGCCTGCGCGAAACCGGCTACGGCTACTTCAGGCATGGTTCCTCACAGGTGGTGGGCGAAAGTCTCGTACGCGGCGTCCGGCTCGCCGGTGGGTTCGAAGTGGCTGATGTTCTCCAGCGACGTCCACCATTCCTCGCGCGGCCGCCAGTTGGCGCGCACGCGCATGCCCATCCGGACCTCCTCGGCGGCACAGCCGAGCACCAGGTGCAGGAAGGCGATGTCGGCCCCGTCGAGCAGGATGTACGCCGCGACGTACGGCGGTTTGAGGCGCTGGCCGAGGAACGGCACGTTGACGATGCAGAACGTCGTGACGATGCCGGTGTCGGGCAACTCCACCTCGTCGGTGGTCGGCACGCCGTCCACCGGGCACGCGCCGCGCGGCGGGATGTAGACCTTGCCGCACTCCGGGCAGCGCTGGCCGAGCATCCGTCCTTCGGCGAGTCCGCGCAGGTACCGGCTTTCCTCCGGCGACGCGGAATGCTGGTATTTCAGGTGCACCGGCGTGATGATCACGCTGACCGGCGCGCCTTCGTCGCGTTTCGCCACCGGCGGGGGAGTCTCGGTGGGCGTGGTGTCCGGCGCGCCGGCGGGCAGGAAGTACGCGATGTCGCGGATGTGGCCGACAGTCTCGTCCGCCCACCGCACGCGCACGCGCTGTCCGATGTGGACATTGTCCGGCGAACCGGCGTCGAGCGCGTGCAGCAGACTGGTGTCCGCGCCGTCGAGTTTCACCAGCACCCAGGCGAACGGACGCGACAGCGGCTGGCCGTCGAGCGGATCCGCGCACCAGGACCAGGAAACGACAACGCCTTCCGTGCTCACCGGGACGAACTCCGTCAACGGGTCCGCGGTGGCTGGGTCGTACTCGACCGGCGGCACGTGCACGCGTCCGTCGCTGCCGCGCACGCCCTCGATCCGGCTTTCGCGCAGTGCGTTGACGAAGCGGCCGAGCACCGGGCCGGTGGAGCGGGTGTAGTCGAAGCCGACGTTGAGCGGCGCCGACAGAGGGGCATCCGAAACCGTCACGGCTTCGAGTGAAACACGTTCTCGAATCCGAGGCAAGGAACCTGTTGTGTCTGGGTGGAACGCGTTCTAGATTTGGAAGATGGACCTGGGACTGTGGACCATCGCCGCGGCCGAGCCCGCCCGGGTGGCGCTGGTGGATCCGGACGGGCGGGAAATCTCCTACGGCGAACTCACGGCGAAAGCCAACCGGTACGCCTCGGGCTTGCGAGAGCTGGGCCTGGGCGTCGGCGATTCGGTGGTGCTGCTGCTGCCGAACGGCGACGATCTGGTCGCGGCGTACTTCGCGGCGATTCAGACCGGGCTGTACGTCGTGGTGGTGAACTGGCACCTCGTCGGCCCGGAAGTCGCGTACATCCTCTCGGACAGCGGGGCCAAGGCGTTTCTGGCGCATGAGCGGTTCGCGGATGTCGCGGTGGCTGCGGCTGATGAGGCTGGGTTGGCTGCTTCGGCGCGGTTCGCGGTTGGTGCTGTGCCTGGCTTCCGCCGGGCCGAGGAATTGGGCGCTGGGCTCGGGGACGGGCGGCCGGACAACCGGACCGCTGGCTCGCCGATGCTCTACACCTCGGGCACGACTGGACGGCCCAAGGGCGTCAAGCGGCCGTTGACCGGGACTGATCCGGATCAGGTGCCCGCCGCGTCGACGTGGTTCTTCGGGGTGTTCGGGCTGCAACCGTTCGACGATCACGTGCATCTTTGCGGGTCGCCGCTGTATCACACGGCGGTGCTGAATTTTGTGGCTATCTCGCTGCAGTTGGGGCATACCGCGGTGTTGATGGACCGGTGGGACGCCGAGGAGATGCTTCGGTTGATCGAGCGGCATCGGGTCACGCACAGCCATATGGTGCCGACGCAGTTCCGGCGGCTGCTGGGCTTGCCGGACGAGGTGCGCGCGAAGTACGACCACAGCTCGCTCCGCGTGATGATTCACGGAGCGGCGCCTTGTCCGCTTGAGGTCAAGCGGCAGATGCTCGAGTGGTGGGGGCCGGTCGTCACGGAGTATTACGCGGCCACTGAAGGCGGCGGAACGGTGATCAACGGCGAGGACTGGTTGCGCAAGCCGGGGTCGGTCGGGTTGCCGTGGCCTGGGTCGACGATCCGGATTCTTGACGACGCCGGGGACGAGGTGCCGACGGGCGAGACCGGTGCGGTCTATATGAAGATGGGCGACTCCAAGTTCGAGTATCACCGGGACAAGGCCAAGACCGAGAAGGCTCGGGTCGGGGACTTGTTCACGCTCGGCGACGTCGGGCATCTTGACGAGGACGGGTATCTGTTCCTGCACGACCGCAAGGCGGACATGATCATTTCCGGCGGGGTGAATATCTATCCCGCGGAGATTGAGGGCGAGCTGGTGATGCACCCGAAGATCGCGGACGTCGCGGTGTTCGGCATCCCTCACGAGGACTGGGGCGAGGAGATCAAGGCGGTGGTGCAGCCTGCGGACGGGGTTGAGGCTTCTCCGGAGTTGACTGCCGAACTGCTCGCGTATGCGGAGACTCGGTTGGCTCGGTTCAAACTGCCTCGGTCGGTGGATTACTTGCCCGAGCTGCCCCGCGACCCGAACGGGAAGCTTTACAAGCGGAAGTTGCGGGAGCAGTACGTGTCGTGAGGTGGGGGCCCACCACCCCTCAGCCGGAGTGTGACTACGGGCGGCGGGGGGGGGTGGGGGGCCTGCGATTCCCAGTGCTGTACCATCACGCCCCCCGGGCGCTCCTGCGCCACCAGGAACAGCAGGACAGGATCG
>NZ_JBEXMH010000115.1:0-17091 GCF_040610415.1 Amycolatopsis sp. NPDC004079 | reverse complement strand
GCGGGAAAGATGCCTTGACAAGCAACCCCAGACCGCAGGGAGGCTTCGTATCGGGGTGCAGGGCGGGGGCTGGGTGCCTCGATTGTCGGGTGCGCGGGTGGCTGCTGGGCGGGTGGTCCGTGAAGGGCTCCTTGAAGGAATCAGATTCCCTCAAGGAGCCCTTCACGGACTTGGGCGGGGCGTGAAGGGAACCCTCACGGAATCAGAGTTCCTGAGGGTTCCCCTCACGAACTGCGGAGGCGGCCAAGCGAGTCAGATCTCCGGCCGCTCGGCAACCGCTTCCCACAACGCACCCAGTTCGTTCAACATCCCCGCAATCTCCGCCCGCCGCTCTTCCGGGCAGTCCGCGAGCAACGCCTGATCCAGCTTCCGCGTCCGCCGAGTCACCTCGCGGAACGCGGCCGCCCCGTCCTCCGTCAGCGTCAGCACCTTCGCCCGAGCATCGTGCGGCGCGGGGCCCCGAGCGATCAGCCCCCGGTTCTCCAACCGCCGACAAACGTCAGCCATCGTCGAAGTGTCCAGCGCCACGGCCTTGGCCAACGCGGTCTGATCAAACCCCGGATAAGCCCGCACGGCCGACAACACCGCGAACTGCGGCCCGGTCAACACCGAATCGACATGCCGATTCCAAGCCGCCAAATACGCCTGGTACAGCCGGCGAGCCCCGTATCCAGGCGCCGCGGCAAGATCCGTCGGCGCCTCCAGGCTGACCCGACGCCCCGCCCGGGAGCCGCCTTTCGCTGACCCACCCACTGCTGTCGACATCCCTCGACCTTAACTACGCACCCGCGCCCCGGCAGACCGTCCGGCCCGCCACAAGCCTGTCCCCGCATCCCTGCCCGGCCATAATAGTACGTCCCCGGACAAAGTGCGGCTCAGGCACGCGCCCCTCAGGCAACACTGGTCGGTTTTTGCTGATTCCGGTCAAACAGGGCGGCCCCGCCCATCAGGAAGAGCTGTGCGACGACCCGATCGAACCGTCGCTGCTTCCACGCGGTGGCCAACAGTCCGCGGTGCGCCGCGAGGTGGTCGGCCAGTACGTCGTGGCCAAGATTGTGCGCACGCCCGAAATGCCGGTAGGCCGCACGGTAATCCCGCACCGCCAGCGCGGCCCGACCCTGGTCCATTTCGCCTTTGTACTCAGCGTCTGCCATCATCCCTCCCTTTCCCCTTGCAGCATAGGCAAAACACAGGCGGAGTCGCGCAGCACGCGACCGAGCCAAACACCCCGATTCACGCCCTGACAGGCGATTCGCGCGAAATCGCGCTCAGGAACGAATGAATGCCCCGCAACTGAACGACTTCGCCTCGAGAATCGCATCTCTCCCGCCAATCCGGCCACCGACGCCGGATCCCCTTGCGGGGCTGGGAAGATCCACTCATGACGAAAGAGCCGTTCCCAGCCTCGCCGCTTGTCCGCCTCGAGGTGCTCGCCGGCATAGTCCGGGACGAACTCCTGGCGGCCGGACTGCCTCTGACACACGGCGGGGCGGACGCTGGCGCGGCAGTTAGCGTCGACCGACCGGACCATCGCGGCGTCGTGGTCCACTGGTATCAGAGCAGCCAGTTCAGCGACGCACTGATGGCCGCACGGGGCGACGATCCCCACCACGAAGGAGAGGAATTCGCCGCCTTCACGAAGCAAGCCGACACGGTCAGGAAAGCGATGGCCGAAGCGCTGCACGAGATTCTCACGGCTGCGGGATTGGCGGCTGAACGGATCGACGGCGCCCATGTCTCCGACGAAATTCTGGTCACCCAGCGGCTCACCGCTTCCCCGTGGCAAGCCCGCCGGTTCTCCCGGGACGCGGCGCGGATGGACAAAATGCAAGCGGCCTGGGCCGCCGCCGGATGCGGGAACCCCGGCAGCGAGACGCACTACCCGAGCACCGGCGAGGCCCAGGCGTGACCGAGAACGAACCCACCCAGCTGCACCGCCTCGAAACCCTCGTCCGGATCGTCCAGAACGAACTCGTCGCAGCCGGGCTGCGGGTGATCCCCGACCCGGCGCCGACCGGCATGTCCGGCGCGATCGTCGCCGTCCGCCGCCCGGAACTCGACGGCGTGCTGGTCTCGTGGCAGCTAGGCCCGCAACTCGTCGACGCGGCACACGCGGCGTGGGGAGACGATCCGCATCACGAACACGAAGAATGCGCCGCTTTCGCGAAACTCAGGTCAGCGATCGACGAGTCGATGGCCAAAGCGATGCTCGCAATCCTCGCCGCGGGAGGACTCGAAGCCGCCCGGATTGAGTCCTGCGACCTCCTGGTGACCCAGCGCCTGGCCGTATCGCCGTGGCAAGCCCGCCGCACCGCCGAGTTCGAGGCGCGGTACGAGAAGATGCTGGCAGCCTGGAACGCCCGGAACGCGGAGAATTGCCCGAAGCCCGACTGCGACACACACCAAACCCCGTAGCCCCAACGGATCAAGGCCGGGTAGCCGCCGCGACGAACAACGGAACCGCCATGAACAACCGACCGTCCCGGGCGCGGTTGGTCTGTTCGGCGATCCACGCGTCAGCGAGTTCGCGGTCGATCGCTCCGGCCGCGCGAGCCGCTTCGGCGAGGCCGGTCGCCATCGGCAGCATCGTGGCCTCGGTGAAGACCGCCGTCGGCACCTCGACCGAAACGTCGGTGAATCCGTTGTCCAGCAGCAGAGTCCGATAGGAGCGGGCGACCGAGGGGTTGGTCACCAGGTCCGCGCGAGCGTGGACGATCGTGCGCGTCAGCGCTGGGTCGTCGGAGTCGATCACCACGGTGTCCCAGTCCTGGCCCGCCAGCACGATCCGTCCTCCCGGCGCCAGCACGCGACGAGCCTCGGCGAAGGCTGCCGCCAGATCGCGAACGTCGTGGAACACCTTGTCCGCGCGATACCCGGCCACGGCACCGTCCGCGAGCGGCAGCACTTCCGCGGTTCCCGCCTGGAAGTCCAGCTGGGGCCAGCGCTGTCGAGCGGCCTCGAGCATCCCCGGGTCGGGGTCGACGCCAACCGCCTTTGCCCCGCGTCCGACGAGTTCGGCGACGGCCCGGCCGGAGCCGCAGCCGACGTCCGCCACCGCCTGTCCGGGGCCGAGGCGAAGCAGGTCGTAGGTACGTGCGCGCAGGCTGGCCGCGCCGGGCAGCGCGTCGGCGGCGTCGAGCAGGCGGATGAGAGTCTCGGTGGACATGTCCGCCATGCTGCGACTTAATGACGACATGAAGTCAAGCGAGCTGACCATCGGCGCGGCAGCCGAGCGCTTCGGCCTGGCGACGCACGTCCTGCGGCACTGGGAATCGGTCGGCCTGCTGGCCCCGGCGCGCGTCACCGGCTCCCGTCGCTGCTACGGCGAGGACGACCTCCGCCGGATCGCGGTGATCCTGCGGGCCAAAGAAGCCGGTTTCAGCTTGGAAGACATCGGCGCGCTGCTCACTGCGCGCGAACCCGGGCAGCGCACACATCTCCTGCGCCGCCGCCGGACCGAGCTGGCCGCCCGGATCGCCGAAGCCCAAGCGTCGCTCGACCTGGTCGACTGCGCCCTCGGCTGTGACCATGACGATCTCGCGTCGTGCCCGCATTTCCAAGCAGTCGTCGAAAGGCACGGTTCAGCCTGAGCCACGCACAAGCACCCCCTGCAGACCGGGCGTGCTTGTCTGGAAATGCGGGCGCACCTCATCACCACTCCGGCCGCGAACTCCCCAGCCGAGGCGTCGTCCCAGCCCAGCCCAGTGGGGTCTCGCTCATCTGGATCACCGGACCAAGGCTCCTCAAAGCGCCGTAAATCGTGTCCTCATCCGAAACCGCGTACCGCTCGAATTCCGCTAGCGAAAGACGGCCCGGAGCATCCGCGTAATCCGTCAGCAAACCCTGCCGCTGCAACAACATCGACGACTGGCACAGCGAAACCCGCACGTGATACGACCCGCCCTCCCGAGCCCGCCGGGCCAGTGCCAGCATCGCGCCGTAACTGCCGAGGAAGCCAGTCAGGAAGTCGCACAGGTACACCGGAGTCAACTGTGGACGGTCGCCGCCCTGAACAACACAAGCACCGGTCACGGCTTGGGCGACCTGGTCCCATCCGGCGCGCATCCCGAACGGGTCGCCGGAGCCGAAGCAGTTCACGGTCACATAAACGATTCCTGGGCGAAGTGCAGCAAGATCCTCCGGGCCGAAGCCGTGGGCCGACATCCGGCCTGGGCGGTAGCCTTCGACGAACACGTCCGCGGTGCTGGCCAAAGACCGCAATCGGGCAGCATCGTCCACTGTGGAGTAATCGAGGTACGTGCTGCGCTTGCCGTGGCTGGTATCCCGGACGAACGGCGCGACTTGGGGCAAGTGCGGAGCGGTCACCATCAGCACGTTCGCGCCGTGTTCGGCCAGGCTCAGCGCGGCAGTGGGGCCCGCCAGAATCCGGGTCAGGTCGAGGACTCGGACGTCAGAAAGAGGGGAAGCACCGCTGTCAGGCAGCGGAGAAGGGGCGCTGTCGGCGATTTTGGTGATCTCGACAACGGGACGCGAGGCCAGGTAGGAGCCGTGCGGGTGCGCTAGCCATTCGTCCGGCGTCCGGACCACTCCCCCGCACGCGCCGGCGGCGGCGATGGCGTCCTCGAGATCGTCGGCCTTCCACTTGGCGACCGCGGCGGCGACGGAGGACGGCGTCGGCTCGCAGCCGAGGACGTCCAGGACCCGGCGTTCCAGGTGCGGCAGGTTGAAGTGCGGCAGAAACCAGCGTCCGTCAGCGGTCGGCCAGGGCTGGGTGAGCGCGACCATGTGCTCGACGGCGGGCGAAAGCGGCGCGGGACGGTACTCGCCGTCCGAGGCACGGATGAGCGTCATGTCCTCGCCGCCGAGAGCGGTGGCCGCGGCGGCGCGGACGTCAACGCCGATCTTCTGCCGACGTCCAGTACGCAGTTCCCACAGATCGTTCGCGGCGACCGCGCGGGCAGCGAGTGCGTCGGCGAGGGTTTCGCCGATCCGGAACGGCGACGCGAAAAGCGGGTCCGCGCCGGTGATCGTGACCTCGTCGGCCGCCGGGCGCGGGCGGTCGCGCAAGGTCATCAGTTCGTCGAAGGCGGGCATTTTCTTTCCTTTCAGGCCGAAACGACGTCGACCACGATGCGGCCGGTACCGGCACCGGCCAGGAGCGAAGCGGCGGCGTCCTTGGCTGCTGCGAGCGGGACAACGCGCGTCACGGAGTCCAGGAGCGCCGGGTCGAGAAGTGGGGCCAGGCGCTGCCAGGCAGCCACGCGGCGGAGCGGCGGCGTGCGGACGGAGTCGATTCCGAGCAGGGAGACGCCGCGCAGGACGAACGGCAGGACGTTGCCGGGATACTCGGCGCCTCCGGCGAGTCCGCAGGTCGTCGCGACGCCCGAATGCTGGAGACCCGCCAGCGCACCGGCGAGGACCGGGCCGCCGACCGCGTCGATCACGCCTGCCCAGTGCTGTTTGCCCAGCGGCTTGCCGGAAGACGTGAGTTCGGCGCGGTCGACGACCTGTGCGGCGCCTAGCGCGGTGAGCTGCCCCGAGAGTTCGGAAGGACGGCCGGTGGCGGCGATGACCTCGTATCGAGCAGCCGACAGGAGCGCTACCGCGATCGAGCCGACGCCACCGCCCGCTCCGGTGACCAGGATCGGGCCGGTTTCCGGGGCCAGGCCGTGGCGTTCCAGAGCGAGCAGGCTGAGGGCCGCGGTGAATCCGGCGGTGCCGACAGCCGCCGCGCGGAGCGGGCCGAGTTCCGAGGGGACGCGGACGAGGTCGTCGCCGTTGACCGCGGCGAGGCCAGCCAGACCGCCGTGCAGGTCTTCGCCGAGACCCGCACCGTTCAGCGTGACCAGGTCGCCCGGCCGCCAGCGAGGATGCCGGGACGCGAGCACCTCGCCGGTCAGGTCGATCCCGGCGATCAACGGGTGCCGCCGGATCACGCCGGGGCGGCCGTGCAGTGCGAGCGCGTCTTTGTAGTTGATGCTGGAATACCGCACGCGAACGGCGGTGTCGAGGTCGTCCAGCATCGCCGGGTCGAGCTGGTCGAGCGTCGCGCCAGTGGTGTCGCGGGCGATCCAGCCGCGGATGGCGGTCATCTCCTGGTCCATGCTTCCCACGCTAGAAATCCGGAACCTGACAGGGAAATGCCTGTCACAGCGACGTCATGCGCGGCGGGCATAGCTGGGTAGGCTGCCGGGCATGGAGGTCGAACTGCGGCATCTGCGCGCGTTCGTGACGGTCGCGACGTGCGGCACGTTCACGGCCGCGAGCCGCGAACTGCTGATCACCCAGCCGGCGCTCACGCGCACGATCCAGCAGCTCGAGGAGTCGGTCGGAACGCGCCTGCTGGAGCGCACGCCGCACGGCGTCGAACCGACCGAGGCAGGCGGCGATCTGCTTGGCCGGCTTCGCGTCGTGCTGCGCGATCTCGACACCGCACTCGCCGCGGCGGGCGGAAATGCCGGGCTGCGGATCGGGTTCCAGTGGGCGCTGCCGGATCCGTGGGCGAGCGATCTGCTGTCCGCCTTCGAAACCGCGACCGGCGCGACCGCCACCCTCCTGCGCCGCGACGACATCGTGGCCGCGCTGCATTCCGGCGACGTCGACGCGGCGTTGGTGCGCGGGGACGTCGACTCGTCCGGGATCAGCGGGACCCTGCTGTTCGAGGAAGACCGGCTGGCCGCTGTCGCCGCGAGTTCGGAGCTGGCGGCGCGCGCGGAACTGGACTGGGCGGAGCTGGCCGCGCATCCGGTGGTCGTGAACACGGTCAGCGGCGCGACCAGCCCGCTCGACTGGCCGCCGGAAACCCGGCCCGCGCAGGTGATCCAGTGCGGCAGCTACGACGAATGGCTCACGATCATCTCGTCCGGCCGGGCCGTCGGGTCGACCACCACGTCCGCCGCCGAGGCGCACACTCACGCGCGCGTCACGCACCTCCCGCTGCGGAACGCACCTCGCGTGGCGCTGCGGCTGCTGTGGCCGACGCGCCGGTCAAGCGATCCGTTGCTGCGCCGGTTCAGCGAATTGGCGCATTCCGTTCAGCGAGCGTCGTAGTCCGCACGGGCTTTTTCGATCTTCGCCAAATGCTCGACGCTCCATTCCAGCAACGGCGCGGTCGCTTCCCTCAGGGTCCGGCCCATGGCGGTCAGCTCGTAGGAAACGTGCGGCGGCATGACATTGTGGACAGTCCGGGTGAGGATCCCGTCGCGTTCCAGATCCCGCAGCGTGACGGTGAGCATCCGCTGGCTGATCCCCTCGATTTCCCTTTTGAGCTCAGTGAACCGGCGCGGCCCGTCGCGCAGCATGCGGACGATCAGCAACGCCCACTTGTCCCCCACGATCTCCAGGACCACTCGGGTCCGGCACACGTGGTCGGCCATGGTTACCTCCGGAGAACCGGGGCACTAATTAGTGCCTTATTGCCCGCTGCCGCGCGGACGATCACGCTGGTTATCGAACAGTACCGGGTTACTTCCGGTAACCGCTAATCTCGTGAACGAGGATCTGACGATGACGACGTTTCTGCTGGTCCACGGCGCTTGGCACAGCGGCCGGGCGTGGGACCGGGTGGTCCCGCTGCTGGAATCGGCCGGGCACCGGGTGCTCGCGCCGTCGCTGACCGGCTACGGCGACAAGAAACACCTGCTCAGCCCCGAGATCGGGCTCGACACCCATGTCCAGGACATCGTCGACCTGCTCCGCGCCGAGCAAGACGTGGTCCTGGTCGGCCACAGCTATGCCGGGCTGGTCATCTCCTCAGCCGCCAACGAGATGCCGGACCGGGTCGCCGAACTGGTCTACCTCGACGCGATGGTCCCGGAGGACGGCGAAACCGCGGTCGACGTCCAGCCGATCAGCCAACGCCTCATCGACCTCGCCGCACAACACGGCGACGGCTGGCGCGTCCCACCGCTGCCGGAACAGCCCACGCCGTTCGGCCTGTTCGGCGTCACCGACCCAGCCGACGTCGTCTGGCTGCGCGAAATGCTCTCCGACCAGCCGGTCCGCTGCCTGCAACAACCAGCGCGGCTCGACAACCCGGCCGCGCGCGCGATCCCGCGAACGCACATCCGCTGCGTCGGCGCGACCCCTGAAGGCATCACCCGCCGCCCGGTCCCGGCGATCCAGCCCAACGGAACGCCGTCGCAGGTGTGGGAGCTGCCGACCGGGCACGACTGCATGATCACGATGCCGGTCGAGTTGAGCGAATTGCTGCTGAAACTCGCCTAGCCCAGCCGGTTTCGGCCGCGCGCACCCACGCCACAAGTCCGTGGGCACGGCGGCGGACGAAACCGGCGCGTCAACGTCTCGCGAGTGGCGATGCCGGTTCTAACAAGCATCGCCACTCACGAGGGCCCGCTCCAGCAACACCTCAGCCGCCGCTCGTGCGTGACGGCCATAGCCCGGATCCCCCAGAACCATCGCCCGGCTAGCCGCTCCGTCGGCCAACGTGACCAGTTGCTCGGCAAGTGCAGCAGGGTCGGCGGCCCCCAGCTCCGCGACCAGATCCGTGACCAGTCGGAGCATCAGCAGTTTCTGCTCCCGCACATAGGCGTGCACCGCACTGGACGGGTCGGGATACTCCGCCGCCGCGTCCACGAACAGGCAGCCGCGCACCGGCTCGGACTTCGGCAGTTCGAACATCGCCAGAAGCCGTTGCCGCGGCGGGAGATCCGCGCGGGTGAGCACGTCGTGCAGGGTGTCGCCGGAGCGGACGAGGTCCCGCAGGTACGCGACGACCAGCTCGTCCTTGACCGGGAAATGCAGGTACAGCGTCCGTTTCGACACCGGAGCCGCGGCGGCGACCTGCTCCATCGTCGTGCCGGTGATGCCGTGGCGGGCGAACAGGTCCGCGGCGGCGGCCAGCACGCGCTCGCGTCCGCCGCGACCGGCGCGGCGGGCTTTCTCCTCGACCATGCGACCAAGTGTACAGAAACGTTTACTTAAGCCGCCGGAGCCTGCTACCGTGCCTAGGTATACGAGATCGTTTACCTAAGGAGTACTCCCGATGCCCGCCACCGAACTCGCCGACGCCGCCGCGACCCTGATCCGCGGGCGGCGCGCGACCCGGTCGTTCCGGTCCGATCCCGTTCCGGACAGCACCCTCCGCGAGATCTTCGACCTCGCCGCGGCGGCTCCGTCCAATTCCAACGCCCAGCCGTGGCAGGTGGAGGTCGTCAGCGGAGCGAAGCGGGACCAGCTCGCCGACGCACTGGTCGACGCGCACAAGGAAGGCCGCCGGTCGGTCGATTTCCCCTACAGCGAAGCGATTTACGAAACGGTCCACCAAGAGCGCCGAGCCGCGGCGGGCGGTGCGTTGTACGGCGCGCTGCAGATCGGCTTCGACGACCGCAAAGCGCGTGCCGCCTACGACGCCGAAAGTCTGCGCTTCTACGGAGCCCCGCACGTCGCGCTGCTGTTCGCGCCGGACACCGCCGAAGCCCGGCTCGCGGCAGACGTCGGGATGTACGGCCAGACCCTGCTGCTGGCCATGCAGGCGCACGGGGTTTCCAGCTGCCCGCAAGGATTGCTGAGCTTCTACGCGGACGCGGTCCGGGAAACGCTCGGCCTCGACGGCGGGAAACTGCTGTTCGGGATCTCGTTCGGGTATGCCGATCGCGCCGCACCGGTCAACCGGTTCGCGGTCGGGCGGGCGCCGCTCGCCGAGACCACCCGGTTCCACGGCTGAGCTTCAAGCGCACTGTCCGGAAAGGACCGGCATTCCGGCCCAGGAGGTTCCGATGGACGTGCTGGCCTTCGGCGCCGGGGAGGAATTCCGCCTCGCCGCCCCTGCCGACGGCCGCTGCGGCGCGACGACTCAGCAGAAACCGACGAACCGCCCCGTCAGCGGGACGACTCGCACGCCTCCCGCGCCGGCACCCCGCAGCCGAGCCGGGCCCAGACCGTCTTGCCGCCGGAATGCTCGTGCACTCCCCAGTCGTCGGCGAGCCGGTCGACGAGCAGCATTCCCCGTCCGCGCGCCCGTTCGAAGTCCGGCGGGCGGACCTGCGGGCGGCCGGGTTCCGGGTCGTCCACTTCGATCACCACGACGCACGGCCGAGCCAGCACCGTCAATCGCGCATAGGACGGCCCCGAGGTGTGCTCGTAGGCATTGGAGGCGAGTTCTTCGATCACCATCAGGACGTCCGCGAGGTGATCCGGCGACAGGTGCCCGAGCGACTTGCCCGCCCAGGCGCGCACGCGCGGCAGCGCCGAGACGCCGGTGCCGCGCAGGTCCAGCACCCAGGGCTCGTCGTCCGGGCCGGTCAACGCCGGTCCCTCTTCCGCTGGCCGGGACAAAAAGCCCCCTCTCCCGCCGGCGGCGCGACGGGGCGCGGGGACCTGCCCGTGCCGGAAAACGCCGCCGCGTTTCGCCGTCCCTCGCCGCAGCCGCTTGACATCACGTGGGGAAGTCCTCTTTTCATTCTCGACTTCGCCGGTGCCCAATCGGGCGTACCCGGACAGGACCGACTTCACACCTGCCGCCGCACATCTCTGGATCTCGGTGCCGGTTCGGTTACTGTCGCTGCATGCCGCCTCACGCGCCGGAGCCCGAATCGCGCACTCGCCTCGCCGAAATCCTCGGCGCCGGGGCGAACGACGCCGACCTCGGCGAGGAGCTCACGAAGATCCTCGCCCGGGCTTGCACCGTCCTCGACGTCGACACCGCGACCGTGCTGCGGCACGAGTCCCGGTGGGCGCGCCTCGTCGCCATCGCGGCCGCTGGGCTCGAGGAGGAGGTCTACCAGGGGGTCCAGGTGCCGGTCGGCGCGGGGTTCGCCGGAGCCGTCGCGGCGCGCCGGGAACCGGTTGTCATCGACCAGGTCGACAAGACCACGGTGCTCAACGCACTGCTGTCCGAACGAGGCCTGCACACCATGCTCGGCGTGCCGATGCTCGCGGGCACCGAGCTGGTCGGCGTGCTGCACATCGGAGCCGTGCGGGAGCGCCGGTTCACCACGACCGACATCGAAACGTTGCGGCTTCTCGCCGACCGGCTGGCCGCTGTGCTGCAGGCGGAAATCGTGCACCAGAACCAGGCCGCGACCATCGCCCTGCAGCGCAGCCTGCTGCCGGGAGTCCTGCCCGTCATCGACGGCCTGCGCCTGGCCGCCCGCTACGTGCCGGGCGCGGAGGCCGGGCTCGGCGGCGACTGGTACGACATCTTCCGGCTGCCCGGCGACCAGACCGGCATCGTGATGGGCGACGTGTCCGGGCACGGCCTCGAAGCCGCGGTCATCATGGGACGGCTCCGCAGCGCACTGCGCGCGTACGCGCTCGACTGCGACGATCCCGCCGAAGTCCTCGCCAAACTCGACCGCAAGGCCAACCACTTCGAGCACGGTGTGATGGCGACGGTCGCGTACGGCATTCTCAGACCCGGTCATGAGAGCATGGCGCTGTCGCTCGCCGGGCACCTGCCGCCGGTCGTGGCGTCGCCCGGCAAACCGGCCGAACTCATCGCCGCCCCGCCGGATCCGCCCGTCGGCCTGACCGTCGGAGCCACTGTCAAGCGGCGCACCACCGTTGTCGCACTGCCGCCGGGAGCCGTCGCCGTCTTCTACACAGACGGGCTCGTCGAACGGCGCGACCGGCTCGTCGACACCGGCATGGACCAGCTCGCCGAACTGGTCCGGCCGGAGGACCCGGAACGCGCCTGCGCCCGGATCATGGCCGCCATGGTGGGATCCCGGCCCCCGCAGGACGACGTCGCACTCGTCGTGCTCCACCGCGCCGAAGGGGCCGGAACGCCCTGATCACTTCGCGGCCAGCGCCTCTTCGAGCGTGCGGTACAGCGGCAGGCTCTGCTCCAGCCCGGTCAGCTGGATCGGCCGCAGGGTCGCCCGGCCGGACGCCACGATCCGCACCTCGGTGCCCGCCGGAGCCTCCCGGCACGCGGCCAGCAGCACGGTCAGCCCGGCCGAGGCGAGGAAATCGACCTCTGTCAGGTCCAGCACCAGCACCGGGGGCCGCCCGGTGACGGTTTCGGCGACCGCGGCCGTCAATTTCGGGGCGGTCCCGAGGTCCAGGTCCCCGCTCAGCGCCAGCACCGCCGCGGGAGCGCGGTCGGCCCGGTCGATCGACAGCGAACCCGGCGGGTCGATCACCGGGTCGGTCAGCTCACTCATCGCTCTTTCCCTCCTCAGGAAGCCCGGCACGCTCGCGTCCGGGCAGGAAAAGTACGCGGCTGGCTGCTCAACCGCGAATAGCATGCCTTACGACGACGGCCACGCACGAATGCCGTCGCGGGAAATGATCTCGGATCACCGGGGAACCGGCAGCGCGGGGGCACCCGGGATGCGATGTTCGGCTCATTGCGGGCGGGCGCGGTCCGTGGTCTCGCGACGGCGCGGCGGGCCGGTGTGCTCGCCAGCCTGATTCGCCGACGGGACTTCCCATTCCGCTGATTCCGGAGGGTTGCGACACTGCTTCGCCAACCTCCCCGGCCCGCTCGCCAGCGCGCCACGCCGCGATCCGAGAGGAGCGCGTCCGCCCTCCGACGACGACGGCGCGCCCGGCCCGGCTCAGTGCGCACGTCCGCGCCGCTGCCCGGCCGCGTTCTCGCGCAACCGGTCCGTGTGTTCGCCGACTTCGCCGACCCGGTCCGCCAGCGCGGCGTGCCGCGACGCGAGGTGCGCGCGGACGTTCGCCAGCGGCAGCAGCAGGTTCGCGACATCGTCCTCTCCCAGCGCGACGCCGAGCCGGTCGGCGCTTTCCTGTCCCGCGGGGTCCAAATCCGGCGCGGAGCTGACCTCCGCGGCGAGGCGCCGCAGCACCGCCGCGTTGCGTCGCGCCCAGTCCGCGACCGCCCGGTCTCCCGCGCGGCGGTCGCGTTCGGCGTGCACGCGGGCTTCGCCGGTGGTCTCCCCGGTCGCCGACGGCCGAAGCCGCAGGTACCGGCGTTCGGCGGCCTGCCTGCTGGCCACGCCCAGCGCCGGGGCCAGCGCGGCCCAGCTCGCGCCCGACTCCCGCGCGGCCGCGATCAGTTCCGGCTCCCACTCGGCGAGCTGGTCGCGCAGCGCCCGCAACGCGGACAGCGCGGCCAGCGACCGTTCGGCAGGCGCGCCGCCGTCCCGCGCGGCCAGCACCGCTTCGCGAACACCTTCGACCAGCAGAGCGGGGTCCACCTCCGCCATAGCGTCATCCTCTCGACGACTAGGCAGTTGTCATCATTTCGATGACATGATAGAAGAAGAGAGCGTCCCTGTCGAACGGCGGAGAAGGATCCGGACGACCGGTCGGCCGGTCCCGCGGGCCGATTCGCCGCGTCCTCCAGGTTTCCCGGGCCCTTTCACCGGGAATCAGGTCCGGACCGCCCGCCAGGGCGCGTTCCGGCCGCCGGCCGGAGAACCCCACGCGGTCCCTCGCGCGGAGCAGGCCGACCCTGCTCCGCGCCAGCCCTTCGCGCGAGAAAGGCGTTGTCCCCCGTGTCCCTGCCGCTGCACACCGCCCAGACCGGCCCGTCGCACCCCGCACTGGTGCGATTGTGGAGCTACCTCGCCGACGTCACCGGCACACTGGGCATCGGCCTCGAGTCCTGCACCGTCGACCACGACACCCCGGTGTCGGCCTACGTCGCCCTCGACGGCCGTCTGCCCGCCTACCCCGACCGCGACGTCGCCCTGCTGTGGGACGAAATCCACGGCTGGGCCGCCGCCGTCGAAACGCATTCCGGCGAGGACCTCATCGTCATCCGCTACCTTGGCGGGCCTTCGGTGGCCCCGCCCGCGTCCCGCGTCGCCGAGTTCGCGGCCGCGGTGCGCGACGACGACCACCGGATCGGCTGCCTCGCGCCGCCCGAACTCCGGACCCTGGGCGCCCCGGCCGATCTCGACGCCGTCCTCAGCGAAGTGGCGTGACCGGCACGCCAACCACGGTCCGTGACCCTCCACTGTGGACTCCCGAGTTTCGCGGCGCCGCGGAACGGGCAGTCAAGACCATGACCGAGTTCGAAGCCGAGCGGCGGATGCCCGCGACGGCGGAACAGGTGTATGCCGTCGCCGCCGCACACCTGGACGAATGGCTGCCGGAGCCGGTCGCCGCGCCCCCGGCCGGGCACGGCGACCAGCTCCGGCTCGAATGGGGCGGCAGCTGGCTCCAGGTCGTGTCCGGCGCGGCGGGAACGAGCCACGCGACCCTGCACCTGTCGGTTCCGGCCGGTCAGCGCGGCGACGACCTGCCCGCGCGCCTTCGCGACTCCCTCGACCGGCTCGCCGTTTTGTCCGGCTCGCCCGGCTGAACCCACCCATTAGTCCACAATGGACCGTGACCGTTTCGTTTTCCGTCGCATGGAACAGGAACGGCACACCGCGAGGCGGATCGGCTACTCTGCGCCCAGGAGTTGATGGTCCCATGCTGGTGCGGAAGGAAATTCTGCCGGGGCCTCGCCGAAACAGCACGGAACGGAACCGGCTCGCGATCGACTGCGTCGTCGACAGCCTGCTGCGATGTCTTCCTCTGGCCGAGCAATCCCGGCTGGGCATCGTCGTGCCGAGCCGAGGCCGCACGTGCGACCGGGAGGCCCTTCTGATGGAGATCTCGTTGCGCACCAGGCGTTCCCCGCACGCGGCGGGGTGCCTGGTCCGCGCGGTCTACTCGGCACTCGGGCAAACCTCGCCGGAACTCGCGTCCCGGGTGCGCGCGGGGGTGAGCCCGGACGTGCTGCTCCTGCTGGGCGGGACGCGGCAGCCGTGCACGTGGTCTCGGGAAACGCCACCCCGACGCGACGGCGGGTGACCGGGTGGCGTCCGGCGAGGGGTTTTCCGTTTAAGACCAAGCGAACTGCCGGATTCCGGCTGCGCGGCCCGTTCGGCACTCAGGCAAACCTCGTCTCCTGGATGCCCGCTGGTCCTGAACGCGCCAGCCGTGCACACGGTCACGGGAAACGCCGCCACGGCGGACGACCAGACGGCACCCGAAGAGAGCATTCCCGTTCAAACCCAAGCGAACTGCCGGATCCCGTCGGCGTTGACCAGCCGTCCGAAGGCCAGTTCCGGGAAGTGTGCGGGGGCGAAAACGTCGCCGGACGCTTCGAGTTCGGCCGCGAGCCGCTGTCGCATCGCGGTCGCCGCGGGCCGGTCCACATCGAACATGCCCTCCCATTCCGGGTCGGTCAGCTCGCCCACCGTGTGCAGGACGTCGCCGAGCAGCAGGGCGCGTTCGCCGCCGTCGCTGACCACGAAGACCGTCGAGCCGGGAGTGTGGCCGGGCGCGGGGCGCGCGATCAGCCCGGGCGCCAGTTCGGTTTCCTCGTCGAAAGTTTCGATCTGGCCGGTGATCGGCGCGAACGTCTGCTGGACAGCAGGATCCGCGGTGTCGCCGGTCGTGAAGTGCGCCCAGTCGGCAGCGTGCATGCGGAATGTGGCCCGAGGGAAGACGGCTTCGTCGCGCACGGTCGACCAGCCGACGTGGTCGACGTGCAGATGGGTGAAGACCACGTCGGTGACGTCCTCGGGCGCGACCCCGGCGCGGCGCAGGTTGTCGAGCAGGCCGCCGGTGGCGAAGCCGTCGTGCTCGAAGCCCGGCCCGGTCCCGGCGTCCACCAGCACCGTCCGGTCGCCCAGCCGCATGAGGAAGGAGCCGACGTCCATCCGGATCCGGCCGTCGGCGTCCAGGGGCTGATGGCGGCATTCCCATCGCGCGCCCCGGGCGTGGACCACCGTGCCGACCAGCGGCAGCCGGGCGATGCCGTCGAGGATCGGGACGATGTCGATGGCGCCGATTTTCATGACAGCTCCTCGTTTTCCGGCCGTTCGCGTCCGACAGTACCGGCGAAACGATCTTGCCCGGCGCTGTCCAGCATGTGGGAGTTGCCGTTCCGGCAAGATCGCTCGCGCTCCCGGCCCGGCTCCGGCGACCCTGGACGCACACCGACCCGAGGAGCCGACCGATGACCACCGACGCGACCCTGTTCTGGGACGAAGTCCACGCCGCCCGGCCGCCCGCGGACCCGCGGCCGAACACCCGGCTCGTGGAAACCGTCTCCGCCTTCCCGCCCGGCGACGCACTCGACCTGGGCTGCGGCAACGGCGGCGACGCACGCTGGCTCGCCGCTCGCGGCTGGAACGTGACCGCCACCGACATCTCGGCCGTCGCGGTCAACCGCCTTGCCGGAACGCGGATCACCGCCGTCCGGCACGACCTGCGAGTCAGCTTCCCGCCCGGCGACTTCGACCTCGTGACGGCGCACTACCTGCAGACCCCCTTCGAACTCGACCGGGCCACCGTCCTGCGCACCGCCGCGCACGCCCTGCGCCCGGGCGGCCGGCTGCTGATCGTGGACCACGGTTCGAGCGCGCCGTGGTCGTGGAACCAGGACCCGGACGCGCGTTTCCCCGGCCCGGCGGAAATCGCCGCGGACCTCGCCCTCGACCCGGCCGGGTGGACCGTCGAACGCGCCGACTCCCCCACCCGCCTCGCGACCGGACCGGACGGCCAGACCGCCGAGGTCGTCGACCACGTCCTGCTCATCCGCCGCGCCGCCTGAACCCGCAAGGAGAATACTGTGCCTCGCCGTCGCGACACCCCGCCGCCCCGCACCGGAAGCAGCGAAACCGAAGTCCTGCGCGGATTTCTCGACTATCTCCGCACCTCGGTCGCCGCCAAGGTCGACGGCGCGCCGGAACCCGAAGCCCACGCCGCCGCGGTGCCGTCCGGGACGAATCTGCTCGGTCTGCTGAACCATCTGACTTTCGTGGAACGGTCGTTGTTTCTCGGTGAGACAGTGACGAACTGGCCGTCGACCTTCCGCACCAAGGACAGTGTCGCGAATGTCGTCACTCGCTACCGGGAAACAGTGCAGCGCGCCAACGAACTTCTCGACGGCTGCCCGGATCTCGCCGCCCCGATGCCAGGCCGCGACGGCCCGAGCGTCCGCTGGGCACTGACGCACATGATCGAGGAAACCGGACGACACGCCGGTCACGCCGACATCCTCCGCGAACTGATCGACGGCTCCACCGGCCGCTGACCCGCCCCCACTCCCCGCCGCCCCCTACCTCAAGCCCCACCCCCCAACTTGCTCACCACGCGGGATCGCGCCGACGTTTGGGGGCTGCCCGGCGTGACAGGCCGAAGGCCCCACACGCCGGGCTTCGTGATCTGCTCGTCGATCCGGTGGTCGGCGAACGCGTC
>NZ_JBEXMH010000114.1:0-17533 GCF_040610415.1 Amycolatopsis sp. NPDC004079 | reverse complement strand
TGCCCCCCTTACGCTCGGTGCGGCTAACCTTTGGTGACTCTGATTCCCTCAGGGTTCCCCTCACGGACGTCCACCGCGCCGCAGTGAGTCGACCATGCTCCGCAGGATCCGGAACGCGTCCGACTGTTCGGTCTCGGTCAGCCCGTCCAGCATCCTGACCTCGACGGACCGGACCGCGGCGCTCGCCTTCTCCAGGCTCCGCCGTCCGCGCGGCGTGAGCCGGGCGGGAAGAGCCTTTCCGACGGGCGCCTCCGCGGGCCTGGTCACGTAGCCGTCTCGCTCCAGGGCTTGGAGCAGCACGTTCATCGACTGCCGGGTCACGAACGTGCCCCGCGCGAGGTCGGAGTTCGACAGGCCCGGTCGTTGCGACAGCAGCTCGAGGCAGGAGTAGTGCGTCACCGTCATCCCGAGCGGGCGCAGCACCTCCTCCATCGCCGACCGCAGCGCGCTCGAGGTCTCTTTCAGCAGGTAGCCCAGTGACTTGTCCAGGTCGACTCCGTCGGCTTGACTCATGTCAGGATTCTGACATAGAGTTGGTCATGTCAGGAACCTGACACGAAGAAAAGGAGCAGCACCTTGCCCGCCATCGGCCCCGACTTCATCTCGCTCCAGGCACGCGACCTGGACGTTTCACAGGCTTTCTACGAGCGCTACCTCGGCCTCGTCCGCTCGCCCGCCGGTCCTCCGCACGCCGTCGTCTTCGAGACGAAGCCGATCGCGTTCGCCCTCCGCGACGTCGTTCCCGGCACCGATCTCGCCTCCGTCGCGCGTCCCGGCATCGGCGCCGCGATCTGGCTGCTCGCCACCGACGTCCAGGCCATTCACGACGCTCTGGTCGCCGACGGGCACCCGATCGTCTCCGCGCCGATCGACGGCCCCTTCGGCCGGACGTTCACCTTCGCCGACCCCGACGGCTACCACGTCACCCTCCACGACCGTGGCTGACGCGAGCACCCTGGTTTTCGGGGCTACCGGAGCACTCGGCCAGCACGTCCTGGACGCGCTGGTCTCGCGGGGCGTGAGTCCCGAAACGATCACCGCGGCCGGACGGAACCCGGTGCGCCTTGAGGAACTCGCTTCCGCCGGGTTCCACGCCGCGGCGGTGAATCTGTCGGATTCGGCCGCTGTCGCGGAACTGGTGGCTCGGCACTCGGACATCGTGCTGATCTCGGGACGCGACGAGAATCGCCTTGCCCAGCACAAGTCGGTCATCGAAGCCGCGAAGAACGCCCGGCACGTCTACTACACGAGCGGAGTCCGCGCCGACGACGAGCGCTTCGAGATCAACGCGGACCATCGCGCGACCGAGAATGCGCTCATCGCTTCTGGCCTGACGTACACGATTCTGCGGAACACCTGGTACCTCGAGAACTATGTCCAGTCGCTGGCCGGTCCTCGCTTCACCGGCGTCCTCGCCGCGGCGACCGGTGACGCCGTCGTCGCGGCAGCCAGCCGGAAGGACCTGGCCGAGGCATTGGCCGTCGTGGTCACCACTGATGGCCACGACAATGTCACCTACAACCTCTCCGGCGACACGGACTTCACCTACGCCGACATTGCCGAAGCGATGTCCGTCGTGCTGGAGCGAGAGGTCGTTTACCGACCGGTCGCCCCCGAAGAATTGCGGGCAATGCTCCGCAAGACGGGAATGGACGACGACCTGGCCAGCTTCCTGGTCAGTCTGGACGAGACCATCGCTGCCGGGGTTTTCGCGCGGGTCGGCGACGATCTTTCCCGGCTCCTCGGCAGGCCGACGACCGGCCTCGTCGAAGGGCTGACCGCGAAGTGACCCCTTCCGGCCAGCGATTCTGGATCAACACGGTCACGCTCGACCACGTCGAAGCGGCCGCCGAGGGCGGCTTCACGCAAGCGGATCACGGTGCGGGCAAACGCCTTCGCCAGCCGAGCCCGGGCGACGAGATGATTTTCTACTCGCCGCGTACGAGCTTGCAGGGCGGCAAACCCGTCCGCCAGTTCACCGCGTGGGCCACGATCACCGGCGAAAAGCCTTACCAGGCTTACGTAAGCGACGATTTCCAGCCGTGGCGGCTCGCGGCTTCCTTCCATGCTTGCCAGCGCGTGGACGCGAAGCCGCTGGTCGACCAGTTGTCGTTCGTCACCGACCCCACGCATTGGGGATTGCCGTTCCGCCGTGGCTTGTTTTCCATTCCACAGCAGGATTTCGCGACGATCCTCGCGCGCATGACCGCGTGACGCACCGCCCCAAGGCCGCACTGACAAGGCCTGGCAAGCGTGGCTCTCTGCCCCCGCAGATGTCCGTGAAGGGCTCCTTGAGGGAATTAGATTCCTTCGAGGAGCCCTTCACGGACCTTCGCTGAGCGAGTCAGCTGTGCGAGTCCGCTTCCCAGCTGAGGAACGCGTCCAGCGTCGCTGACCGGTGCGCCCGCGCGCAGTGCTCGATCCATTCGGCGCCGGAACCGGAGCGGATGAGATCGAGCAGCTGGTCGTGTTCGGCGACCGAGGCGAGCGCGCGGGCGGGGACGAACGAGAACGTCGAATCGCGGATCCTGGCGAGCTGGGACCAGCCCTTCTTGACCAGGTCGACCAGGCTCGGATTGGGGCAGCGCGTGTAGAGGATCTCGTGGAACTCGTGGTTGAGCCGGGTGAACTCGACCGGTTCGAGCTGGTCGAGACCGGCGCGCATCCGGTCGTTGAGCTCGCCCGCCTCGGCGAGGTCGTCGGCGGTCAGATGCGGCGCGGCGAGCGCGGTGGCCGCGCTTTCCACGATCGAGAGCATCTGCATCGTGTGCTCGTAGCCGACCGGGTCGATCGCCGCGACGGTCGCGCCGACGTTGCGCTCGAAGTGCACCAGCCCCTCGGCCTGCAGCAGCCGCACCGCTTCCCGCACCGGGACCGTGCTCACGTCGAATTCCTTGGCCAGTGAACCGAGGACCAGCCGGTGGCCCGCCGGGTACGCGCCCGCGGTGATGCGGGACTTGAGAACCTGGTACGTGTGCTGGCTCTTGCTGAGCCCGCCGGCCGCCTCGCGTGTTGTGGACATCCCTGTCGCCTCCCCTTCACAGCCCGCCGGGGCGGGGTGTCCAGGCCACGGTAACCGGTCCGTTCGCCGCGCTAAATAATATACATTCAATGCAGACGATGCGCCGAGCGAGAGAAGTGCTTCTGCGGCCGCGGCTGGGCCATCCGGGCAAAAAGCCTGTTCAGTTACCTCATTGAGCCTTGTCGGGGCGGCGACTGATTATATACGATCTGCCGCGGCCTGAAGCACCGTCAGCAGGGGAGGCGCGATGCCGCGCACGACCGGGATCAGCAGAGAGCACCGTCGCGTCGTCTTGGCGGCCATGGTCGGCACGACAATCGAATGGTTCGACTTCTTCATCTACGCGATCTGCGCCGGACTGGTCTTCGCGACGCAGTATTTCGCGGTGCTCGGCAAGGACGCGCTGATCGTGTCCTTCGCGACGGTCGGCATCAGCTTCTTCTTCCGCCCGGTCGGCGCGATCATCGCCGGACATCTCGGCGACCGCCTCGGCAGGCGCGCGATGCTGATCCTCACCCTGCTGCTGATGGGGATCTCGACGGTGCTGATCGGCCTGGTGCCGAACACCGCGTCGATCGGCGTGTGGGCGCCGATCATCCTGGTGCTGCTGCGCATCGTGCAGGGGCTGTCGGCAGGCGGCGAATGGGGCGGCGCGGCCCTGCTCGCGGTGGAGCACGCGCCCGCCGACCGGCGCGGGCTGTACGGCGCGTTCCCGCAGATCGGCGTGCCGATCGGGCTGCTGCTGGCCAACGGCGTCCTCGCGCTGGTCACCGCGCTGACGTCGCCGGAGCAGTTCCTGGCGTGGGGCTGGCGGATCCCGTTCCTGCTGAGCGTGGTGCTGATCGTCGCCGGACTGATGATCCGGTCGCGGGTCGCGGAAAGCCCGGTGTTCGAGGAGGTCCGCGAGAAGAAGGCGCGGTCGAGCATGCCGCTGGTGCAGTTGTTCCGGCACCACTGGAAGCTGGTCGTCGGGGGTGCGCTGCTGTTCGCGGCCAACAACGCCGTCGGGTACATGACCACCGGCGGATACGTGCAGTCGTACGCGACGAAGACACTGCACCTCGGCCGTTCGACCGTGCTGATCGCGGTGATGCTGTCCGCGGTCGCCTGGCTGGTGAGCACGCTGATCGGCGGCTGGCTCGCGGACCGGATCGGCCGCGTCCGCACGTATCAGATCGGGTTCGTCATCCAGCTGGTGTGGATGTTCCCGTTCTTCGCCCTGATCAACACGGCCAACGTCGGACTGCTTCTGGTGGCGCTGTTCCTGTTCTCGGTCGGGCTCGGGTTCACTTACGGCCCGCAATCGGCGCTGTACTCGGAGATGTACCCGACGACGGTCCGCTACAGCGGCGCGGCGATCTCGTACGCGATCGGCGCGGTGCTCGGCGGGGCGTTCGCGCCGACCATCGCCGAATCGCTGCAGACCAGCACGGGAACGGTCTACGCGGTCGGCGGCTACCTCGCCGTGATGACCGTGATCGGCCTGGTCACCAGCTTCTTCATCAAGGATCGGAAGGGCGTGTCACTGAGTTCCGCGCCCGCGAACGCACAGGCCACTACCGTCGAAAACGTCTGAGCAGGGGGAGCGCGATGCGGACCCAGACCCGAAGCGACTACTGCGCGTGGCTCGACGCGGCCGCCAGGGACGCGCACGACGCGATCAACCGGATCCACGTCGAGGCTTACGCCGATCTGGTCCGCGCCGCCGAGCTGTACAAGGGCGAGCTGGCGTGCCGCCGCCCGGCGCGGCGGCCCGCCTCTAGTCTGCCCGGCCGGGGACAGCGCCATCGGAGCCATCGGGACGCCGGACGGCGGAGTTCCGCGATGGCGCGCGTCGAGGGGTCGCGGTTCGCCGATCCCCGGCCGGGCGGGTAGAAAGGGCGGCGGCGGCCGGTCGCCGCTCCCCGCGGCGCCGGCCGGTTGAGCCGACCCGAGGAGGAGCAATGCCGGACCAGCAGCCGAACCCGCTGTGGCACCCGTTCGCGGACATGGGCGCGGTCGACGGGAACCGGTTCGTGGTGACCCGCGGCGAGGGGTCTTATGTCTGGGACGACGCGGGCCGTCGTTACTTCGACGCCTCCGCGTCGCTGTGGTACTCGAACCTCGGCCACGGCCGTCCCGAAATCACGCGTGCGGTCACCGAGCAGCTGGAGAAGCTCGACGCGTACAACCTGTTCGGCGGCGTCGCGAACGAACCGGCTTTGAAGCTGGCGTCGCGGCTGTCCGAGCTGGCGCCGGTGCCGGGGTCGAAGGTGTTCCTCGGCTCGGGCGGCGGCGACATGGTGGACACCGCGGTGAAGATCGCGCGGACCTACTTCGTCCACACCGGACGCCCGGACAAGACCCACGTCATCAGCCGGACCCAGGGCTACCACGGCACGCACGGATTCGGCACCGCCGCGGCCGGGATCCCGGTGAACGCGGAAGGCTGGGGTCCGCCGGCCGCCGATTTCTCGCAGGTGCCGTATGACAACGCGGCGGCGCTGGAGGAGGAAATCCTCCGCGTGGGGCCCGAGCGAGTGGCCGCGTTCTTCTGCGAACCGGTCATCGGCGCGGGCGGCGTGCTGCTGCCGCCGGACGGGTACATCGAGGAAGTGGCGGCGATCTGCCGCAAGCACGAGGTGCTGTTCGTCGCGGACTGTGTGATCTGCGCTTGGGGAAGGCTCGGCACCTGGTACGGCATCGACCGCTGGTCGGTCCAGCCGGACCTGGTGACGACGGCGAAGGGCGTGACGAGCGGGACGATCCCGCTGGGCGTCCTGCTGGTCGCGCCGCACGTGGCGGAGCCGTTCTTCACCGGACGTCCGGGCGCTCCGATCCTTCGCCACGGCGCGACTTATGCCGGACACCCGGTCGCTTGCGCGGCGGCCAACGCGACGCTGGACATCTACGAGCGCGACGACATCATCCCGCGCGGCAAGGCACTGGAGAAGCCGCTCGCGGACGCGCTTTCCGGCGCGGTCGGCCACCCGGCGGTGGCGGAAGTCCGGGCCGGACTGGGATTCCTGGCCGCGGTGGAACTCGCGCCGGACCTGCTGTCCGCGGACCCGGGCGCGCCCGGCCGGTTGCACAAGTTCCTGCTCGAGGAGGGCGTGATCGTGCGCTCGCTCGGCAAGGGGATGGCGGTGTCGCCGCCGCTGGTCGCCGAGGAGGCGGAGCTGGACCTGCTGGCGGCGGCTGTTCCGCGGGCGCTGGACCGGTTGCTGAAGAACTGACGACACTGCGGCGGCACCGAATTCGCGGTGCCGCCGCAGTTATCTGTCTACATAGGACTACTTACAGGCGAGCGTTCCGGTGCGCAGCGCGTGGTTGTCGTCGTTGTCGTCGTCGGACCACACGACCTGCTTGCTCCCGTTCGCGCAGGTCGGCGAGATCGCGAAACCCTCGTTGTTGTAGTTCGACATCCCGGACGGGCGGTCGTACTGCGCGGTGACCGCGAACGCGCCCTTGGCGTTGACGTCGAGCGTGCTGGTGCGGCCCTTGCACGTGTTGTCGCATTCGGCCCACAGGTGGCCGGTCGACGCTTCGTACTCGAGGTCCATCACCGCCGGGAAGCCGCTGTCGATAGTGGCGACGCGGGTGTACTTGGTGCCGGACTGGTCGAGCGCGTACGCGTAGACCTTCCCGTTGGCCTCGAGCCCGACGAAGTACAGGCCGGTCCCGTGGTTCGGGTAGCTCGCCGGGTCGTAGGCGGCTTTCGTGTGCTCGTCCCGGAATTTGTGCGCGGTGAGCGCCGAGTCGGGCACCCAGGCGATGGCCTCGAGACCCTTGTTCGGCTCGACCGACGGCAGGTCCGAGGTGAGGTCCCACTCCCCGGTCGCGTTCAGCGACTTGCCCGACCCGGAGGTCGCGTACCGGAGCACGGCGGGCTTGCTCGTGTCGCCGTTGTCGTTGTCTCGCTCAGTCGAGGTGAAGACGCCGTCCGGGGTGAAGACGACGCCTTCGGCATCCGGGTCGCCGCTGCCGTCGGAGTAGTGCGTGGACTTGCCCTTGGCCCAGCCGTTGGCGGTGTCGGGCCGCCACTTGCCGCCGTCCTGGACGAGCCGGTACAGGGTGCTCGGGCCGTTCTTCACCGCCCACAGCACGGTGGGCGATTCGTACGACACGCCGCTGAGGTTGCTGCCGAAAACCCCGGAGTCGTCGGCGATGGCCACTTTCGACCCGCCGGGCCACGCCGTGGCTTTCGGGGTGGCCGCCGGCGCCGCGTGGGCCGCACCGGCCCCGACCGCGAGCGCGAGGACCGACAACGCGACGGTGACCCGGATTTTTCCACGCCGATGTGTTCCACGCTGGTGCGCAAGCAAGGAGCCGCTCCTTCTGTCCGTCTTGGCACGGGTGCAGGGCCGTGCCGAGGTGGTCGCTGCTGACAAGCGGCGGTCCCGCGTCGCGGGACTTACAGCAGTGGGTGATCGACAGTGGAGCACAAGGCGTGGCCAGTAGGCAACAAACAGCAGGTGACGTTGTCCCGGTGATCGGCACGGCGGTCATGCGCCGGGCCGATCACCGCGGGCGGCAACGGGAACCGGTCACCGCGCGACGGTCCGCCACACCGGCACGTTGACGACCGCCGCCGGCATGCCGGGAGCCCCGCTGTCCCCGGGAACGATCGTGAAGCGCCATTTGTCGACGCCGCCGCCCATGATTTCGGCATAGCGGCGAGCGCCGTCCGCGTTCGCGAAGCGGACCTGCTGACCACTGGCGAGGTGGGTGATCTTGACCGCCACACTGCCTCCTGGGATCGATCGAGGGGACGGGTTCTGCCTGGGTGCCGGCCCGCGGAGCTTCCCCCTCCGGGGCCGGCCCGATCAGTAGAACACGTGTTCGATTCGCGGGGCAATCCAGGTCCCCCTCCCGAGCGACCCCGGTTGGGCTTGCCGAAACTAGTTTAGATATCTAAACTAGTTGCATGACGCAGACCTCGAACCTTCCGGCCCAGTCCAAGCCTAAGAAACCGCTCAGGTTCAAGATCGGAGTCGCCTTCCTGGTGCTGTGCGGCCTGCTCTACCTGAGCATCGCGGTCACCCTCTTCCTGCCGCTGGACGGCGGAAGCAAGGCCGCCTTCGTCGGCGCCACCATCGTGGTCGCGGAAGCCTGCGGGCTCGTCGGGACCGCGGGCGTCGGCAAGGAGGTCGTCCGCAAGGTGAAGGCGCTGCTGGGCCTCAAAAAGCGCGGCCGTTCGCGGGGGAAGGAGAGCGTTCCGGGACAATGACCCTCGTGGCAGACGAGGAAACCCGGGCGCTGGCGGACCGGATCAACCAGCTGATCGTGGACATGTGGGCCGCCGTCGAACGGAAAGGCCCCCGCTACGACGAGTTCGAGTTGACCAATCAGCAGCACCTCATCCTCGGGCTGATCATCCGCGACCCGGACGTGACGCCGAAGCAGCTGGCCGAGAAAGTCGGCGTATCGAAGGGCGCGATCAGCCAGCACCTGGCCCGCCTGGAGCAGGACGGCTACCTCTCCCGGGAGAAAAGCCCCGCCGACGGGCGAGTGCAGGTGTTCCGGCTCCGCGACCACGGCGTCGCCTACCAGCGGGCCATGGAGCACTACGACCGCTACCTCGAGGACTCCTACGCCGCGAATCTCACCCCCGCGGAGATGGAACAGATCGCGGCCTCGCTGGAGAAACTGAAGCGGGCCTTCGAAAACTAGGCCGGGACGGCCAAGACCGCTTGTGCTACAAGGAAGGCCGCACCATCGCCACCCGAGGCCACCGGTCCAGCCCCCGCGCGATCTCCGTCCGCCGGATCTCCCGCAGCGCCGGGCCCTGCTCCTCGTCCGCCAGCACGCGGAACCCGAGCCGCTCGTAGTAGGGCGCGTTCCACGGCACGTCCGCGAACGTCGTCAGCGTCAGCCCGGCCAGCCCGCGCTCCGCTGCCCACGCGCCGACGGTCTCGATCAGCGCCCGTCCCAAGCCGCGGCGCGCGTGGCTCGGCAGCAGCGAAACCTGTTCCACGTGGCCGAAACCGTCGACCTCCTCGGCGAGCACGTACGCCGCGATCGTCCCGTCGTCGTCCCAGACCCAGCACCGGCCCGCCGACTGGAACACCGCGAGGTCCTCGACCGAAGGCGGTGCGTCGTCGGCGATCTCGGCCATGCCGACGGCCCGGAACGGTTCTCCGGCGGCACGTTCGAGGTCGGGCAGCGCGGAAAGGTCGGCGGGAGCGGCGAGACGGATCACCGGCCCGATTTTACGGCTACACCGAGTATTCGGAAATCGCCTTTCCGATCTGCTCGGCGTAGCCGCGCAACGCCGTGATCGCCCGTTCGCGCTCCGTGTCGCCGACGCGCGTGGCCGGTCCGACGAGGCTCAGCACGCTCGGCCGGAGCCGGTCCGCGTCGACCGGCACCGAGCACGCCCACACGCCGTCCTCGATCTCGCCCCAGCTCTGCGCGTAACGGTTGGCCAGCGCGTGCTTGAGGGCGTCGCGCACCTCGGTGCCGCGTTCGTCGGCGATCCGGGCGGCCTGGCGTTCGCGTTCTCCGTCCGGCAGCAGGGCGAGCAGCATCTTCCCGGTCGCGCCGACGCCGAGCGGGATGGAATGCCCCGGCTGGAACGTGAACCGCATCGCGCGGTCGCATTCCACCCGGTCGCTGCACACCGCGAAATCGCCGAAGTGCTGGAACAGCAGGATCGTCTCGCCGAGTTCGCGCGCGGCCTCCTCCATCGTCGGCCGCGCGATCCGCGCCAGGTCGTTCGCGAGCCGGGCGGCGCGCGCGAGCGGCATCACGCGGCTGGTGACGTGGTAGCGCCCGGACCGCGCCTCTTCGAGCAGCTGCAGTTCCTTCAGCAGCTGCACGTAGCGGTAGGTGGTCGCGACCGGGCTGCCGATCACGCTGGCGAGTTCCGCCACGCTGGCCTCCCAGCGCTGTTCGGTGAACGACAGCAGCAGCTGGAGCACTTTCCGGGAACTGTTGGCACCGGCCGTCCGACGGAGTCCGGGTTCCGACATCCTGAAACCTCTTCGTGAGATAACCGAATTCAGTCACGAACGCGTCGGTAAATTACCACAGGTCACGGTTTGTCCGGCACCGCGAGAAACGGTGTCAGCAATCCGGGCACGGCGGTGTCGGCGAGCGCGAGCCCGGCGCCCTGCTCGACGTCCAGCACGCGGTAATGCCCGCGTCCGGCGGCGATCGGCGCGGTGACGGTCACGAGCCCGGCCCGCCGCTGGAACAGCGACTGGTGCACGACGATCCCGGTGAGCCGGTCACGCCGGACCGCGACCGTCGCCCTGGACAGCGACCCGGAACGGGTCACCAGATACCGGCCGGTGATCGCGTGGCCGAGCGAGCGGTACCGGTCGAAGCCGACCAGGACGGCGAACGGCAGCAGCACGAGCGCTGCCTGCCACGGCCATTCCGGCAGCACATCGAGCCGGGCCAGCGCGAACAGCGCGGCCGACAGCGCCAGCACGGAGAAGACAGCGCGGGTGATCCGGCGAGTCAGCGCGCGCCGGGAATGCCGCGCGAGGGGGACATTCGCGAAGTCCTCGCCGAGCACCTCGCTGGCGATCTCCCGGGCCTTCGCGGCCGGAGCGGGCGGCAGCAGCAGGCCGCCGCCGCGGTCCGCGCCCTTGCCCTCGCGCAGTCCGGCCGCGACCGCGACGCACTTCGCGCCGCCGACCATCCGCAGCGGCAACGGTTCCTTGATCTCGACGCCGCGCAGCCGGTCTTCCTCGATCGACACCGACCGCGTCGTGACCAGCCCGCGCCGGATGTGCAGCGTGCCGCCCGGCTCGCGAGTGAGCCGGAAGTTCCAGAACGACAACACGTACCCGCCGACCGACAGCACCGACACAAGCAGGAACAGCCCGGCCGCCGCCAGCACGACGGTGAGCCACACCGGTTGTTCGAGCGCGCGGGCGGTGAGGTCGCGGACCGGCCCGAAACTCGTCGGATCGAAGTGCAGTTCGTGCGCGAAGTGGTAGACGGTGCCGAGAATCGCCGCGACCACGGCGAGCCCGGACAGCGTGAACGGCGCGAACCGCACCCAGCGCTTGTCGACCTCGGCGACGAGCGACTCCGGCGGTTGCGGCGCCTCGGATTCGGCCGGTTTCCGGTGCAGCAACAGGGTCCGCAGCCGCTGGGCTTCGGCGCGGGTGACCGCGTCGAGCACCAGCTGGTCCTTGCCCGGCCCTTTTCCGTGCTCGTGCCGTCCGGTGCCGATTCGTACTGCGGACAGCGAGAAAAGCCGATGTTTCGGTTCCGAAACCACGTCTACGGTACGGATTCGATCGCGCGGAATCGCGCGTTGCTTGCGCAGCAGCAATCCGGTGTGCCATTCGATCTGGGTCGCGGTGACGCGGTAGCGCGAGGTGAGGCAGTGCGAAATGCCGACGCCGATGGTCACCGCGGTGGCGGCGAGACCGATCCACTGCCAGTAATTTCCGTGGCCGAGCAACAGTGTGCCAACGAGTACCGGAAGCGACTTGACCAGGTCGAGAACCGGGCGGATCAACAACATCCGGCGATCGAGACGGTGCCAGGGCGCGTCGCCGGTGCCCTCGGCGGCGACCGGCGGGGACGGCGCGGTGGCGTTCACGTCGCGTCCCCGCGCGCGGCCTGGGTGGTGCGGGTCAGCTCGTCGGCGAGCGCGACCGCTACTTCGCGGTCGAGCCCGGAGATGCGCAACGGCCCGGCGGCCGACGCGGTCGTGACGGTGAGCCGGGCCAGCCCGAACAGCTGCTCCAGCGGACCGCGTTCGACGTCCACCGTCTGGATCCGCGAGATCGGCGCGATCCGCCACTCCTGCTTCAGCCAGCCGGACTGGGTGTAGACCGCCTCGCCGGTGACTTCCCAGCGGTGCACGCGGTACCGCCACTGCGGCATGACCAGCAGGTGCAGCGGGGCCAGCACGCAGGAGAGCACCAGCGTCACCGTGAGCCACGACGGCGGGTCGTCCGCGGTCGCGACCACCACCGCCTGCACGGCGAGCACGATCAGCCAGCCTGCCCCGGCCGACGCCGCCCAGTGGCCGATCGCCCGGCGGCTCACCCGGTGTTCGGGCGGGCGCAGCCGCAGGTGCAGCGTGGTGGATTCCTCGGTGTTCACCTGCTCAGGGTGCCCGATGGGACGCGTCGATGCCCACGACAAGTGTCACGATGCCCCGATCCGGGTCCTCGATGGATGCGGGGCGTTACTATTTTCGCCGCGCGTGGGATGGATTCGCGGCCGGGGCGCGTTGTCTTGGGGTACATCCCGTGGAAGCGAGAAGCAGGAGGATCCGGTGGGACTCGATCCCGAGGAACTGTACGAGGTGGACTCGGACGTCCCCGACCTGGACGGAGCCGTGCTCCTGCACTTCTTCGAGGGCTTCATGGACGCGGGCTCGGCCGGGCAGCTGGTCACCGACCACCTCGCCGGCGAGGTCGAGAACCGCGTCATCGCGCGCTTCGACGTCGACCGGCTCATCGACTACCGGTCGCGCCGTCCGACGATGGTCTACGCGGTCGACCACTGGGAGGAATACGAGGCCCCCGAACTGGTCGTGCGCCTGCTGCACGACGACGACGGGATCCCGTTCCTGCTGCTGTCCGGCCCGGAGCCGGACCGCGAATGGGAGCTGTTCGCCGCCGCCGTGCGGCAACTGGTGGAACGCTGGGGCGTGCGGCTGACCGTGGGCTACCACGGGATCCCGATGGGAGCCCCGCACACGCGCCCGCTCGGCGTCACCGCGCACGCGACCCGCGAGCACCTGGTCGGCGAGCACCAGCCGCTGCCGAACCGCATGCAGGTCCCGGGCAGCATCGCCGCACTGCTGGAGTACCGCTTCGGCGAATGGGGCCACGACGCGATGGGCTTCGCCGCGCACGTGCCGCATTACCTGGCGCAGTCGACCTACCCGGCCGCCGCGCTGACGATCCTCGACTCCGTCGGCAAGGCCACCGGCCTGCGCCTTCCCGACGGCGAACTGCGCACCGCGGCCGAGGTGGCCAAGGCGGAGATCGACCGCCAGGTCGCGGAATCCGACGAATCCGCCGACGTGGTGCGCGCGCTGGAGCGTCAGTACGACACGTTCACCGAAGCGTCCGGGCACAGCCTGCTCGCCGAATCGCAGGAACACATGCCGACGGCGGACGAACTGGGCTCGCAGTTCGAGCGGTTCCTCGCGGAACAGGGCGGGGACGGCTCCGAACGCTGAGCCGAGAGGTAGGCAACGCCTGCGGATCGGACCGTCTGCCAGGCCCACCAGAGCCGGGCTGTCATGATCGCCACGCCGGACATAGTGCGGCCCGCACGTTGCCGGGAGGCGGCGGGGGCGGGTGTGGCGGGTGACATCTGGTGAAGCTAGCCGGTGCGCGGTCGGCCCCGGCACCCGGACGTGCCCCTAACGCTTCCCCGCACGGACAGCCACAGCGGGACCCGGCCACCCCGCCAGCTGCCGCAGCGCCTCGCTGGTCGGCCCGAACGCGTCCCCGAGCAGCGCGCGAAGTTCTCCGTTGAACGACTCGATCACCGGCCGCAGCCGGGCCAGCGTCGCGGTTCCCTCGGCGGTCAGGTCCAGCACCAACGCCCGGTGCTGCCGCGGATGCGGCTGCCGGACGATCAGCCCGGCGTCGATCAGCCGCCCGGTCATCGCGGTGATCGCGGATTCGCGCTGGCCCAGCTCCGCGGCCAGTTCCCGCTGGGTGAGCCCCGGTCGATCGTGCACCGCGAGCAGCGCGCCGAGCTGCGCGGTCGTCACGCCGCCCGCCGCGAGGCAACGTCGGTCGCCCTCGACGCGCAGCCGGTGCGCCGCGCTCTGCAGCAGGAAGAAAAGACGTTCGTCGGCGGCCATGCGGGGATCTTGACAGCGTTCTCCCCTCGCCGCCATCCTCACTTCACTGCTGAAGTACTTCACTACTGAAGTGAGGACCGGAAATGGACTTGGGCTTCGCGCGCGCCGGACTCGCCGCGCAACCGTTCAGCGTCCTGCTCGGCGCGCGGGTCGAGGAGTTCGGCGACGGCCGCGCGGTGCTGGAGCTGGACGTCCGCGACGACCTCCGGCAGCAGAACGGCTACCTCCACGGCGGCGTTCTCGCCTACGCCGCGGACAACGCGCTCACCTTCGCCGCCGGAACAGTGCTCGGCGCGCAGTTGCTCACGAGCGGCTTCTCCATCGACTACCTCGTTCCTGCCGACGGGGTGCGGCTGCGCGCGGAAGCGACGGTCGTCCAAGCGAGTCGTTCACGGGCCACCTGCCGTTGCGATCTGTACACAGTGGACAGAGAGGGGAAGTCGACGTTGTGCGCGGCCGCGCAGGGATCCGCGGTGGTCCGGCGGCCGGCTACTCCCGGGTAAACCAGGCAGTTCGGGGCGGCGTCCGGTTGTCGGCTATCGTCCCGGAATGAACCAGGAAAGCCAAGATCGGCTGACGACAAGGACTTTGGGCCCTGCGCTGCGCCGGAAGGCCGGCCTGGTGCTGCGCCGGGCCGCGGCCCGGCTGCACGATCCGCACACCGATCAGCTCGCCGAACTGCGCGCGGAACTGGAGCGGACGCGCGAGGAACTGCGCTCCGAGGTAGTCCGGCAGGGGAATCGGCTGCTGGACCGGGTGGTCGAGTTCGAAATCCGCAGCCGTCGCGACATCGTGTACGCCGGCGACCAGGACGCGGCGCTGGAGAGCAACGTCTTCGCGCGCGAAAGCCTGATCGGGGCGCAGCATTTCGGCAGCCCCAAGGAAACGCTGCAGTACGCGCTTTCCCTCGCGCCCGCCGGCGGGATGGCGCTGGAGTTCGGCGTCGCGTCCGGCAACACGCTGCGCACCATCACCGCCGCGCGCGAGGCGACCGAGGTGTACGGCTTCGATTCGTTCGACGGCCTCCCCGAGGCGTGGCTCAACGGCATGCCCGCCGGCGCCTTCGCCCGCGACGACCTGCCGGATGTGCCGGGAGCAGAACTGGTCGTCGGCCTGTTCTCCGACAGCCTGCCCGGCTTTCTGGAGAAACACCCTGGCCCGGTCGATTTCCTGCACGTCGACGGCGACCTCTACAGTTCCGCGAAGACCGTGCTGGACAACGTCGGCCCGCGGCTGCGGGTCGGCAGCATCGTGCACTTCGACGAGTTCTTCAACTTCCCCGGCTGGAAACGGCACGAGTACCGGGCCTGGACCGAGCACGTCGAGAAGACCGGCGTCGAGTTCACTTACGAGGCCTACACCTACAACGACAACCAGGTCACCGTGCGGATCACCGGCGGTCCCGGGCTCATGGACTGAAGCAGCCGTGCTCGTTGAGCGGTCCGATCGCGGGAAGGATCAGGCCGCACAGGTAACCGTCGATCCACCGGCCGTTGCCGGTGAGATTCGCGGCGAACCGGACGAGCGGGGCCATTTTCCGGATGCCTTCGGCGAGTGACGCACGGTTTCGTTCGAGCAGCGCGGTGAGCCGGTCGAGCTGGGTGAGCACCGGGCCGAGTTCGCGGTCGTTGTCGGCGACGAGTCCCGACACCTCGATGCCCAGCTGACGCGCTCCGGCGAGCAGCGCCCGAATGGCCGACTCGCGTTTGCTCACCTCGTCCAGCAGCTGGTTGCCGTCGGTGAGAAGCCGGGTCAGCTGAGCGTCGCGGTCGGCGAGGGTGGCGGAAATCGTGCGTGCTTGCGTTAAAAGATGAGCCAGTTTCGCGTCGCGGGCCGAAAGGGAGTCGGACAGCCGCGACAGCCCGGACAGCGTCGCGCGGACGTCGGCGGGCGTGTGCGCGAAAGTCTCGGAAATGGCCTGGAAGCTGCGCGAGAGCTGGTCGGTGTCGATGGCGTCGACGGTCGTGGCCAACTGCCGGAACGCGGGCAGGACGTCATACGGAACAGTGGTCCGGTCGCGCGGGATCGGCGTGTCCGGATCGAGCGACCCGGCCCCGACCGGGTCGAGCGCGAGATACTTCTGCCCGAGCACCGTTTTGATCCGGATCGCGGCCGATGTCCGGTCGCCGAGCCATGCGCCGGACACCCGGAACGACACCCGGACGGACGCGCCGTCGAGTGAAACCTCAGACACCCGGCCGATTTTCACCCCCGCGATCCGGACATCGTTGCCGGTCGCGAGCCCCGCGGCTTCGCTGAACTCGGCGGCATACGCGGTGCCGTCGCCGATGATCGGCAGATCCGGTGCTCGAAGCGCGGTGAGGACGCCGAGGACGAGCACAGTCATCCCGACGAGAGCGGTGCGCACGGGGCGCCGGTCGGGATGCACAGCGTGGATAGTGGCTCGCCCAGCCGGGTGAGGCCACCCACGCCACCCGAATGGGCGCTTTTGCCTTGTGTCCACTTAGGACTGTGGATGCTTTCGCCCTGCGCACGCCCCCTTTTTTAATGCCGCACCGGCCGCTCCCGTTGTGTGCCATTCTGGCCTGACCGGCCGACGTGACCGGAGTCATCGGAACATCCGGTGCGGCTCGGCCGTTGAAGGGGTGTGCAGCGAGCGCGGAAACCCGCGCCGACGCCGATCGGGGAGGAGCCACCATGCGAGACCTGACCACCGGATTGCACCCGGCGCCAGACCTCGTGGACGACACGGACGCGGCCCGGCAGGAGGAACGCCGCCGCAAGGCAGCGCTGGCCGTCGCGTCCAGGGCCAAGGACGCGCGGGAATGCGCCCTGCTGCTGGACATGCTGGGGCTCCACGCTCCCGGCGGCAGCCGGACCGAGGTCGCCTGAAGCACTTCGGTTCCTGGCCGCGGCGCCCGGAGGCGTTCCGGGGTTTGTGCCGAGGCGTTTCGAGGTGCGTTGAGGAGTTCGGGGGACGAACACGCCGCGACTGGTGTGCGGACCGGTCACGGGTTTTGCCAGCCAGCGCGTCAGCCTGGCCCTGGGGAGGGCCGGGCTGACTGTGGCTGAACGATAACGAGCTGAACGGCTCGGCTGCGGGGCGGCCGGGCCATTTGGCATGTGGTGAGAAGTTTCGGCCCTCGGGGGCTGGGGAAACCCGGCGAGGCAGCCGGATGGACCGGAACCTGGCGGGCGGCGGCGTTGGTTCGGTGTGCGGTGAAGGAGTTTCGGCTCTGACGGGCGGCAAGTGCCCCTTGATGGGGTAGAAACGCTCGCAAGGTTGATGGGGATGCTGGGCCGCCCGGGCGATCGACTGGCCCATCACGGACGGGCCCGGCCGATCATCGCCAGGTTCGAATAGTCACCGTCAGGTTCGGCCGGTCACCGTCAAGCCTGGCCGAGCAGGGTTGAGCCCGGCCGAGCACGGTCAGGTCCGGCCGAGCCGAGCACGGTAAAGCCGGGCCGAGCCGAGCCCGGTCGAGCCGGGCCAACCATCGCCAGGCCGATGCCGGTCTCCGCCTGCCCAGCCGATTCTGCGTCGTAATGCCGGACCGTCCCGCGGCGGGGTTTTCTCAGTAGCGCGGGTGTGTGTCGGGTTCGTGGTGGCGGTGCTGTTCAGGGGGATGCGGTGCACCGCCTGGCGAAGGGGGCTGCGCGCCTGCGAAAGTCCGTGAGGGGAACCCTGAGGGAATCAGAGTCCCTCAGGGTTCCCCTCACGCCCCGCCCCCCCCCGGCGGGCCCCGGGATCGGGAGTGCCCACGGCAGAA
>NZ_JBEXMH010000113.1:0-17828 GCF_040610415.1 Amycolatopsis sp. NPDC004079 | reverse complement strand
TTGTCAAGGCGGGAAAGATGCCTTGACAAGCACCCCCAGACCGCAGGGAGGCTTCGTATCGGGGTTGGGGGAGGGGCTGGGTGCCTCGATCGTTGGGTGCACCGGTGCGGTTTGGGGGCTGGGTGCACCCAACGTTGGGTGCATCGGCTGCGGTTTCGGGTTGGGGCGCATCGCGGCGAGCGAGCGGGTGGGCTGTGAAGGGCTCCTTGAGGGAATCTGATTCCGTGAAGGAGCCCCTCACGGACCGGCGATGGTCGTGAGGGGAACCCTGAGGGACTCTGAGTCCGTGAAGGTGGCCCTCACGGATGTCGGGCCGGAGGTCAGTGCTCCAGGGAGACGCGGGCGTTCTCGGTGCCGACGCTGACTACGTCGCCATCCGCCAGCTGGCGGCCTCGGCGGGTTTCCACCTCGCCGTTCACCGTGACTTCTTCCGCGTCGATCAGGTCTTTCGCGTGCGAGCCGTTGTCCGCGAGGTCGGCCAGTTTCAGGAATTGGCCCAGCCGGATCGGTTCCCCGGTGATCGGGACGTCGCGCGTGCTCATGGGGCGCATCATGTCACGGCATGGTGGTCGCCCGGTTGTAGAGATCGGTGATCTGGTCGTCGAAATAGCTCGAGTACGACACGTCGTCCGTGTACCCGCCTGCTTCGTAGCCGCCGATCACGCCTACTACGGTGCCCGTTTTCGTCTCGGGGGACGGGTCCGCTACCAGTGGGCTGCCGCTGGTGCCGGTTGCGAAGCCGGGGCAGTCGACGCGTACCTGGTGTTCGTCTTGCTGCTGGGTGTGGGTTTCGCAGGTGGCGACCTCGTCGACGCCGTCGGGGTAGCCGGCCACGGTCACCGGGCGGGCGAAGGGGCCGTTCGTGCCTAGCTGGTTGGCTCCGGTTACCGCTTCCAGGGGTTCGGGGGAGCCCTCCTGGCGTGCGGTCGCGAAGCCGACATCCAGGTTCGGATCAGACGAATCGATCCAACCCTGAGCGACGAGTTCGCCGCCGACTTGCCAGTACCCGTAAGGCGCGACGCCGTCGTGGAAGCCGGGGGCGAAGGTGACATTCGCCAGGTAGCCGCCGCCTTCGCCGTCGTGGATGCAGTGTGCCGCGGTGAGCAGTTCGTCTCCGCGCTGGCTGTGCACGACGCTCGCGGTGCAGTAATGCGAGCCGTCGACGAACAGTGCGCCGATCGACGCGTGGATCGGCTTCGTCGGGGTCGACGACGCGACCGCGGGTTCGTCCGACGCGCGCTCAGCGCATGCCACGATGGTCCCGCTCGCACTGATTAGTGCGAACAGCCCGATCACCGTGCGCCGCATGCCACCTCCTGTACTGGTCCTCGTCACTAGTATCAGAGAAAGCGGTGAGACCAGGGTGGGGAGACTATGAAGGACTTCTCGAACAAAGTCGCGGTGATCACCGGGGCGGGGTCGGGCATCGGCCGGGCGCTGGCGCTCGAACTCGCGTTGCACGGCGCTCTCCTCGAACTGTCCGATGTCGACGCCGAAGGTCTCGACGGCACCGTGCGCGAAGCCCGCGAACGCGGCGCCGAGGTGCGGGGCCATTCGCTCGACGTCGCCGACCGGGCCGCGGTGCTCGCTCACGCCGAGGACGTCGTGCGGGAGCACGGACGGGTCAACCTCGTCGTCAACAACGCCGGGGTGGCGCTCGGCGCGACCGTCGAGGACATGACGTTCGAGGATTTCGACTGGCTGCTCGGCATCAACCTCGGCGGCGTCGTGAACGGGACGAAGGCATTCCTGCCGCACCTCATCGACTCCGGCGACGGCTACGTCGTCAATATCTCCAGCGTGTTCGGATTCGTCGGAGTGCCTACGCAGAGTGCTTACAACGCGGCGAAGTTCGCCGTTCGCGGATTCACCGAGTCGCTGCGCGAAGAAATGCTCGCGGCGCGGCATCCGGTCGGCGTCAGCTGCGTGCACCCGGGCGGGATCAAGACCAACATCGCCCGCAACGCCCGCGGCGGAGGCGGCGGCGACCAAGCCAAGGCGGCGGCCGGATTCGACAAAATCGCCCGCACCACACCGAAGAAAGCGGCCGAGACGATCCTGCGCGGCGTGCGCAGGCGGTCCGCGCGGATCCTCATCGGAGCGGACGCCTACGTGATCGACGCGATCCCGCGCGTGCTCGGTTCGGCATACCAGCGCCCGCTCGCGGTTTTGGCGCGCCAAGGGCTCAAGCGCGTCGAGCGGAACGGATAACGCGTCGCGACTGTCCGCATTCTTGATCACTCGATGGAGTTGCATTTTCGCCGAACCCCTCGGGAATGTCGCAGAATGCTGCCAGTCCACTCGTGTGTCCGCACCCCGGAGGTAGCCCTCGATGCTGCGCCTTGCCGAGCGCCGGTTGGCCGCGCCCGCTGACCGCGCCTCCGGGGAACTGGTCGACCGCACCGGAATCATCGCCGCGAGCATGCCGCGCGGGCCGCGGCTGCTGGACGAAGCGGCACCGGAGACGAGCTGTGAATCGACCCAGCAGATCCCGGTGATCGCCGGATGCGCGCCCGCCGAGGAACGTCCGCGCGCGGTGGCGTCGCGGCGGCGGGCCCGGGTGTGGGTCGGCACCGGGGTGGCGGTCGTCCTGGTCGGAGTCGGCTGGCTCGCCGGCGGGTTCTTCACCGGCGTGCTTCCCGGCCAGTCCACCGACGACGCCGTCGTGCAGGCCGAGCAGCGTGTCCCGATCGCGGAGCAGCAGATCCCGGTCCCGCAGACGATCACGCCGCCGGTGACGCAAACCGCGCCGCCGGTCACGGTGTACGTCCCGGTGCCCTCGCACCAAACCCCGGTGCGGCGGCACAACCCGATCCGCCCGACGACGCCGCGCGAGACGTCGGCTCCGGCGGCCCCGGAGCAGGCCGATCCGCGGGCGGACCTCGGGACGCCCGCTCCGAGCAAGACCCCGCCGCGGGTGGGTATCGACCAGTTCCTCGACTGGAAGCCGTGGTTCGACGCGGCTCAGCGGATGTCCGGCGGGCGCTGAGCCGTGAGTGTTCATCCCGGTTCTCACCGGGACAAGCACTCACGACGGCATCAGCCGATCCAGCCGTATTCGTGCTCCGGCCGCCCGGTCGCGCCGTAGCGAAGCCGCATTTCCACTGCTCCCGACTCCGCCAGCGCGGTCAGATATCGCTGCGCCGTGGCGCGGGCCATGCCGAGTTCGCGGGCCACTTCGGCGGCCGACAGCGGTGTCGGCGATCCGCGGAGCCGCTCCGACACCAGGCGAGCGGTCGCGCTTGACTGGCCCTTGGGCGTCGCCGCGCGGTCTTGGTCGTGCAGAGCGCGGAATGCCCGGTCTACGTCGTCTTGGGACAGCGGACGTTCGGTCGCGACCAGGCTGCGATAGCGGGCGTACGAGGTGAGCCGTTCCGACAGTTGTCGCGTCGTGAACGGTTTGATCAGGTAGTTCAGCGCACCGGCGCGGATCGCGGCGGCGATGGACGCGGCGTCAGTGGCGGCGGACAGCACGATGGTGTCCGTCTTCAGGTCGGGCAGGACGGAAAGGCCGGGCTCGTCCGGCAGGTAGACGTCCAGCAGCACCAGGTCAGGGGCCAGCTCCCGGACGCGGGCGCGGGCTTCGGCGGCGGTGTGCGCGACCCCGGCGACGGTGAATCCCGGCACCTCCGACACGAATCCCGCGTGCACGCCGGCGACGCGGAAATCGTCGTCCACGATCAGGGTGCGGATCATGCGTCGGTCTCCTCGGGTCGGTCCAGCAGGCCGGGAAGTTTGGCGACGAACAACGCGCCGGTCGTCGCGCCGCCGGGGTCGGCGAGCCACACGTCGCCGTCGCGGGCCCGCGCGGCTTGGCGAGCCAGAGCCAGCCCCAGGCCGTGGCCCGGACTGAGCTTTGTGGACACTCCTTCGTCGAAAAGCTTGTCCCTCAGGGTTTCGTCAATTCCGGGTCCGCTGTCCACAACGGATACGTGCAAAGCGGCACCATCGGCGAGCAGGCCGACTTCGACCCACGCTGGACGGCGTGGGCCCATGCGGGCGGCGTGCAGGGCGTTGTCGACGAGGTTGCCGATGACGGTGCCCGCGGCGATCGGGTCGGTCACCGAGGCGGGGACCCAGGCGTCGTCGGCCAGTCGCAGCTCCATGCCTTTTTCTTGCGCCTGCTCGGTTTTCGCGACCAGCAGGGCTTGCAGGTACGGATCGGTGACCCGGTCGTCGAGCGGTTCCGCGCGCGAGGCGGTGGATTCGGTGAGAGTTTGCAGGTATTCCTCGGCTTCGGTGTGGTGGCCCAGCTGCAGCAGGCCGGACAGCGTGTGCAGGCGGTTCGCGAACTCGTGCCGTTGCGCGCGCAGGCCGTCGGACAGCGAGCGGATGCCGTCGAGCTCGCGGGTGAGCGTGTCGAGGTCGGTGCGGTCGCGGAAGGTCAGCACGGTGCCGAGCGAGCGTTCATCCCGTTGTACTGCACGGGAATTGATCACCAGGACTCGGTTTCCGGCTACGGCCAGGAGGTTGTCCACCGGGCGCCCTTCCGCGACGGCTTTGTGGACTCGCGGGGACAGGTCCAGGTCTTCGAGCGGAGTGCCGACCGGGAGCGGGATGTCGAGGAGGCGTTCGGCTTCGTCGTTGCGGACGGTCACCCGATGTTCCGCGTCGACAGCCAGGACGCCTTCGCCGATGCCGTGCAGGACGGCTTCGTGCTCGTAGAGCAGTTCGGTCAGTTCGTGGGGTTCGAGGCCGTGGGTTACTCGGCGAAGGCGGCGGTTGAGCAGGGCGGACGCACCCGCGCCGATCAGGAGAGCGCCGCCGCCGAAGACCACCGTCAGGACGAACAGCCGGTTGAAGTCGCCGGTCAGCTCTCCGATGCGGTAGCCGACGCTCACCTCGCCGACGACCCGCGAGCCCTGCTTGATTGGGGTCTTGCTGCGGACGGACGGCCCCAAGGTGCCCGCGTTGAACTCGCTCACCACGTCGTTGCCCGCGATCACCTCCTCCCACGGCGTGCTCACCCTCTTGCCGATCTCGGACAGCGTCGGATGGGCCAGCCGGATGCCGTGATCGTCCGTGATGACCACGAACAACAGCGCATCGTCTGTCTGCGTCTCGGCTTCGACTCGCTGCTGGAGTTCCGGTGTGGGCTTCCGGGCCGCCGCGCCCGCGATCACCACCGGCTCCGTCGCCACTGATTTCGCGATCGCCAGCGCCCGCTCGCCGTACTGTTCGGTCAGCGTCGTGCGCAGGAGCCAGCTGATCAGCGCGACGCCGAGGCCCACGACGAGGACCACCACGCCGATCTGCAACAGCAGCACCTGACGGGTGAACCGCATCCGCGGAAAGAGCGCCCACTTCGGCATGCCAGGGAACATACCCCCAGCTCAGCGCTGTGCGCTAAACGAGCAAAACGTGGAGAACGCGCAGAGCGCACGCAGAACGTCGACAAGCTTCTCCGCCGCGAAACGCGCTCTTAACCTGCCTCGAGCGAGTCCCCACCGTGACGAAGGAGTCACCTCGATGGCCCCACTCATCGAACTGATCGGCGCCACCAAAAGGTTCCCGAGCGGATCAGGTTCTGTCCACACCGCTGTCCGCGAGCTGACCATGACCGTCGAACCGGGGGAGTTCGTCGCCGTGGTCGGGCCGACCGGGTGCGGCAAATCCACCACGTTGTCCCTGGTCTCCGGGTTGCAGCCGCCGTCGGCGGGCCGGGTCGTCGTGCACGGCTCCGACGTGAAGTCCATTCCGGACGGTGTCGGCTACATGTTCCAGACCGACGCGGTGATGCCGTGGCGTTCGGTGCTGGACAACGTCGCTTCCGGACCGCGCTTCCGCGGCGTGTCCAAAGAGGACGCACGGAAGAAGGCGGCGGACTGGATCGGCCGCGTTGGTCTGGCCGGGTTCGAGAAGTACTACCCGCACCAGCTTTCCGGCGGTATGCGCAAGCGTGTCGCGTTGGCGCAGACGCTGGTCACCGAACCGAAAATCCTGCTGATGGACGAGCCGTTCTCCGCGCTGGACGTCCAGACGCGCGCACTGATGCAGGACGAACTGCTCCGGCTGTGGTCCGGCACCGGTGCCGCGGTGATCTTCGTGACGCACGACCTCGACGAGGCGATCGCGCTGGCGGACAAGGTGGTCGTGCTGACCACGAGCCCGGCGACGGTCAAGGACGTCTTCGAGATTCCGCTGGAGCGTCCGCGCAAGGTGGAGGAACTCCGGCTGACCGAGGAATTCCGCAAGATCTACTCCGACATCTGGGAATCGCTGCGCGGCGAGGTCGACAAGGCTCGCCAGAAGGGAGCGACCGGTGTCGCTTGAGACTCAGACCGCGCCGACGCCGGTCTTCGAAACCGAACAAGACATTCTTTCCCGCGCGAAGCGCTCCGCCGGACGGCACAAGCGCAACGTCTGGTTGCTGCGGCTGGCGATTCTCGTTGCCTGGCTTGGGTTGTGGGAGGTGGCGGGCCGGTTCTGGATCGACCCGTTCTTCTATTCGATGCCGTCGAAGATCTGGGAACGGCTCACCGAATGGTTCACCACCGGGACCGACTTCGGGACTATTTGGTACCAGATCCTGGTGACCGTCGAAGAAGCCGTGATCGGCTTTGTGCTCGGCGCGGTCGCTGGCGTGATCTGCGGTGTCATTCTTGGTCGCAGTGCGTATCTCGCTGAGGTGCTGGCCCCGTTTATCAAGGCAGCCAACGCGATGCCGCGTATCGTGCTCGCCGCACTGTTCGTGATCTGGTTCGGCCTCGGGCTGTCCTCGAAGGTCGCGACGGTGTTCGTGCTCGTGTTCTTCGCGGTGTTCTTCAACGCGTTCACCGGTGCCAGGGAAGTGGACCGCAATCTGATCGACAACGCCCGCATTCTTGGCGCGACGCGGTGGCAGGTGCTGCAGTCGATCGTGCTGCCCAGCGCGACGTCGTGGATTCTTTCGTCGCTGCACGTCGCGTTCGGCTTCGCGCTGATCGGTGCGGTCGTCGGCGAGTACACCGGTGCCAAGGCAGGTATGGGCTTCCTGATCGCCAACGCGCAGGGCACGTTCGACACCGCCGGGGTTTACGCCGGGATGCTCGTGATCATGGTCGTCGCGTTGTTCGCGGAATGGCTGATCGGTTCCGCGGAGCGCAAACTGCTCCGCTGGCGTCCGCAGATGTCGGCCGACGACGGACGACGGGATATCTGATATGCGGCTGAAGAGGACACTCGCGGTCGCGGCGGCCGCGCTGGTGACCGTGGCCGGGGTGAGCGCCTGCCGGGATTCCCGGGAGATCGACCTCGGCAACGGCGGGCGGCCGCACATCAAGATCATGGTCGGCGGACTGTCCAAAGTGATCTATCTGCCGGGTCAGCTCGCGAAGCAGTTGGGCGAGTACGAGAAGCAGGGCCTGGACGTCGAACTGTTCGACCAGCCGTCCGGGGCCAACGCGGAAACCTCGTTGCTGGCCGGTGAGGTGCAGGGCGTGGTCGGGTTCTACGACCACACGATCGACCTGCAGGCCAAGGACCAATGCATCACCAGCGTGGTGCAGTTCGCGAATGTGCCCGGCGAAGCGGAAATGGTCGCCACGCCGAAGGCTGGGCACATCAAGTCCGGTGCGGATTTCCGCGGCAAGAACCTCGGCGTCACGTCGCTGGGCTCGTCGACGGACTTCCTCACCAAGGCGCTCGCGAGCCGCGGCGGGGTCGGCAGCAAGGATTACACGCCGGTTAAGGTCGGCGCCGGGCAGACGTTTATCTCTGCCATGCAACAAGGTTCGATCGACGCGGGCATGACGACCGACCCGACCATCGCGCAGTTGACCAACACCGGACAGGCCAAGGTGCTGTACGACATGCGCACGCCGGAAGGCACGCGGGCGGCGCTGGGCGGACTGTACCCGGCGAGTTCGCTGTACATGAGCTGCGAAATCGTGAAGCGTTATCCGGACGTCGTGCAGAAACTCGCTAACGCGTATGTGAATTCGCTGAAGTGGCTTTCCACGCACACCGCGGAGCAGGTGGCCGATCTGATGCCGCCGTCGTTCGCGGGCGGGGACAAGGCGTTGTACGTCAAGTCGCTCAAGGACAGTCTGCCGATGTTCACCAAGGACGGCCGGATGGACCCGTCCGGCGCGCAGAACGTCTTGAAGGTGCTCGGCGCTTCCTCCAGCAACGTCAAGCCCAAAAAGGACAAGATCGATTTGTCCAAGACGTACACCACGCAGTTCGTGGACGCCGCGCACGCCCGTACGGCGCGGTAGTCCACTTCGGAAGGAGTCCGTGCCGGCCCGCTGCCTCCCCCGGCGGGCGGGCACGGACTTCCGTGTACACACAGGAGAATCGGGACATTTGGTGAAGATTTCCCGAGATGTGAATACCCTTCGAAAGTAGCTACCAACTCGGGCGAGCGAAATTCAACACTGGTACGCGCAGGCACTCCCGTGACCAGATTGGATGCCCATGAGTTCTCGATCTTTCCGTCGTCCCCTCGGATTGCTGGCGGTCGGCGCGTTCGCGGCCGCGACCCTCGTCGCCGGCCCGGGAGCCGGGCCCGTCACCTTCGGCAAGCACTTCCACGGGAACCACTACTCGGGCGGAAACTGGGGCGGCTACGTCAGTTTCGGCAGTTTCACCACCGCGACCGCCGGCTGGACCGAACCGTCGGCGACCTGCAATTCCAGCAACGACCTGTTCGCGCCGTGGGTGGGCATCGACGGCGACGGATCGTCCTCTGTGGAGCAGACCGGCGTCGCGACCGATTGTTCCAGCGGGAGCCCGCAATACCAGGCGTGGTACGAAATGTACCCGGCCGCGCCGGTGTACTACTCGGCGAGCGAGGCGCCGGTGAAGGCGGGCGACCACATCACCGCGACGGTCACGCGCAGCAACAACAGCTACAAACTCGACCTGAAGAACGACACGCAGGGCTGGACGAAGACGACCACGCAGTCGCTGAACGCGCAGCACTCGTCGGCTGAGGCGATCATCGAATCGCCGTCCGATTCGTACCCGGCGATCAATGGCGGCGTGAAGTTCGACGGCGTCAAATTCGACGGCAAGAACCTCGCCGACACCAGCCCGCAGGGCCTCAACGCGGACGACGGCGGCAGCGCGACCTGGACCCCCGGCGCGATCGGCTCGGACGGCCAGAGCTTCTCGATGACCCGGCAGTAAAGGTCGTGAGGGGAACCCTGAGGGAATCAGAGTCCCTCAGGGTTCCCTTCACGGACGTTCGAAGCGGTAAGCGCGTTCGACTCGGGTGACGTGCACGTCGAATTCCGTGTACCACTCGGCACGGCCCCGGCGGCGGGTTTCGGTGTGCTCCAGGTGCGTGCGCCACGCGGCGATGGAGTCCTCGTCCTTCCAGTACGAGACGGTGATGCCGAGCCCGGACTCGTCACGCACGGAGTTCTGGGCGAGATAGCCGGGCTGTTCGGCGGCGAGGTTGGACATGTAGGCGGCGCGCTCGGCGTAGCCGCGGTCGCCGTCGGTGCGCCGGGACGTGAAGATCACCGCGTAGTAGGGCGGTTCGGGAAGCTCCATGGCCGGAGATATACCGGGCGGGTGCGGGCAGGGCTAGCGGGTTTCAGCCTTGGAGTCCGTTGACCGCCCAGGCGAACACCATCAGCGCGAGCAGCAGCGAGATTCCGGCCTGGACCATCATGGTCATTTTCGCCCAGATCCGCAGCGGCATGACGTCGGTCGGGCTGAACGCGGTGGCGTTGGTGAACGAGGTGTAGAGGTAGTCCAGGTACCGCGGCTCCCATTCGGCCTTCGCCATCGACGGGTCGCTCATCTGCGGAAACTGCAGATCAGGGAAGTCCGACCGGCCTGCCGCGCGCCTGGCCGGGCCGCCGCGGTCGAACTCCCAGTACCAGAGCGAGAAGACGACGATGTTGGTCCAGTAGATGACCACGCCGCTGATCAGCACCTGCACCGCGTGCCCGCGTTGCGCGCCCTGTGCGATCCCGATCACCAACTGCACCGCGGACGCGCCGTTGAGCACGCTGACGACGGCGAGCGAGGTCAGTGCCACCATCCGCTCGACGATGTTGAACTCGCTGAGCCGTCCGGGGTTGAGCAACAGCAGCGCGACGATCAGCACGGCGGTCAGTGAAGGCAGCAGCCACCACGGGTGCAGCACCATCTCGTCGGGCAGGGCGAGCTGCAGCGCGAGCGTTCCGACGACGACGGCGGCCGCAGGCCACCGGGTCTCGCCTTTGGTCGCCCGCCGCCAGGCAGGCACTGATTCGTCAGCCACCTGGACAACGGTAGGGCGCGGGCAGCGGGTTGGCGCGTCGCAGCGATAGACGTGTCGCGGGGCATGGCGGTCGAAGAGGACGAACCGGCGTCAGGGTGACGGAACGCTTGGCAGCTTCCTCGCGACGTCCGTACGGCTTCGCGCGCCTAGCTTGCGAAGCACCTTCGCCACGTGCTGCTCCACCGTGCGCGGTGACAGGAACAGACCGTCGGCGATCTGACGGTTCGTTCGGCCCTCCGCGAGCATCTCGGCGACTTCGCGCTCTCGCGGGGACAGTTCGCGGCCGTAGCCGCGACGGCCGCGTTGTGACGGTGCCCAGGCACCGTGTTCGCGAAGCACGTGATGGCAGCGGCCAGCGTCGCGCGTGGCACCTAGCTGTACGTACGCGGCTGCGGCCTCGCTGAGGGCGGCTGTCGCGCCGCCTTGGCCTGCTTCGAGGCGACAGCGTGCTGCGCGTTCACGCATGCCTGCGGCGAGGTATGGCATCGGCAGCTCTGCGTACGCGTCGGCGGCGGTGTCGAAGAGCGTTGCTGCCGCGAGATGCTTCGCGCGGGCGCTTGTCAGGACAGCGCGGCCAGCATGCAGGGCTGCCACGGCGAGAGGCGCGTCGCGATCTTCGATGCCGCGCGCGAACTCTTCGACAAAGGCGTCGGCGTCGTGCCAACGGTCTGCGCGCGTGTACGCCTCCGCGGCGGCTGGGACGAGTGACGCCGCCCAGACCCACACGCCTTTGCGGCGCGCGGCGTCGACGGCGACATCGGCGGCTTCGCAGGCTGCGGCGACGTCATCGGTCGACAGGTGCACGCCGATCAACACCGAAGCCGCGCATAAGACAACGGGGATAGGGCCTTCGCCCGGACGGTGCGCCGAGGCGTCGGCCAAGTGTCTTCGCGCCGCCGCGAACTCACCGCGCACCGCGGCCAGGCCGCCCAGCACCAGCGACGTCTCCATGACGATCGCGCCCAGCGCAGGATGCCGCGTACGGACGTCTTCAGTCGCCTCGGCCAGGCCGTCCCATTTGCCGCGGAACCAGGCGAGCCGCACCTCGGTGCCTTCGATCAGGCCTTTCGGGTACAGCGCGCCGGCTTCGGAAGCCCGGCGCAGACCCTCGGCGACCAGGCGTTCGGTCCGGTCGAGGTGGCCGGACCACGACTGCGCGTCGGCGAGGTTGCACCACAGCCGGGCCAGCTGCACGCGTTCGGCGACGCTCGGCGCGGTGTCCGGCATCGCCTCGAACTCCGCCCACGCCGAACCGTCGCCGATGTGCGAGGCGGTCGCGACCCGGTCTCCGGTGAGCGTCAGCCGCAGCTCGGGATCGGTCAGTCCGGAGTGGACTTCCCGGGCGCGGCGCATCCACTGTTCGTGCCACGACAGCGGCGTGAGCCCGTCGAACGGCAGCGCGAGCAGGTTGATCCCGCGCGCGGCGAGTTCCGGCCGATCCGCCAGTTCGGCGACGGCGCGTTCGACCGCCGCGCGACCCTGCTCCAGCCGACCGGCGACGCGGACCAGCAGCATGCCCAGCGCGAGCCGGATCGTCCCGTGCACGGCTGGCGGCAGCGGCCGGTCTTCGAGCACTTTTTCCAGCGTCAGATGGACATCCGGGCGGAAGACGCGCAGCGCGACGTCGCTGAGCTTTTTCGCCAACCGGCCGACCGCGTCCTCGTCCGCCTTCGCGACGATCGCCTGCAGCAAGTCGATCGCGCGTGCGGTATCGCCTTGCGCGACCGCCTCGTCGGCGGCTTCTTCGGCGTACTGTCGCCATTCCTCGACGCATCCGGCGGCGTGGGCGTGCGCGGCGAGCAGCGACAGGGATTGACCGGGCAGGTGCATTGCCTTGGTGTGCAAGAGTTTTCGTTCAGGCGCGCTAAGGCCATCCTACACTGCTTTGCGCGCGAACGGATGCCGGAAGCCGTAGCGATTGTCGTCGACCTCGTCCAGCAAGCCGGACAGCACAATCTCGCCCTCGGCCAACCCCGCCAGCTCATTCAGCACCGACAGCTCGGCGGGAACATTGAGCACAGCCGCGGCTTTGGCAAGCTGCGCCGAGGATTCCGGAAGCGCGGACAACTGCCTGGACACCGATTCCTGAAGCGCAACAGGAACTTCCAGCCGGTCCAGCGTCGACTCGGTCAGTTCGGCACCACGCAGCGCGCGAAGAGTTTCCTCTGCGACAAAAGGAATCCCGGCGGTGTACTCGTGCAGCTTCGCAGCGAAGTCGGCGTTGAGCCGAGGCAAAGCCAGAAGGTCGCAAGCCATCGCGGAGACCGCCGCGGAGTCCAACGGCCCGAGCGTGACCTGCGCGCTGTGCACCCCGGGAACGCTGCGAACACTGGAGTTCCCGGTGCCGCAGGTCGCGACTACGCCCAGGTCCGGCGGCCAGTCGACCGCGAGAAACCGCAGCAGGTCACCGGTTCCGGGATCAGCGCGATGCAGATCGTCGATGAGCAAGACGGTCGGCCCGCAGGCAATCAGCAGTTCCCGGAACGCGCGGAACACGCGATGCCGTTGCGCACCGGCGTCCGGCAGCGGCTCCGGAGCCGGAGGCAGCACGTCGGCCAGCTCGGGCAGAAGCGGTTGCAGCGCACCGGCGACCGGGCTCAGCGGCCCGAGCCGATTCCCGGCGGAGCGTAACGCTTCCAGCACCGGCCCGTACGGAAAAGGCTCGGCCAGTTGCGGGCACGCGCCGCGCAGCACGCGGATCCGGGAGAATTCCGGCCGGGCGGCGAGTTCGGCGAGCAGCCGGGTCTTGCCCATTCCCGGCGCGCCCTCGACCAGCACCGCGGCGGGCCGGTGGCGGAGAACTTCGGCGACGGCGGCGAGTTCGCGGTCGCGTCCGGCGAATGCCGCCGGGCGCGGACGCACGGAAACCAATGTCGGAACGGCCGGCCACATCACGACCTCCCCAGTGCGCGTCTTGTCCGTTTCGCCCGGAGCTTAAGCAGTGCGCGGGGCGCGGTAAACCGACTCTCGACGGGTGCTCGGGCACGCTCCTCACACGTCTGCCTTCGTACGGTGACCAAATGGCAGAAGAAATCCCGGCGTGCGGTCACAAAGAGTGCGAAACCGTGCGGCGTTGCCCGGTTCAGCGGAACAACCCACGGACGCTCGCTCTGGCGGCGAACGCTCGGTAGTCGCGCAAGTCCCTACTTAAGGATTGCTCCGCTACCTATTCTCGCGGCCACTTATTGCAGTGGATTGGACCACCGCCGCACCCTTCGAGGCCGGGGGGAACCGAACGCGAGGGAGAAGCATGAAAGCCATCAGATTCCTCGGTGCCGCAACCGCTGCCGCGGCGGTGACGGCGATCTTCGCCGGTGTCCCGGCCGCGAGCGCCGCCCCGCTCAACCCCGACATGGTCCCGGCGATGCAGCGCGACCTCGGCCTCACCCACGGCCAGGCACTCGTCCGGCTCGCGAACGAGGAGGCCGCGAACAAGGTCGGCGCGGCACTGGAGAAGGCCCTCGGCGAACGTTTCAGCGGCACGAGCTTCAACGCGGCGACCGGCAAGGCCGTGGTCGCGGTGACCGACGCGGCGCTCGTCGGCCAGGTGCGCGCGGCAGGCGCCGAGGCGCAGGTCGTCCGGTTCAGCGCCCGGCAGCTCGACTCGACCGTGCAGAAGCTCAACGCCCAGGAGAAGTCCGCGCCGAAGTCGGTCACCGGCTGGGGCATCGACACCGCGAGCAACCGGATCAGCCTGACTGTCCTCAAGGGACAGCGTGGCGCGGCGGAGCAGTTCGTCCGGCAGTCCGGTGTGGACACTGCGGCGGTGAGCGTGACGGAGACCTCGGCGGTGCCCAAGGCGCATTACAACGTGCTCGGCGGGGACGCGTACTACATCGGCGGTTCGTCCCGCTGCTCCGTCGGATTCTCGGTGAGCGGCGGCTTCCTGACCGCGGGCCACTGCGCGGCTCTCACCGGCGGCGGCGCGCTGACCGGGGCCAATCGGGTCGCGATGGGGCAGTTCTCCACCTACCGCTTCCCCGGCGCGGACTACGCGGCCGCCCGGGTCAACAGCAACTGGACCCCGGTCGGCCAGATCAACAACGGCACCCGCGTCGCCGGTTCCACCGAGGCCGCGGTCGGCGCTTCGGTCTGCAAGTCCGGTTCCACCACCGGCTGGACCTGCGGCACGATCCGCGCCAAGAACCAGACCGTGCGCTACCAGGAGGGCACCGTGACCGGCATGGTGCTCACCAACGCCCGGTCCGACCACGGCGACTCCGGCGGTTCGTTCATCAGCGGAAACCAGGCGCAGGGCATGGTTTCCGGCGGCGACACCGTCAACAGCTACTACTACCCGGTGAACGTCGCGCTGTCCGCGACCGGCACGACGCTCGTCCGAGGCTGACGTCCGAGCGGGGAGTGCCCGCGCGGGGCACTCCCCGCTGCGTCAGGACGGGTCGGCGGTGATTCCGTCGACCCAGGTGCCCGGGTGCGTCGCGCCGTCCTGGCGAGTGATGGCGATGTTCGAGGGCCACGCCGCCTTGAGCGCCTTGGTCTGGCCCGGCGGGATCGTGCTGAGGCTCTGCGCGGTCCAGGCCGGGGATTCGGCCGGGGGGTTCGGGTCGGACGGGAGCACGGTGATCTTCGCGGTCGCCGTGCGTCCCGGGGCGAGGATGTTGTGCGCCGGGCCGTTTTCCCGCCGCAGCAGCGAGTCGACCGGTCCGTAGACGGGGTGCTCCGGTCCGTGCAGGTCGACCCCGGGAGTCCCGTGCAGGTCACAGGCGCGAGACGAAGTGTTCTTGAACGTCAGCGGGAGCTCGAGCTGGCTGCCGGCCGGTTTCGCCGCGCCCAGCGACACGGACAGGTCGTCGGTGGTGCATCGCGACGTCGGCGCGTCCGGCTTCTTCTCCTTGGCGGTGCTCGCCGGAGCGCTGGACTCCGCGGCGGAGGAGGCGGGAGCGGCGGGCGAGGAAGCCGCCGGCGCGGCGGAATTCGCCGGGGAACCGCAGGCCGCGAGGGCGAAGGCGCTCGCGAGGACTGCCGAGCCGACGGCAGCTCGGGTGAGCTTGGTGAGAGACATCCGGGGTTTCTCCTAGGGTGACCGCGCGCCCGCGTGCTTCGCGGGCATCCGGTTGATGCCCAAGATCACCAGGACTATGCGCCGGTCTTTCCGGACGCCACTGTGTTCTGGCTTACGGTGGGTCCAAATGCGACAAAGGCGGCTCGAGTGCCTCCAGCGCACTCGAACCGCCCCTGTCCTCATTGCCGCGGGATCGGCAGGTCTTTCTCACACGTTGCTGATCTCCTCGATCAGCCCGTCGATGTCGAAGTGCTCGCTCTCGGCTCCGAGCGGCACCAGCTCGTAGGAAGATTCGAGGAACGCCTCGAGGTCGGCGCGCTCCAGCTCGAACGACGCGTAGCCGTCCGGCGACTCGATTTCCAGCGTCAGCAAGGCTTCGTCCTCGGACAGGTCCGGCCGGATCCGCACGTCGCCGATCCCGGTCGGCTCGTCCAGCCCGGTCACGAGCAGTTCGCGGGCGAACGTCCACTCGATCCACCGGCCGCGCTCGGTCCGGAACGCCACGGTGACCGCGTAAGGCTCCGACACGTGGAAGGAGAGGCGGGACAGCACCGGCGTAGTGCTCTCGTTCAGCAGTACGAACTGGGTCTGGTGTACGGCGTCGGTGGTGTGCACGGCTGCTCCTGGAGTCCTCCGGTCGTTCGCGCCTCGCGAACTGGTCGGCAGGGAGATGATCGACTCGGGGGCACATGACGTCGTTCGGCCGACGTTCACGCGATCGGTTGCATCAGGACGCGAACACGTAACGCCGGACACAGAACCCTTGCGTTTCCGCCCAGGTCAGGAGAGCGGCAGCGTAAGACCCACTTTGACCCGGTCCATCGCGACGCTCGTGGCGAAGTGCCGGACGTTGGGGTTGTCGAAGAACGTGCGCCGGGCGAACGTCTCGAACGCCGCCATGTCCGGGCAGGTGACCACGAGGACGAAGTCCGCGGTGCCGGTGACGTAGTAGCACTGCTGCACGCAGTCGTCGGCGAGGACCTGGGCGCGGAAGCCGTCGAGCACCGCCATGCTCTCGCGCTCCATCTCGACCATGACGACGAACGTCATGTCCAGCCCGAGCGCGGCCGGGGACAGCACCGCGATCTCCTTCTCGATCACTCCGGCTTCGCGCAGCCGTTTGATCCGCCGTTGCACGGCCGCGGCGGACAGGCCGACTTTGGACCCGATGACCTCGGCGATCGTGCGGGCGTCGTTCTGCAGGCAGGAGAGGATGGCGAGGTCAAGCTGGTCCAGGTCGGGAGTGCGCACACTTCAGGCTAACCGGGCGCACCGACAAAAAGCCTCGCAATTACCACGCCGGTGAACCGCCGGTCGCAATACCTCCTATCGAGCGAATGTGGAAGAGGTCTCTTAGTGACGTGGAACACAACTGACCGGTCTACCCAGGGGTAGGCCATACAAGGGGAGGCAACCGGCGACGTCCGCCAACAAGCCGGTCTGGGAGGTTCCGCCATGAGCGCTGTCCGGTCGCGCCACCGTGCCGCCGTCGTCGCCGGAATCGGCGGCGCGCTGCCCGAACAGGTCGTGACGAACCACGAGATCGCGGCCCGGCTGGACACCACCGACGAGTGGATCCGCACCCGCACCGGGATCAGCGAGCGCCGCCGGGTCGCCCCCGGCCAGTCCACAGTGGACCTCGCTGAAGAGGCGGGCCGGGCGGCGCTCGGCCCGGACGGGCGCGCGGACGCCGTCGTGCTCGCCACCTCCACCGCCGACCAGCTGTGCCCGGCCACCGCGCCGCAGGTAGCGGCCCGGCTCGGCCTCGGCACGGTGCTGGCGCTCGACGTCAACGCGGTGTGCAGCGGCTTCATCTACGCGCTCGCCACCGCCGCCGGGTTCATCGCGGGCGGGATCGCCGAGCGGGTGCTGGTGATCGGCGCGGACGTCTTCACCTCGCTGGTCGACCCGGACGACCGCACCACGGTGCCGATCTTCGGCGACGGCGGCGGCGCGATCCTGCTGCGCGCGGGCGACCCCGGCGAACGCGGCGCGCTGGGCCCGTTCGACCTGCACAGCGAGGGCGAACTGGCCAAACTGCTGTGGGTCGAGGCGGGCGGTGCGGCGCAGCGCGTGCCGGCGGACCCGAAGGACCGGTACCTGGTCATGCAGGGCACGGCCGTGTTCCGGCAGGCGTGTGCGCGGATGGCGGAATCCTCGCGCGCGGTGCTGGAACAGGCGGGCTGGATGGTCGGCGACGTCGACCGGTTCGTCGGGCACCAGGCCAACATCCGCATCCTGCAGGCGACCGCGAAGCAGCTCGGCATGCCCGCGGACGCGGTGGTGTCGAACATCGACCGGGTCGGCAACACCAGCGCGGCGTCGATCCCGCTGGCGCTCGCGGACGCGGTCGCCGACGGGACGCTGACGCCGGGGCACAAGGTGCTGCTGACGGCGTTCGGGGCCGGGTTGACCTGGGGTTCGACGGTGTTGACCTGGCCTGAGCTGTCGTGAGTGCCTACCCCGGTCAGCGCGGACGGCGTGCTGGCTGCCTGGGGCGCAGGGTCCTTGCCGCCGATGGGCCCGGCGCGCGATACCAACGTCCGTGAAGGGCTCCTTGAGGGAATCAGATTCCCTCAAGGAGCCCGTCACGGACGTTGACCAGGA
>NZ_JBEXMH010000112.1:0-18972 GCF_040610415.1 Amycolatopsis sp. NPDC004079 | reverse complement strand
CCCGGTCCCATTCCGAACCCGGAAGCTAAGCCTGACTGCGCCGATGGTACTGCAACCGAAGGGTTGTGGGAGAGTAGGACACCGCCGAACTTAACATAGAAAAAGGGGCGGGGCCCCGGTCGAGAACCTGAAAAGGTTTTCCCGGAGCCCCGCCCTTTTTTCATGCCCAGAAACAAGCGGGCCGGGAAAACGGCCCGCCATCCTCACTCTGGTCGACGCAGCAAGTACGTGTCCATGATCCACCCGTGCCGCTCCCGAGCCGCGGCCCGCGTCTCCCGGATCTTCGTCGCCAGTTCGTCATCCAACGGACCGGACAGCAGAATCTCGTCCGGAGTCCCGACGTACGCGCCCCAATAGATCCACAACCCCTGGCCCGCGTACTGATCGAACGTGGTGTGCGCGTCGAGCAGCACGAAGACGTCATCAGCGTCACTCGGCCAGCCGTCAGCCAACCGGCGACCGGTCGTCAGCTGCACGGCGCGGCCGATCTGGTTCATCGTCGTCCGATGGCGTGCGACCAGTGCGGAGATGCTGCTGATCCCCGGCACGACCTCGTAGTCGAACGCCACATTCCCGCGCGCCAGCACGGCCTCGATCAACGCGATAGTGCTGTCGTACAGCGCCGGATCGCCCCAGACGAGAAACGCGCCGGTCTCGCCGTCGGCCAGTTCTTCGCGGATCAGCTGCTCGTAGACGTCGGTGCGGAGCTGGTGCCAGTCGGCGACCGCGGTGCGGTAGTCGGCAGGCTTCCGGTCGCGGTCCGGGTCCTTGGCGCTCACCACGCGATACCCCGGCCGGCTCACGAACCGCTCCAGTATCTCCTGACGCAGCTGCACCAGGTCGGCTTTCGCGCTGCCCTTGTCGAGCACGAAGAACACGTCGACGCGGTTGAGCCGGTCGACTGCCTGCACCGTGAGGTGTTCCGGGTCGCCGGCGCCGATCCCGATCGCGTAGATCTTCCGCATCCTTGCAGTCTCTCCCGGCGGGTAACCCGGTTCACCACAGGGTCTCCTGGCGTACTGCTACCCCCTAGGGGTATAAAGGAGCTATCAGCAAGGAGCACGATAGGGAGTGTGGCGATGACTGAAGCGACCTACACCGTCGAGGGCATGACGTGCGGACACTGCGTCGGATCGGTGAAAGAGGAGGTAGGCGGCCTGACCGGCGTGCAGACGGTCGACGTCGACCTCGCCACCGGCGCCGTGAAGGTCACCAGTGCGGAGCCGATCTCGCGCGAGGCCGTCGAGGCCGCCGTCGCTGAGGCCGGCTACCAGGTCGTCGCGTAAAAAGGAGTGACATGAGCACCACGACACCAGCCCCCGTGCAGTCAGTCGAACTCGCCATCGGCGGGATGACCTGCGCGTCGTGCGCTGCTCGGGTCGAGCGGAAGCTCAACAAGGTCGAGGGCGTCAGCGCGAGCGTCAACTATGCGACCGAGAAGGCGCACGTCGAATACCCCTCCACCGTTTCGGTCGACGACCTGGTGGGCGTCGTCGAAGCGACCGGTTACACCGCGCAAACGCCGCAGTCGGAGAAGCCTGAAGAGCCCGAGCAGGACGAGACGCGGCCGCTGCGCGACCGGCTGCTCTACTCGGCGATCCTCACGGTGCCGGTGATCGTGCTGGCGATGGTCCCCGCGCTGCAGTTCACGAACTGGCAGTGGCTGTCGCTCACGCTCGCCGCGCCGGTGGTGGTCTGGGGAGCGTGGCCGTTCCACCGCGCCGCGTGGACGAACCTTCGGCACGGCGCGGCGACGATGGACACGCTGATCTCGCTCGGCGTCTCGGCCGCCACGCTGTGGTCGCTGTACGCGCTGTTCTTCGGCATGGCGGGAATGCCCGGCCTGCGGCACGGCTTCGAGTTCAGCGTGTCCGGGGGATCCGGGACCGACAACATCTACCTCGAGGTCGCGGCGGGCGTCACCACGTTCATCCTCGCCGGCCGCTATTTCGAGGCGAGGTCCAAGCGTCGCTCCGGTGCCGCGCTCCGAGCCCTGCTCGAACTTGGCGCCAAGGACGTGACGGTCCTTCGCGATGGTCGCGAGCAGCGAATCCCGGTCGAACAGCTGCGGGTCGGCGACACGTTCGTGGTGCGGCCCGGCGAGAAGATCGCCACCGACGGTGTGGTCACTGACGGTGGCTCAGCAGTCGACGTCAGCATGATCACCGGGGAATCCGTCCCGGTCGAGGTCGCAGTGGGTGACGGCGTGACCGGCGCGACGGTGAACGTCGGCGGTCGGATCGCAGTACGCGCAACCCGCGTCGGCGCGGACACGCAGCTCGCACAGATGGCCCGGCTCGTCGAAGAAGCACAGAACGGCAAGGCCGCAGTGCAGCGGCTGGCCGACCGCGTCTCGGCGGTATTCGTGCCAATCGTCTTGGTCCTGGCCCTGGGCACGCTGATCACCTGGCTTCTGACCAGCGGAAACGTCACCGAAGCGTTCACCGCCGCAGTCGCCGTGCTGATCATCGCCTGCCCATGCGCCCTTGGCCTCGCGACCCCGACCGCCCTGCTGGTCGGCACCGGCCGCGGCGCGCAGCTGGGGATTCTCATCAAGGGCCCGGAGGTGCTCGAATCCACTCGCCGCGTCGACACCGTGGTGCTCGACAAGACCGGGACCGTCACGACCGGGCGAATGAGCCTGGTGGACGTCCACGTCGGGGAAGGCATCACGGAGCGCGAACTGCTGCGCTATGCCGGGGCAGTCGAGCACGCTTCGGAGCACCCGATCGCGAAAGCGATCGCAGACGGTGCCCGCGAACGAGTCGGTGACCTCCCGACGGCGACAGAGTTCCGGAACACCGAGGGCCTAGGCGTCTCGGGTCTTGTGGAAGGTGCAGCTGTCCTAGCTGGCCGCGCCGCCTTCCTGGCCGACTGGAGTGTGAAGGTCAACGACGACCTCATCAAGGCCAGGACCGCAGCGGAAGACCAAGGCGCGACGGCAGTATTCGTCGCCTGGGACGGCGTGGCACGAGGCGTGCTGGTGGTCGCGGACACGATCAAGCCGACCTCTGCGCAAGCTGTCGCCGAACTTCAGGCGCTGGGACTGCGTCCCGTGCTTCTGACCGGCGACAACGCAGGCGCAGCGCATGCCATCGCCGACGCCGCAGGCATCACCGAGGTAGTGGCCGAAGTGCTGCCCGCGGAGAAGGTAGCCGTGGTGAAGCGACTGCAGGACGAAGGCCGAGTCGTGGCCATGGTCGGTGACGGCGTCAACGACGCAGCCGCTCTCGCCCAAGCCGACCTAGGCCTGGCCATGGGCACCGGAACGGACGCGGCCATCGAGGCAGGCGACCTGACCCTGGTCCGAGGCGACCTGCGCGCAGCAGTCGACGCGATCCGCCTGGCCCGGCGCACGCTCGGCACGATCAAGGGAAACCTGTTCTGGGCTTTCGCCTACAACGTCGCGGCTCTGCCGCTGGCGGCGTTCGGCCTGCTCAACCCCATGATCGCGGGTGCCGCGATGGCGTTCTCGTCGGTGTTCGTGGTCTCGAACAGCCTCCGGTTGCGACGGTTCCGGGCTGCGTGATGTGCCCTGAGGACGGGCCAGTGGCGGGATTTCCGCTGCTGGCCCGTTTCGTGTTCGCTGGCTTTGCGCTTTGGCGGCTACGGATCGCCGGGGGCTGATCTGCTTGGTCACTGGAGCCTTGCTCTGTGCGCTGAGAACACCGGACTGCTCGGGCGCTGAGTACGCCAGGCTTACCGACAGCCGCGCACCATGGAACCAGCCGGGGCTTGCCTCAATAGCGCATCAAGCGGGCGTCGGTCAGCACTGTCCGCGTAACGGACTCCGGACTTGCTTCCCTCCGGCATTGGACACGTCGACGCACGGTCCCGAAACAACGTCCGATTACTGCTACCCCGCGCTTTGCGGAACCCGGTGGGAGTTACGTCAGGAACGCACCAGCCGAGCGATCGCGTCGGAAGCTTCGCGCACCTTGAGGTCCGCTTCCTCCCCACCTGCGGCCGCCGCCTGGACGACGCAGGTCGCCAGATGCTCGTCGAGCAGTTCCAGCGAGAAGGACTGCAACGCCTTCGTCGCCGCGGACACCTGGGTCAGGATGTCGATGCAGTACTTGTCCTCCTCGACCATGCGCTGCAGGCCGCGGATCTGCCCCTCGATCCGGCGAAGGCGCTTGAGGTAGGCCTCTCGTTCACTGCCGTAGCCGGTCATCGCACATCGTCCCTTTTTCTCGGCATCCCCGTTGGTTCACTACCGAGTATACCCACCCGGCGTATCCGAGTCCGGTGTTCAGCCGGTGGTGCTGACCTCAGTGACTCCGGCGCGCGGAGCCGCGGCCTTGGTTCGCCACCGGGCGCTGTCCGGCCCCGGGCGGCACTCAGGCCCAGCGGCGGGTCCACGGCCGGGTTCACCAGGTGCGGATCACCCCGGTGACTTCTATAAGCACGGACATGTGGAGGCACTGGTTCAGCGAGGTGGCATTCGCGGTGGCCACCAGCCTTTCGCAACCCGCAGCGTGTCCAAGGCTGGTCTTAAGCCGGTGCCCTCGATGCCTTCGATAAGCGCGCACGTGCGGGGGCGCTGGTTCGGCACGAAGTGGCTTCAGCGATGACTGCCCGCCGAGTAGCCCCGGCGCTGGCGAGGGCTGGTGGTCAGCGGGTCGGGGCGGCCTCGGCGGCTGGCGGGGGCCGACGTCAGCCAGTCGGTCGGGGCGGCCTCGGTGACTGGTGAGGACTGGTGGTCAGCCGGTCGGGGCGGCCTCAGTGACTTCGGTGAGCGCGGAGGTCCGTCGTTGGTTCGGTACGGGTGTGCCGTCCGGCGCGAGGTCGGCGTTCGCGGTCGCCAGCAGTTCGCGCGCGCCGCGCAGTGCGGCCTTGACTCGTTGCTGGACAGCGGTGAGCTCGGCGACCCGCTGTTCGGCGTCGGCGACGATTCGGGTGGCATGGTCGGTGGCTTGGCGGACGTGCGTGTCGGCTTCGGCGCGGGCGGTGGCGGTGCGGTCGGCGATTTCGCGGAGTGCGTCGGTGCGGCGGTCGGCCAATGTGCGCGTGAGGTGTTCTTCGAGCCGTCGGCGTTCTTTCGCCGCCGCCTCGTCCGCGGCCTTGCGTTCTTCGACTGCGCGGCGCAGCAGGTCTTCGTGTTCTTGCCGTTGCTGTACGCGGTCCGCGGAGACGGCTTCGACGAGCGCGCGTTCTTTTTCGGTGAGGCGAACGGCTTCCGCCTTGGCGTCGGCGATGATCCGCGCGGCGGTGTCCTCCGCGCGGGCGGTGATCTCCGCGGCTTCCTCGCGCGTCAGCTCGACCATCCGGCGGGAGCGTTCCTGCAATGCGTCCGGCTCGATGGGGGTGCGGCTGATCCGGTCGACCGTCGCGCGCAGTTCGCGATTGCGCTCGGCGAGTTCGGCCGCCTGTTGTGCCGCGGCGTCGCGTTCCGCGGCCAGGCGCCGGAATTCCGCCTCGACCCACGTGACGAATTCTTCGACCTGGCCGCGCTGATAGCCGCGCCACGCCGAGTCGAAGGACGGCCGGACGGACATCAGGTCCTCGCCACCGCCGGGGGCCATGCTCTCACCTCCCATTTGGATGGTTTCTCCTCGGCGCTCGTTTTTCTTGCCGCACCGGGGTTTCCGCACTGCCTCCAGTGTGCCTGAAGTCCGGCGATCCGTGTGAGCCCGGGGCGGGTCAATCTTCGAGCGGGTCTTCGGTGCCCGTCGCGGTGCTTCGCACGCCGGGCAATTCGGCCAGTTCCGCGGTGAGTTCGGGAAGATCGCCGCGCCCCTGCAACTGCAACGTGACGACCGCGATCCGTTGCCCCTCTTCGGAAACTGTTTCGCGGTCGACCGCCACCCGGTGGACGGCCCAGCCCCGATCGGTGCAAGTGGCGAGCACGGCCCGCAGCACGCCGTGCCCGTCGGCATAACTCAACCGGAGGATCGGCGGCTGCCGCCGATGGCGCGCGACGAACCGGGAAAGCGGCGGGAATCCGCGAGTGATCACCACGAGTCCGGCAGTCGTCGCGACGGCCAGCACCGGCAGCCCGGCACCGCACGCGACGCCGACGGCCGCGGCGAGCCAGACCGTCGCCGCGGTGGTGAGGCCGCGCACCGCGTCGCGGCGCACGAAGATCAGCCCGCCGCCGACGAACCCGATGCCGGACACGATCTGCGCGGCGATCCGCGACGGATCGAGCGCGACGTGCTCGATGCCGAGCAAATCGGCGAAGCCGTATTTCGACACCAGCATGAACACTGCCGACCCGACGCCGACCAGCGTGTGCGTGCGCAGGCCGGCTTGCTTGTTGCCGACCTCGCGCTCGATGCCGATCACAGTGCTCAGCAGCAGGGCGAGCAGCACCGGCGGCAGCAGTTCCCACTGTTCGCCGGTGGACCAGAGAGCATGCACGGACGTACCTCCTCGCCCGTCACTGTGCCCGGCCCGCGGAGAGCCCGCGCGCCCGGCCCGGCGGGCACGCCTAAGCTCGGGCAATGGCCCGTTACTTCGACGTGCACCCGCAGAACCCGCAGCGCCGCGCCATCGCCCAGGTAGTCGACCTGCTGCGCGACGACGGGCTCATCGCCTACCCGACCGACTCGTGCTTCGCGCTCGGCTGCCGCATCGGCAACCAGCAGGGGATGGAGCGGATCCGCACCATCCGCAAGCTCGACCACCGGCACCACTTCACGCTCGTCTGCCAGGACTTCGCCCAGCTCGGCCAGTTCGTGCACATCGACAACGCGGTGTTCCGCGCGATCAAGGCCAGCACGCCCGGCGCGTACACGTTCATCCTCCCGGCGACGAAGGAAGTCCCGCGGCGGCTGCTGCACGCCAAGAAGAAGACCGTCGGCGTGCGGATCCCCGACCACGTGGTGACCCAGGAACTGCTCGGCGAACTGGGCGAGCCGATCCTGTCGAGCACACTGCTGCTGCCCGACTCCGGCGAGCCCCTCACCCAGGGCTGGGAGATCAAGGAAGAACTCGACCACGTCCTGGACGCCGTGATCGACTCCGGCGACTGCGGCGTGGAACCCACCACGGTGATCGACTTCTCCTCCGGCGAGGCGGAGGTCGTGCGGCATGGGGCGGGAGACCCGTCCCGGTTCGCGTGAGCAGGGTCGTCATCGGTTTCTTGCCTCCTGATGGGTTCTTGTTCGGATCCTGATTCGGGTGGTGCTTACGGGCCGCCCCGGCGCGGGGGCTTTTGACGCGGATTTCTCGGCTCGACGGCTCCCCAGGACAACTTCTTGACGTGACGGTGCTTGCGACCGCGGCGGCGCAGCTGGGCTGTGTGAGGTGAGGACTGCTGACGACGGCGGCTCGAATCGTCTGCTCTCGGCTCGGAACGCCTGCGGTGACGCTGCAAGCGCAGGTCGCTTGACCCGACGGCCATCAGTTGTGGGCCGCCGCGGAAGCAAGCGCACGCTGGTGCAGGCTCCCGAAGTGCCGATCGCAGAGCGGTCGCGGACGGTAGTGCGGATTGCTGGCGAGCGTCCTCCTAACGCAGGCTGTGGATGGTTGTGCGCGGTCCGAGACGTCAAGCGCCGCAGACGCGAGAACCTCGGCGGTGATCGCCTCCGTGGCGAGCAGCGCGATCCGCTGAGGCGCCCGGTGCGAAGCGCAGCTGATCGCCGCTCCGGTGCTCTTCCTCGGCCCGGCCATGCCTCTCTGGCTTCCGGTTGGCGCGGGCCGCAGCAACGCTCGCTCCGCGTGCAAGAAGCAATCCTCGCTGTCGCTGTCATCAGCGGATGCAATCTCCGTCAGGCGCGGGCCGCGGGTGGGTGCGGGCTGGCACGGTCGCGCGGCTCAACCTGGAGGGACAGCGGCGGATCGCAACCGGTCGATGCCGAAGCGGGCTGGCAGATACCGGCATCGAGGGTCCGCGCTTCCAGATGTGTCCGATCAATGCTCCTCTCTCGCGTCGAATGTGTGGCAGGTCCGGCGCGCGGGGCGGGCGACCCCGGGCACCGCCGAAGTGATCACACGGTTGCCTCCACGGTGGTCTTGAGCAGGCGGGACAAGGCATCGGCAAGCGGGACCTCCGACGTGGAATGCCAGCCGACGACAGCGTCCGGCCGGAGCAGCAGCGCACCGTCGGCAGGCAGCTCCGTCTCGGCCAGCCACGCCTCGTCCGATATCGGAACGAGGGGGAGGCCCAGCCGGTCGGCTTCGGCTGTCCAGCGGACGTTGTCCGGTCCGGTGAGCAAGGCGAGGCCGGGGCCCGCCAAGTCCACTGTGGACGTCGTGGCGTCGAGCCAAGCGTGGGGCACTCGGGTGCCTGGACGACCGGCCGGACCGTACCGGTCTTCCGGTGCGGGACCGCGTCCGTCCGGGACGAACGCACCGTGTTCGTACTGCACGCCGAACAGCGCGGCGAGCGGGTCGATGCGCGGTGCGTCGTCGCTGGTGATCGTGGCGATCATGGTGCCGAGATGGCCGCTGGCCATGCTGGAGAACTCCGCCGTCGCGTACCCGATCGGGTATCGCTCGGCGTGATAGGTGTCGAGCAGGGCGGGCTTCGCTGTGCCGGCCAGCACCGCGGCGAGCTTCCAGGCGAGGTTGGCTACGTCCGCGATCGCGGTATTCGCACCCGCGGCGGCCATCGGCGGCATCGCGTGCGCGGCGTCGCCTGCCAGGAAGACCCGGCCCGAGGAGAACTGGTCGGCCACGTACATCCCGGACTCCCAGTGAATCCGGCTCAGCACCTCGACCTCGAGGTCCGGCACGCCGACGACGGTGCGCAGCAGCTCGCGCCAGCCGTCCTCGTCCAGCGATTCCGAGCCGGGGAAGTCGGAGGTGGAGAAGAGCCACCGGTCGGTGCCGTTGACCGACACGAAAGCGCCGGAAGCGGCTGGGTTTTCGATCTGGCACAGGTTGAACGGTTTGTCCCGGACGAGCTCGGCGAGATCGGCGCGGAAACAGACGTCGAGATTGTCGGCCAGGTGCCCGAGCCCGCTGCGCGTAATGCCGAGCGCGGTGCGGATCGGACTGCGCGCGCCGTCCGCCGCGATCAGATATTCGGCGCGGACCTGGTACGGCTCGCCGTCGGCCGGGCGCAGTTCGGCGGTGATCCCGGCGTCGTCCTGCTCGAACGACACCAGTTCGGTGCCGAACCGGACTGACACGCCGCGCTCGACAGCGGCCTGCCGCAGCACCGGTTCCAGCACGTCCTGCGGGCACAGCACGCTCGGCGCGGGACTGAGGTCGGGCATTTTCGCGTGCTGGTTCAGCCGTTCGCGCAAGGTGTCGGTGACCTTTGGCCAGGTCGCGTCGGCCAGCGTCGTGCCGGAGAGCATCCCGGTGAACGACGCGAGCGGTGCGCTGGCCCGCTCGACCTCGTCCATGAGGCCGAGCAGGCGGAACACCTCGGTGCTGCGCGGATTGAACCGGCGTGCTTTCGGCTGCGGGGACGTGCCGGCGTGTTTTTCCACCAGTACCGGCGCCGCGCCCTCGCGGTGCAGCAGCAGCGCCGCGGTGAGCCCGGCGATCCCTCCGCCGCAGATCAGAACAGGAATTCGTGCAGTCATTTCTCAACCCCCAGGGTCGTGTACGTTGTACATCTTGTGTACGTTGTACATGACGGTGTACTATGTACGCAAGCGGGCTGGAGACAGGGAGATGAATGGGAGATCAAGGGCCGACACCGCCGATTTGGCTGTTGCCTGAACCGCCGGAACGCGGATGGGGTCTCGGGCGAGTCGACATCGTCCACGCGGCCGTGCGCCTGGCCGACCACGGCGGCGCGGAGGCGCTCACGATGCGGGCAGTGGCGAAGGAGCTGGGCGCGTCCACGCCGATGTCGCTGTACCGCTACGTGCACAGCAAAGACGGTCTGGTGGACCTGATGCTGGACTTGGCGAACAGCGAGGTGCACACCCCGGAAGTCCCGGGCGAGGACTGGCGGGGCGAGCTGACGGCTGTCGCGGTCGGCACGTGGACGATGACGAAGCGGCATCCGTGGTACGCGCGGCTCGTGCATCAGCGACCTCCGGCAGGGCCGAACGCGAGCCGGCGGACCGAGTTCGTGCTGGCGACGTTCGATCGGCTGGGTCAGGACCTCTCGTCAGCGCTCGGGTACGCCCGGCTGCTCGACGGATACGTCACCGGGCAGGCGCTGCAGTGGGCGGAAGAGCGGGCGATGTGGCAGCGCAACGCGTTCGTCGACGTGGTGGACGTGCAGCGGCAGGCGCGGGCCTGGTTCGGCGACGTCGTGTCGGAGGACGGGCCGTATCCGTTGCTCGTGCGGGTGCTGGAGAGCTTTCTGGCCGAGCGGCACGACGCGGCTGACGAGACGGCCGAGGTCGGCGACGGTGGTGCCGGTGGTGCCGGTGGTGCCGGATCAGGCGCGGAGCCGGACGAGTCCGGCCGGGTGGCTGGTGGCGGTGGATCGGCCGTCGGGTCGGCTGCGGAGGCCGGAGAGGCTGACCGGGTGGCTGAGGCGGGTCGCGACGTGGCTGGCTCTGCGCGGGCGACGGAGGCTCGCCGGGGCGAGGCCGGAGCTGGTCGAGGGGGCGGGAGTCGTCCCGAATCGGCTGGGCTTGGTCAGGCGGTCGCCGAGGCAGGCGGGGCTGGAGCTGCCGGGGCGGGCAGGGCTGGGAGTGCCGCGGCTGGTCGGGCTGGGGCTGCTGCTGGTCAGGCGGAAGGTGCTGCTGGAACGGGGCAGCCGGCGGGTGCGGATGCCGCTGCTGACGCGCGGAAGGTGGCCGCGGCAGCGGCTGAGGACGCACAGTTCGAGCTGGGTCTCGAATGTCTGCTGGACGGCATCGCCGCGCGGCTCCGCTAGGTTGGTGCGCCTGGACCGGGACGATGGGCTCGGCGGAGGGCGGATCGACCGGGCGACCGGAGAAAACCGGCGGACTCGGAACGAAATAGGTCCGGTCAGGCGGCTGGGTTTGTGCGTTCCAGGAGGAATACCCGGATTTCGCGGTGGGCGGCGCGTTCGGCGTAGCGGTCGTAGGCGGGCCAGTAGGAGGCGACGGCGTCCCACATTTCCTGGCGTTCGGCGTCTTTCAGGAGGCGGCCTCGGACGGGGAGGGTGCGGCCGTGGACGGAGACTGTCGCGTCGGGGTGGGACAGGAGGTTTGCCGTCCAGGCGGGATGGTGTTCTCCGCCCCAGTTGGAGCCGATCACGACGTACCCGCCGGAGCGCTCGACGTACAGCAGCGGGACCTGGCGCGGTTCGCCGCTGGTGCGGCCGATCGTGGTGAGCAGGAGGGTGCGCAGTCCGACTGCCGCGCCGACTCCCAGGCGGCCGCCGCTGATGCGGAGGAGCAGGCGGTCGGCGGGCATCATCGCTTGGCCGAACGCGGCGAATGCCTTGCTGCGGCCCAAACCGGCGAACATCCTGCGCAATTCCATGATCGGCAGCCTACGGGGCGGCGCGGGAACCTCTGGCGGGGTGGCATCTCGGGCGGCGGGTGAGACCGGGCGGGCCGTGGCGTGGGCTTGGTTGGTGCCCGGGGGTAAGGCGGCGCCGGGACAGGGTGAGCGGTGGAGGAGCGGCGAGAGGTGCTGATGCTGGGGCAGGCGGAGGGGCAGTGGGAGAAGCCAGTGGATCGGGCAAAGGGGGTCGGCGGACGAGCGCGTGCGGCTTGCAGTGGGGCTGGTCGGCGGAGCGGCGAGGAGAGGCACCAATGGCTGGCAGCGGGAGGCTGACGGATGGCCGTGTACCGCGCAGGCGGGCCGATCTACGGGCAGGCGGGCGGATGGTCGTGTACTGCGGCGCAGGTGGGCCGATCGGCGGAAGGCCATATCGGCTCGGCACCGGTGATGGGCCTGGCGATGAACATCCGGCAGAAGAGGGTGCGGAGGACCGCCTCGGGGTCTGTGGTGGGCCAAGGCGGGAGCCAGGCAGAGGTGGGTGCGGAGAACCGGCTCGGGGTCTGTGGTGGGCCAAGGCGGGAGCCAGGCGGAAGAGGGGCTAGAAGCCGCTCGTTGTCAGCTTCAGGAGAGCATCCGTGATCGCCGGAGCGTGGTCCACCAGGTAGAAGTGGCCGCCCGGATACGTGGTCAGGGTGAAGTCGCCTCGGGTGTGTGCCGACCAGGCTTGGACGTCCGACACCGGGGCGTGGGGGTCGGCGTCTCCGGTGTGGGCGTGGATGGGGGCGGCGAGCGGGCCTGGGCTCGAGCGGTACGTCTCGATGGCCGTGTAGTCCGCGCGCAGGGCTGGCAGGAACAGTTCTCGCAGTTCCGGGTCTCGCAGCACCTTCGGGTCGGTGCCTGCCAGGCCTTCGATTTCGGACAGCAAACCGTCGTCGTCTTGGAGGTGGACTTGGTCGTTCACCAGGCGGGACGGGGCTCGGCGGCCGGAGATCACTACTGCTTCTGGGGGTGTGCCTCGTTCCTCCAAACGGAGGCCTACCTCGTACGCGAGCGTCGCGCCCATGCTGTGGCCGAACAGGACTGTCGGGAGGTCCAGCCACGCCAGGAGAGCTTGCGTGATGCCGTCGGCCAGGGCCTCGATGGTGCGCAGGGCGGGTTCGGCCATGCGATCCTGGCGGCCGGGGTATTGCACCGCCAGGACATCGACGGCTGGGGACAGCGCCTTCGACAGCGGGTGGAAGAACGGGGCCGCGCCGCCTGCGTGCGGCAGGCACACCAAACGGGCGGGGGCGTCGTCGGCGGGGTGGAAGCGGCGTAGCCACGGGTCCGTCATGCGGGCGATTTTACCGGGGAGCGGGCGGCGTCAAAGGGAAACTCGGCGGAATTCGATCTTTTCGTAGGCGCTGGTGTCGCCGGTTTCGAACAGGACGCCGATGGTGTTGCGGTCTGGTTGTACCAGGTCGGAGTAGCCCGCCGGGGCGTTGGCGAGAATCTCCCCCGGGTGCCAGGTTTTGCCGCCGTCGGAGCTGGTTCGGAGTTGCATGGTGTGGCGGACCGAAACATCGGACGGGCCTGAGTAGAGGAGTACGCGGCGGTTGGCGGTTTGCAGGACGCTGCCTTCTACCTTCGGGCCGGACAGGGTTGGTTGCACTTGGTAGGGACGAGTCAGAGTGCGGCCGCCGTCGGTGCTGTACGCGTCTAGGCGGTGTTCTGGGGCGGAGCCTTGGTTGCGGCTGGAGAAATACACCGTGCCGTCCGGAAGCTCAGTGGCGGTGGTTTCGTTGGGGGCGAGGACGCCGTCGGCGGGGTCGTCGGTGAAGCCGATGTGCCAGGTGCGGCCGTTGTCATCGCTGTAGAGGTCGTGGCCGCCGTAGTACTTGGCTTCGGTTCCTAAGTCTGCCGAACCCGCGGGGGGTGCGCTGGAGTGGTTGGCGGGGACGATGATTCGGCCTGCGTAGCGGCCGTGGTTGAGGAGGGTCGCGTGGCCGGGGGCGGCGGCGTACCAGCGCCAGGTCGGCAGTTTCGTCGTGGCGGTGATGTCGCGGGCTGGGGTCCAGGTGCGGCCGTTGTCGGGGCTGCGCTGGACGAAGACCCGGCGGGTGTCTTGCGGGGACACCGTGCCGGACATGATGGCTTTTTCGCTGACGGGTCCGTTGTGGACAGTCAGCAGCACCAGGTCGCCGTTGCGGGCCAGTACTGGGGTTGGGTTTCCGGCGGTGGCTTCGCCGTTGCTGTCTACTACGCGCAGGTCGCCCCAGGTGCAGCCGCCGTCTCGGGAGGTTTTGGCGACCGTGTGGATCGCACCGGAGTCGCCGGGGGAGTCGCGGCGGCCTTCGGCGAAGGCGATCAGCGAGCCGTTCGCGGCGCGGACTGCGGCTGGGATGCGGAAGGTGTGGTAGCCCTCGGTTCCTGAGACGAACGGGGTTGACGACGTGCAGGTGCCGCTCGCGCTGGCGGGTGGGGCAGGGGTGAGGCTCAAGAGGGTTGCGGCGAGCGCAAGCGTGACTGTTCTCGGGAGCACCGGGGGACCGCCTCTCGCTCCGGACATGGGATGTCCGACGTCCTATGTCCGGAGAACTTAGAGAGGCGGTCGCGCGGCGTCAAGACTCCGGATCGGTGGCGGTCGCGCGGATGGTTCCGGTCGCGGCGGTGGCGGTGATCTTTAGGGGGGAGGTGCCGGTGGGGCGTACGCGCATGATTTCCGCGGCTACGGGGGCGGCCAGGTGGGTGCGGAGGGTTCGGCGCAGGCCGCGGGCGCCGTAGATCGGGTCGAAGCCTTCGACGGCGAGGAGGTGGATGGCGGAGTCGTCCACCTGGAGGTCGACGCCTCGGCGGCGCAGCCTTGAGCGCAGCAGGTCGGTTTCCAGGCGGGCGACTTGTTCGATGGTGGTGCGGTCCAGTTCGTCGAAGATCACCGTTTCGTCGATGCGGTTCAGGAATTCCGGGTCGAAGAACGACTGCAGGGCTTTGTCGACGACGGTTCGGCGGGTGTGGCCGCGGTCCAGGAGCGAGCGCCAGCGGGAGCCTCGGCGGCGGGCCAGGTCTTTGGAGCCCAGGTTCGAGGTGAGGAAGACGTAGCTGTTGCGAAAGGAGATCTTCTCCTGGCCGTTCGCGAGGCGCAGGATTCCGTTGTCCAGGACGCCTAAGAGGGCGCGCAGGACCGTGGGGTGGGCCTTCTCGACCTCGTCGAAGAGGACGATTCCGGGGGTGTACGGGTCACCCTCCACTGTGGATCGGTCGAAGACGGTGAAGGCTTCCTTGCTCCCGGCGTATCCGGGCGGGGCGCCGTTGAAAGAGGCGGCATAGTGTTCTTGGGCCAGGGAGTTCATGTCCACTCGGCACAGGTCGTCCGGGCCGGACCGGAGCGCGGCGGCGACTTGGCGGACAAGTTCGGTTTTGCCCACGCCGGTGGGGCCCAGAAGCAGGACTGTCGCGGGTGGACGGTCGGGTTCGGTGGCTCCGGCGCGGGCCAGGGTGATAGCGCGGACGACGGCGTCGATGGCGGGGTCTTGGCCGAGGACGCGGCCGCGCAGGCGTTGAGCCAAAGAGTCGGGAGTGTCCGGGGCGGGCGAAACGGGGGCGGGTGCCGGAGCGGCTGGCTGCCGGTTCCGGTTCTGGTCGTGGTACCTGTCGGTGATGAACGGCATGGTGTCCTTTCCCTGAACCGAAAACCGAAACCGGCAGCCAGCGAGAATCAGGCCTGTTTGGTCTTTTCGACCGGCAGCTCGCCCACCGGGCATTCGGCGACGCCGACGGTGCTACGCGTGATGGCCTCGACGTTCTCCTGCGCCTTCTGCGCGTCGGTGACCCAGGTGCGGTAGAACTCGAACGGGCAATCCGCGACGCCCTTGTCGCCGTCACCGGCCGCGTGCACGCCCGAGTAACCGCGGTGCAGCAGCTTGAACAGGTGGTTCTGCGACTGGTCGTACTCGCGTGCGTCGCGGATCGCCGAAAGCGACAGCTGGGCGAATTGGATGCCGTACTCCTCCTCGCCGGTTTCGCCGAGTGTCCGGCCGTCGAAACCGATGATGGAGGAGTGTCCGAAATACGAGTACACGCCGTCGAATCCGGCAGCGTTGGCGACCGCGACATAGCAGTTGTTGGCCCACGCCATGGCTTTCGCCATCAGCACCTGCTGGTCCTTCGCCGGGTACATGTAGCCCTGGCAGCGGACGATCAGCTCGGCGCCCTTCATCGCGCAATCCCGCCAGATTTCCGGGTAGTTGCCGTCGTCGCAGATGATCAGCGAGATCTTCAGACCCTTCGGACCGTCCGTGACGTACGTCTGGTCGCCCGGGTACCAGCCCTCGATCGGGCACCACGGCAGGATTTTCCGGTACTTCTGCACGATCTCGCCGTGGTTGTCGATCAGCACCAAGGTGTTGTACGGCGGCTTGTCCGGGTGGTCCTCGTGCTGTTCGCCGGTGATCGAGAAAACGCCCCAGGTGTCGGCCTCGCGGCAGGCGGCGGAGAAGATCGCGGTCTCCTCGCCGGGGACGGTCGCGGCGGTGTCGTACATTTCCTGCTCGTCGTACATGATCCCCTGCGTCGAGTATTCGGGGAAGACGACGAGGTCCATTCCGGGAAGGCCGCTCTTCATGCCGACCACCATGTCGGCGATCTTGCGCGCGTTGTCGAGCACCTCGGCCTTCGAATGCAGCCGCGGCATCTTGTAGTTCACGACCGCGACGCCGACCGTGTCCGGGCTCGAGGAAATGTCACCGTGTCGCATGGGATTTCTCCTTCTGATGGGATGGTCAGGCCGCGGCCGCTGCGCGGTCGTGGACGGAGCGGGGCTGGCCGCGGAATCCGAGCACCGCGGCGAGCGCGACGAGCAGGACGGCGACCGCCGCGGCGATGAGCGCGGTGGTGGCGGTGGAGCGGTAGCCGCCGGTGAGCGCGAGGAACGCGGGCAGCGTGCAGGTCGGCTGGCTCAACAGGACGGTCGTCCAGCCGGTGAACCGGGTCAACTCCTCGCGGCCGAGCCCGAGCACGAGGAAGAACAGGCCCCACAGCAGGGCCCAGGAAAGCCAGATGACGCCGAACACCGGATCGTGCTGCCGCCAGAACGCGATGCCGGCGTAGACGAGCGCGGCGCCCGCGACGAACAGCGAGAACCAGCCGATGCCCTCGGGTTCGAGCCCGGCGAGATTCGCGATGCCGACGTACAGATAGGTGAAGCCGAACAGGAACAGCCCGGACGCGCCGAGGATCGCTTCGGAATCCCCGTGCGCCTGGATGATCAGCACCGTCGGCGTCACGCACTGCAGCCCGCCCACGAACAGATTCAGCGCGGCGGCCGACCGCGCGGGCACTCGCCCGAGCAGCATCAGCCCGTTGACCAGCAGTACCGCCCCGACGTAGAGCAGGCCGACGTTGTTCATCGCACGCTCCTCAGTTGGTACCAGATGAAATACTGTCAAGTGAAAATAAATGGACGGACGGCGGCCGTCAAGACCGGAACGCCGGCGGGTCAGAGCCGGGTGATCGGATCGAAGTCGCAGCCGCTCGCGGCGGCGAGGTGCACGTGCTGGGCGGCTTGCTGGCCGTGGAATTCGACGGTGCCGCGCGGTCCGTCGTAGGCGACGCCGTCGATGGCGGCGTTCAGCGCGCGCATGTCCGGAGTGCCCGCGCGGCGGGCGAGTTCGGCGAGCGTATGCAAGCCCTCGTAACAGGATTCGGCCGCGTTGTTGAGCGGCGGCGCGGCCGGGCCGTGCAGGCGGACGTAACGGCCGAGCAGGTCCATCGCGTCCGCGGTGACGAGGGAACGGAAATACGCGGCGGACGCGAAGAGGTTCCGGGTCGCCTCGGCTCCGCTGGCGAGCAGCATGTTTTCTTCCATCAACGGGCTGAAGCGCAGCATTTGCTCGTGGAGGCCGCGCGCGGCGAACGTGCGGTTGAAGCGGACCGCGTCCTGTCCCACGAACAGCATGAGAACGCCGTCGCACGCCGACGTTTCGACCCGGCGGACAAGCCGCGCCATGTCGCCCGAACCGAGTCCGACGAACGCTTCTCCGGCGATCTGGAGATCGAGTTCCCTTGCGTAGCGCCGGATCGCGTTCGCGGAACCGCGCGGCCACACGTAGTCGTCGCCCGCCACGAACCAGCTGCGCGCGCCGCAGTTGTCGCGCAGCCACCGTAACGCGGGCTGGATCTGCACGCGCGGGACTTCGCCAGAACAGTATATGCCAGAACGACTTTCGCCGCCTTCGTAGAGCGACGTATATACGTACGGCACGCGGTCGGCGAGCACCGGCGCGAGTGCGTTGCGGACTGAGGAAATGTGCCAACCGGTGACCGCGTCGATCTCGCCCGCGTCGACCAGGCGGCGCACGGACGACGCGACCTGGGCGGGGGGCGCACCGCCGTCGACGACTTCCAGCGTCACCTCGCGGCCGAGGATTCCGCCCGCGTCGTTGAGTTCCCGGACCGCGAGTTCGCTGATCGCCTCGCACGAAGGCCCGAAAAGGCCCGCCGGTCCCTGCAGCGGGACGACCAGCGCGACGCGCAACGCGCTCGCGCGGCTGGCGACTCCGAGTCCCATGCCGGCTCCGGGCTTCTTTGCCGGTTGACTTGCTTCCATTTGGAAGTCTTACAATGCGGAGGCATTTGCGCAAGGGCGGGAACGAGGACGGGTGCGATGAGGCAGGCACAGGCGGCCGAGGCGTCGTTGATCCGCGCCCTCACCCGCACCGCACGTGCGGTCACCCTGCGGATCGAGCCACTGCTCAAGGAAGAGGGACTGTCCCTCGACGGCTGGCTGGTCCTGGACGCGCTCGCCGGGGGCGACGGCCTCACGATGACCGAACTCGCCGGGCACACGCTGGTTACCGGGCCGACGCTGACCCGCGTGGTCGACCGGCTGGTCACCACCGCGGCGGCGTACCGCGAAGTCGACGCGGAGGACCGGCGGCGGGTTCGGGTGTATCTCGCGCCGCGCGGACGCAGCGCGCATCAGCGGGCCACGGCCCGGCTGGTCGAGGTGGAACGCGAACTGGATCCGGACGGCGGCGTGCTGGCGAAGCTGTCGGACGTCGAGGTCGAGTAAGGCGGTCAGTCCCGGCGTTGTGCCCACGGCGTCCGGAAAGCGACGAGACTGCCGAGCAAGGCCAGGGCGAGCAGGGCCGCGCCGCCGTCGGTGATCACTGACGGGAGGATTCCGGCTGGTCCGTACAGGGTTACAGAGGCGTCGAAGACCGCGGGCGGGATCGCGAAGACACCGGCGGCTTGGGTGACGTTGACGGCCACGACGACCCAGAACGTCCACGTCCGGCCCCGCAGCGCGAGCAGGCCGACCGCGTTGCCGACGATGTAGAGGCAGCCGACGGTGCGAAGCCCGATCAGGAATCCCGGCGCGTCGGACGCGCTGGCCCCGGCCGACTGCAGTGCGAGGCGGAGCATGTCGAGGTCGATAATGAGAAAGTTCTGCAGGATCGTGCCGACGGTGAAGACCAGCGAGCAGACGACGGTGGCGATCTGCAGCGGACGAGTCCACGCGGTCGGGCGGAGCTTCCGGACAAGCAGGTGCGACATGCGTCCAGCTTTGTCCGGTTCGCGGGTGAGGACATCCGGCACAAGCCCCGAATGACGACCCCGGAATTCCCTGAGAGGGCGTCTGAGAACTGATGTCACTGGTCTGTGTTGCGGGTGAGTCGTCGGGACATGGTCATGATCATGGCGATGTAGATCATGGCT
>NZ_JBEXMH010000111.1:0-19227 GCF_040610415.1 Amycolatopsis sp. NPDC004079 | reverse complement strand
GTTGATGGCGGGTTGGTTCGGTTTTCTGTCCTTGTGGACACTCGATCAGACGCCCCCCCCCCCCGAACCGCAGAGAAGGCTTCGTATCGGGGTGCGGGGGAGGGTCTGGGTGCCTCGATGGTTTGGTGCTTCGGCTGCGGTTCGCGGTGGGGCTTGCGCCCCAATGTGGCGTTGGGTGCATGTGGCGCACCGAATGCCACATTGGGTGCGTCGCGGGGCGGGCTGGTCCGTGAAGGGCCCCTTGAGGGAACCCAAGTCCGTGAAGGAGTCCCTCACGGCGTGCGAAAGGTCGTGAGGGGAACCCTGAGGGACTCAGAGTCCCTGAGGGTTCCCCTCACGGAAGCTTCTCGGCCAGGACCGCGGAGTCAGTCTGTCTCGGGGGCCTTGTCCAGGCGGGCTTCGTCTTCCTTGGCCCGTTGGGCTGCTTCGCGCATTTCGATCACGTCCGTGAACCAATCGCCCGTTTCGCGGGCTATGTCGCGGACTGCGCCAGTAATGATGGTGGCGATGTTGCCGATGTGGTTGGCTGCGGACTCCGTCAGCTCCTGCACGGTGTCCTTGCCACTTTCGAATGGGCCGACCATGGGCTTCCTCAGGCTGCTCGGAGTTGCCGTTCGGGGTCCACGGTAGCGGCCGGGCCCGGTTTTCCGGGAAGGGCCAGCCGCGCGATTTTCTTGGCTACCGACCAGAGCTGCTTGTGCAGGGGGCCGGTGTTGTAGGGCAGGCCGTAGCGTTCGCAGATTTCGCGCACTTCTCCGGCGATTTGCGGGTAGCGGCGCGCGGGCAGGTCCGGGAACAGGTGGTGTTCGATCTGGTGCGACAGGTTTCCCGAGAGGATGTGGAACAGCGGGCTGCCGGTGATGTTCGCGGAGCCCAGGATCTGGCGCAGGTACCACTGGCCGCGCGTTTCGTTCTCGGTCTCCTCTTCGGTGAAGCTCTCGACGTCCGCGGGGAAGTGGCCGCAGAAGATGATCGAGAACGCCCACAGGTTGCGGACAAGGTTGGCGCTCGCGTTGCCCAGCAGCGTCAGCGGCGCGAGCGGGCCGGTGAGCAGCGGGAACAGGACGTAGTCCTTGCCGACCTGGCGCGAGGCCTTGCGGACGATCCGGCGCAGCACCGGGACGTTCTCCGCCCAGGTGCGCTCACCCTTCACGACCCGGTCCACCTCGAGGTCGTGCAGCATGACGCCCCACTGGAACAGCAGCGCGAGCAGCGTCGCGTACACCGGGTTGCCCAGGTAGTACGGATGCCACTTCTGCGCCGGGTCCATCCGCAGGATTCCGTAGCCGACGTCGCGGTCCTTGTCGACGATGTTGGTGTACGTGTGGTGGATGTAGTTGTGCGAATGCCGCCAGTTCTCCGACGGCGCGACGGTGTCCCATTCGAAGCGCTGCGAGCTCAGCTCCGGGATGCGCGTCCAGTCGTACTGGCCGTGCATCACGTTGTGGCCGATCTCCATGTTGTCGAGAATCTTCGCCGCGGACAGCGCCGCGACGCCGGCCAGCCACGCGGGCGGCAGGAAGCCAGCGAACAGCAGGCCTCGGCCGGTCACTTCCAGCGCGCGCTGGGTTTTGATGATCTTGCGGATGTACTCGACATCTTCCTCGCCGAGATCGTCGACGATCCGCTGGCGCAGTGCGTCGAGTTCGCGGCCGAATTCCTCGACCTGTGCGGTGCTCAGGCGGTCCTGCAGACCGGTCATGATGCTTCCTCCGGTGGTCAGGCGTCGATTTCGACGTCCCCGACGGGGACGCTGACGCAGAGCTGGATTTCTTCGTTCTCCTCGCCGGAAACCTCGCCGCTGCGCGCGTTGCGGACGCGTCCGGCGGTTTTGAGCTGCGTGCAGGAGAAGCAGATGCCCATCCGGCACCCGTGTTCCGGCGTCAGGCCCGCGTCCTCGGCCTGTTCGAGCAGCGGCTTGCCGGAGTTGTCGCACTCCCGGCCGCTGCGGGCGAAGCGCACCCGGCCCTCGGCGGCCTCCGCGGCGAAGGTCAACGGCGCTGCCGTGAACTCTTCGGTGTGCAGTTGTGCACTCAACCCCTCGTTCTCGAAGAGTTCACGTGCGGCGGCCATCAGCGGAGCCGGGCCGCAGAGGAACGTTTCGGCCTCGCGGAACCACGGCGCGGCCTTCTCCAGGTGCGCGACGGAGAACAGTCCGTGCAGGTCGCCGCCGCGACGGGCGTGGGTGTGGGCGTTGACCACGCGGAACGCTGGGTGCCGGGCGGCCAGCTCGGCCAGTTCGGTGCGGTAGAGGGCGTCCGCGGCGGTGTTCGAGTAGTGCAGGAACACGATCTCGCCCGGGTGGCCCTCGGCGACGAGCGTGCGGGCCATCGCGAGCACCGGCGTGATCCCGCTGCCGCCGCTCATCAGCACGATCCGGTCCGGGCGCGGCGACGGCAGGGTGAATTCGCCGTCCGCGGGCGAAAGTCCCACTACCGCGCCGACGGCGGTGTCCTGCAGATGCCGCGAAACCAGCCCGTTCGGGTCGGCCTTCACGGTGAACTCCAGGTCATCGCTGCCCTGCGCACCGCACGGCGAGTAGCAGCGGGTCCGGCGGACGCCGTCGATCTCCACCTGCATCCGCACGTACTGCCCGGCGCGGAAGCCCTGCCACGCCCGGCTCGGCCGCACCGTGAACGTGACGGTGTCCGGCGTCTGATGCCGCACGGCGGTGACGCGGCCGCGGATCTCGCGCCGCACCAGCATCGGGTCGACCAGTTCGAGGTACCGGTCCGCGCCGTGCGGGGTGAGCAGCGCCTCGGCGAGCGAGACGAGTCCGCGCACGCGGCGCGGGAGCAGTGCGGTCATCACCCCTCCAGAAGTTGAGTGCACAGTCGTACACTGACTAGTGTGGGGGCAAGGCCCCGGGGCCTGTCAACGCGGAAGCGAGGTGATGTGACGTGGGCCATGCGGCGATCGCCAGTACGCTGCTCGACGTGTCCGCAGCCGAGGAGCCGGCCGGCCCGGTGAGCCGGCAGGAGCGCAAACAGCGCACCCGTCAGGCGCTGCTCGACGCGGCGCTCGACCTGCTCGCCGACCGGAGTTTCGCCAGCCTTTCGCTGCGCGAGGTCGCGAAGGGCGCGGGCATCGTGCCGACGGCGTTCTACCGGCATTTCTCGTCGATGGAGGAGCTGGGCGTCGCGCTGGTCGAGGAGACCACGCGCACGCTGCGCGGCATGCTTCGCGGCGCGCGCACCGAGCAGCGCGGCTACGGCGGCATGATCCGGGCTTCGGTGCACACGCTGCACCGGCACGTCCGCGAGCACGAAGACCACTTCCGGTTCGTCACGCGCGAGCGCTACGCCGGTCCCGGCGCGGTGTCCCGGGCGATCGCGGTCGAGATGCGGATGTTCTCCAGCGACCTGGCACTGGACCTGGCGCGCTTCGACCCGCTGCGCACCTGGCCCACCGAGGACCTGCACCTGCTGGCCGACCTCATTGTCACCGCGATGCTCGGCACAGTCGCCGAGCTGCTGGAAATCCGTCCCGGCGACACCGCCGCCGACGAGCGCACGTTGGTCGCGGCGGAAAAACGGCTCCGGATGATCCTGCTCGGCGTGCCGCACTGGCAGCCTTAGCGGTATGGCCTTCCTCCAGCTGACCGCGATCATCGTCGACGACTACGACGAGGCGATCGACTTCTTCACCCGCGCGCTGGGCTTCGACCTGGCCGAGGATTCGCCGTCGCTCACCAACGACGGCCGCCCGAAGCGATGGGTGGTCGTCCGCCCGCCCGGCGGCGAAACCGGCATCCTCCTGGCTCAGGCGGACGGCGAGCGGCAGTCCCGGGCGGTCGGCGACCAGCACGCCGGCCGGGTCGGGTTTTTCCTGCGCGCGGACGACTTCGCGGCGAGCTACCAGCGGATGCGCGACGCCGGGGTGGAGTTCCTCGGCGAACCGCGGACCGAGCCGTACGGCCAGGTCGTCGTGTTCCGCGACATCGCGGGCAACCGCTGGGACCTGCTCGGCCCGGCCGCGTCCTGAGCCTGCTCTACGATCCCGAAGTCCAGCTGATCGTGGAGGAACGCTATGCCGAGCGGGTCGGAAGTCCGAGCCGAATTCACCGACCCAGCCGAGAACCTGGCGTTCGACGAGGCACTGCTGCGCGAGGGTCCGACGGGGCCGGTGGTGTGGCTGTGGCGGAACCCGGTGTGCGTCGTGGTCGGCCGCGGTCAGCGGATCGCCCGCGAGGTCCGCGTCGACGAATGCGCTCGTGACGGCGTCCCCGTGCTGCGGCGAGCCAGCGGCGGCGGCACGGTGTTCCACGACCCGGGCAATCTCAACGTGACGCTCGTGCTTCCCGGCCCCGCGCCTCGTCCGCTGGAAATGCTCGGCCTGGTGATGTCCGCCGCAGTGGAGAAACTCGGTCTCCCGGCCAGAATCGGCGACCGCGGCATCTTCGTCGGCGACGCGAAACTGTGCGGCTTCGCGGTCTTCCGGACCAAAGACGTGCTGCTGGCGCATTCGACGCTGCTGGTCGACACGGACGCCGCCCGCGTCGGAGCGTACCTCACCGGTCCGCCGCCGGACCCGAAGCCGCTGGATTCGCACCGGAGCAAGGTCGCGTCCCTGGTCGACCACGGCGTGCGGCTGCGGCTGGCGGAAGTGGAAGACACCGTCCGCGCCGCCGCGGCGGGACTGCTCGGCCCGCTCCCGCCGCGCGAACCGACTGCGGGGGAGTTGGAGCGGCAGCAGTCATTGCTGTGGAGCCGCTACGAATTCCCGGACTGGCACGCCGAAGGACGTCAGCGTTCGTAATTGCCTTGCCGGACAGTCACATCCGAGCACCCCGGGCCGAGATGCCGTGAAGGGCTCCTTGAAGGAATCAGATTCCCTCAAGGAGCCCTTCACGGACCGGATCAGTTGCCGGAGGAGGAGAACAGCACCGGCGGCACTTCGCCGGCCGCACGGCGGCGCGGCTTGGCAGCTGCCTTGGCCGGTGCCGGTGCAGTGGTTTTCGCCGGGGCCGTCTTCGCGGGTGCGGTTGTCTTAGCCGTCGCGGACTTGGCCGGTGCGGCGGTTTTCGCCGGGGCTGCCTTCGCGGGCGCGGCTGCCTTGATCGTCGCGGTCTTCGCCGTCTTGGCAGCGGGCGTCTTGACTGCGGCGGCCTTTGCCGTCTTGGCAGCAGGCGTCTTGACCGCGGCAGCCTTCGCCGACTTGGCCGTGGTCTTGGTCGCGGCGGCCTTCGCGGGCTTGGCTGCCGCGGACTTGGCCGGAGCCTTCGCGGTCCGGCTCACCGTGCCGGTCGCGCCACCCGTTCGGGCAGTCTTCGCGGTCCGCGCCGCGGTGGCGGAAGCTGCCTTCCCGGCAGTCTTCTTGCCAGCAACGGCTTTCCCGCTCTTGGCCGGCGCAGCGGGCTTCTCCGCCACCGGCTTCGCCTCGGCCTTCTTGGCCCCGGCGATCAGCCGCGGCCGAAGCTTCCGTCCGCCAGTCCGGCGGCCGGCCTTCGCGTACTTCTCCAGCAATCGCCGCAGCGCGGTCGCGTTGCGGGTGCCGAGGTCGATGTCGTATTCGATGCCGTCCAGTGCGAACGCGACGGTTTCCGCCGCGCGTCCGCCGGTCAGGTCGTCCAGAGTGCGGACAGCGGTGTTCCTCGCCATGGGAGCCTCCCGTGCTCGATCGTGGTCGTGCGTGCAACCGGCACGGCGACGACCCGGGTTTCCGCGGTGCCGCCGGTTTCTTGCAGCTCTCTCACAAGAATACCGGCAGGCTTGCGCGAACCTGCGCGGTGGTGTGCGCTGTGCGCATGGCAGCAGAGACTTTCGACGTCGTGGTCATCGGGGCGGGTCCGGTCGGGGAAGTGGCGGCGGAACGGGCCGCCATGGGCGGGCTGAAGGTGGCGCTCCTCGAACACGAACGGTTCGGCGGGGAGTGTTCGTACTGGGCGTGCATCCCGAGCAAGGCGTTGCTGCGCCCGGGAAACCTGCTCGCCGCGGCCAAGCGGATGCCCGGCGTGCCGATCGGCGACGCGCTGGATCCGGAGAAGGTGCTCGCGCGCCGCGACTGGTTCACCGGCAAAGGCGACGACTCCGGCCAGGTCGAATGGGCGCGCGGCGCGGGCATCGAACCCGTGCGCGGCTACGGCCGGATCACCGGTGAGCGCGAAGTCACGCTCGACGACGGCCGCGTTTTCTCCGCCCGGCACGCGGTGATCGTGTGCACCGGCAGCGTCCCGCGCACGCCGCGGATTCCGGGCCTGGACACCATTGCGCCGTGGGGTTCGCGGGAAGCGACGTCGGCGACCGAGGTGCCCGGACGGCTCGGCGTGCTCGGCGGCGGCGTGGTCGGCGTCGAGATGGCGCAGGCGTGGGCGCGGCTCGGCTCGCGGGTCGACCTCGTGATCACCGGCGACCGCCCGCTGCCGCGGCTGCCGGAGTTCGCCGGAGACCTGGTCCTGGACGGTTTGCGCGAGGCAGGCGTCCGCGTGCACCCGAACTCCGGCCTGGCCGAAGTGTCCGTTGTGGACGGTGGAACGCGGCTGAAACTCGCCGGCGGCGACGAGATCGTGGTCGACGAACTGCTGGTCGCCACCGGCCGTGCGCCCGCGACCAGCACCATCGGCCTGGACGTGCTCGGCTTGCCCGCCGACGGTCCGCTCCAGGTCGACGAAAGCGGCCGGGTGTCCGCAGTGGAGGGTGGCTGGCTGTACGGAGCGGGCGACGTCACCGGGCGTGCTTTGCTGACCCACCAGGGAAAATACGCCGCCCGCGTCGTCGGCGACTCGGTCGCCGCCCGTGCCCGCGGCGAGGAGATCTCGACCGAGCCGTGGAGCCGCTACAGCGCGACCGCCGACCATCACGCGGTGCCGCAAGTGGTGTTCACCGACCCGGAAGTGACGTCAGTCGGCCTCACCGAGGCGCGCGACGGATCCGCGGACCGGGTCGTGGACATCGACATCGCGGTCGCCGGTTCGTCGCTGCACGCCGATGGGTACCAGGGCAAAGCGCGAATGGTCGTGGACACCGAACGCGGTGTCGTGCTGGGTGTCACGTTCGTCGGCCAGGACGTGGCGGAACTGCTGCACTCGGCGACGATCGCCGTCGTCGGCGAGGTGCCGCTGGACCGGCTGTGGCACGCGGTCCCCGCGTTCCCGACGATCAGCGAGGTGTGGCTGCGGCTGCTGGAGGCTTACGGGCTCTGAGTGGGGCGGTGTCGTGCCGCTTAAGTGGTTGTGCCGCTTCGGGTAGCGTCGGGGCATGACCAGTGCCCCCGTTCCCGGCCGCCGTGAACGCAAGAAGGCGGCGACCCGCCAGGCGCTGGCCGACGCTGCCCTGCGGATGTTCCTGGAGCGCGGCTACGACCAGGTGACGGTGCGCGAGATCGCCGACGCCGCCGACGTGTCCACCACCACGCTGATGAAGCACTTCCCGACCAAGGAAGCCCTCGTCTTCGACCGGGAACCGGAGATCGACGAGGCGCTGGTCTCGGCGGTGCGGGACCGTCCGGAGGGCACGTCGGTGCTGGCGGCGCTTCGCGCGCACATCCACGTCCGGGCGACCTCCGGCATCCGCGCGGAAGCCGAACCGTTGCTGCGACTGGTGCGCGAGACGCCCGCGCTGGCTGATTACTGGCACAAGATGTGGATGGGCCACGAGCACACGCTGAGCCGGGTGATCGCCGCGGAAACCGGTGCGCCGGAGGGCGATCCGCGGTGCGCGGTGCTCGCCCATTTCGCCTTGGAGACGGCCGCGCTGGCCGATCGGTCGGACGATCCGCGGCGGATGGTGGATGTGGCGTTCGACCTGTTGGAGAACGGGTGGCAGTGAGGGTTGGTTCGCGGGAAGGCGCTTCGCCGCGCTAGGTCTGGCGGGTGCTGACCGGTCTGCTGGGCAGCACGTTGAGCGCGCCAGACGGCACTCGTGAGCCGAATGCTGCGTTGGCTGGCTGAGGGCTCGTCGCTGAGCTGGTTGCTCAGGACGGCAGCTGCAAGTCGAGCGCGCCTTTCGCGGCACGGGCCAGTCCGGGATCGTCCGCAGTGGACGGTCCCGGTTGCCAGACCGCTTGCACGATCCGCACGCCGTTCCCGTCGACCTTGCTGGCGTAGGCAGCGCCGTCGAACTGCGGCGCGCCCGACGGCCACTTGCCGGTCTCCGTGGCGACGTCCAGGATTCCGCCGCCGCCCGGGTTGTCGGCGATCTGCTTGAGGTGGTTGGCCTGTCCGGCGTCGGGGAACTCGACCACCGCGACGGTGACCGCGGCCGGCCGCCCGTCCACGAGCGCCGTGTAGCTCGCGCGGCGGACCCCGGAGCAGCTGGTCTGCTGAAGGCTCGCCTGGACGTCCCCGAAAGCGTGCGAGGCGCACTTCTGGTCGGCGCTGTTCGCCCGGGGCTCGAAGGTGAGAGTCGGCGCCGGAGGGGCGCTCGGCTTGGCGCTGCTCGGCGCCGGACTCGGCACGCTGCTGGGCGGAGCACTGCTGGCAGGCGGTGCGGCGGCGGTGTCCTCGCCGCCGCTGGTCGCCACGACGATCGCCGACACCACCAGGACGATCAGCAAGACGATCGCCGCGATCGGCACCCACTTGACGGTGCGGGATCCCGGTTTCCCCGGCCCAGACGGAGTGTTCGGCCCGGCTGCTGCGGCCGGGCCCGTTGCGGTGGGAACCCCAGCTCCGACTCCGGACGCGGCGGCGGCCCCGATTGCGGGACTGGTTGTCCCTGCGGCTCCGACGGCTGGAGCCGGTCGCACAGGTTGAGGCGCGCCTTGCGGCGGACTCCCCGGCACGACCGGGGGAACGGCCCCGCGCGGACGTCCAGCGCCCTGCGGCTTCGCCGGAGACGGCATCTTCTCGGTCGGAGCCTCGGGCGGGTCAGTCGATTCGGTGGGCGCCTCGGAAAGCGCCGCCAGCTCGATCGACGGGATCTCCGGCCGAGGCGGCCGCACCGCGATGATCTTCGGCCGCAGCACCGGGGAAGCGGCGGATTTCGGCGCGGCGGAAGGAGTGCCGGGGGAAGCAGTACCCTTCGACGGCACGGAGTCAGCGGATCCCGAAGCGGCACCGGGGAAGACGGGAAGCCCCTGGGGATTCCCCGCGCCTGCCGGGCCTTGCGGCTCCGGACTGGTCGCCGGAGCGGAAGCCGCGGCGGATTTTCCGGCCGTGGCATCGGACCCAGCGACGGTGGTACCGGCGGTGCGCGATCCGGCCGCACCGGATTCGGTGGTGCCGGGCGGGGTCGCGTCGGGAGCGATGGCGCCCGCTCCGCCCGGCCCGGCAGCGTCGCCTCGGGTCGCGCCGACGCCAGCGGCGGAATCGGCGGCCGGTTGAACGGTGCGGGTTTGCGCGCCGCCGGAGCTAGCGGCGTTGGCCGAACCCGGTGTGCTGGGAACGCCGGATCCAGCCGCGTCGGGCTCGGCGATGGTTCCGGCGGCGCCAGACATCGCCGCTCCTGCCGCAACGGCGCCGAGACCCGCGACCGCGGTTCCGCCGGAGGCCCCGTTCGCCGTGCTCGATCCAGCCTGCGCCCCAGCACCCGCAGGGGCAGGGCTTGTGCTCGGTGAAGCAACGGAATTCGTCGCGGTAGCGCCAGACGAGGACACGTTGGGCGCCCCAGCACCGCCAGCCCCCGCACCAGCCGGACCGCCAACCCCAGGCGACCGAGGCCCAGGAGGAACCGGAACATCGTCCGCGAACCGAACGAACCCCTCGCCGCGCAAAACCTCGTCCGAGAGCTCCGGCGCGTCCGGCGCCAGCGCCGAGATCAACGCCCTGGCCTGGTCCACCGAGCGCGGATGCCGCGCCGTGGCCAGGGAGACCGTCGCGGCCAGCATGGTCGTCGGCGTCGGGTGCAGGACCCGGACCGGACCCGCGAGGTCGCCCGGCGGCTGGTCGACCGTCTCGACGTACGGGCCGACCGCCACGATCGTGCCCACCGGGCCCCCGCCGAGTTCCGCGACGCGGCGTTCGCATTCCTGGGACAGGTCGAGCGCTTCGGTGGCGGGGTTGACGTCGTCGCCGTGGACCAGGGGCCAGCCGTCCGCCTTCCACGGTCCGCTCAGCGGGGCTTCGAGACGCAGCGCCGGGTCGGGCAGGTCCACGCCGATCACCACGAGCACGCCCGCGGGAAGCACCACGACCGCCTCCACCGGACGGTCTCCGGTCGGGCGGGCCCCGACGAGCGCGACGCCGCCGATCACCGTGCTCCCCCGGCCGAGGGAGGCCAGTGCGGCCCGCACGTCTTCCGCGACGCGCGAGGGCTGCTGCCCGAGACGGACCAATCGCACCGAAACTCTCCTGTCGAATCCGCAGCGTTTCCGGTGCACCACGCTAGCGTGCCGGGCCGCCGGAACCGCGCTCCGCGCCCTCGCGTCGGCGTGGCTCACCACAATGGGTCGTCCGCTGCGACTTGTGGTGTTCATGTGGCCAAACGGCACGGTTGGGGTGCAGAATGTGCTACACAGGTCGGGAACTGCCGTGGAGGCTACGCAACCTGCGCAGGGTTCGAGAGGTCGTAGGGGAAGACGTCCCTCGTCGAACAAGCGGAGGTCAGCAGTGAGCACCCGTGGCAGCACCCGAGGCGTGGTGTACGTCCACTCGTCGCCGTCTGCGGTATGTCCGCACGTCGAGTGGGCTATTTCGGGCACCCTTGGTGCCCGGGTCGAGCTGAAGTGGACGGCCCAGCCGGCCAGTCCGGGACAGCTCCGGGCCGAATGCAGCTGGAGCGCGCCCGCGGGAACCGCGGGCAAACTCGCCGGCGCCCTCAAGGCGTGGCCGATGGTGCGCTTCGAAATCACCGAGGAGCCCAGCGCGGGCGTCGACGGCGAGCGGTTCTGCTTCGCGCCCGGTCTCGGGCTCTGGCACGGCCGCACCAGCGCCAACGGCGACATCGTCGTGGGCGAGGACCAGCTGCGCGCGCTCGTCAGCATGACCCGCGGCGGCGAAACCCTCGCGCACAAACTGGACGAACTCCTCGCCGCGGCCTGGGACGAGGCGCTCGAGCCGTACCGGCACGCGGGCGACGGCGCCCCGGTCACCTGGCTGCACCAGGTCGGGTGAACGAAAGCGGTACCCTCACCCGGGTGAGCGTTCCTTCGGCCCCGCCCTCCCGTCAGCGGTGGTTGATCCCCGTGCTCGTGGTGGTGCTGTCCATCACCGTCGCCGGGGGTCTGCTCGCCCGCGAGCTCTACCGCCGTCCCGAGTCCCCGCACCCGACCGACGGCGAGGCCATGGCGCCGCCCGTCACGAGCAGCGGCGGTCCGTCCGACAAGTCCGGCTCGGTCCAGGTCGGGGTCACCCCGGACGCGCAGAACCACCCGCAGGACGACGCCGTCCGCACCGTGCTGCAGGCCTATTTCAACGCGCTCAACAAAAAGGACTACGACGCCTGGACGGAGACGGTCAGCGACGCGCGCCGCACCAAGACGCCGGAAGTGGACTGGCACCGCAACTTCCAGTCCACGAAGGACGTCAACATCCTGCTGTACCGCATCGAACCGGGCGCGCAGGGCACGCTGCGGGCGCTGGTCGGGTTCACGAGCACCCAGTCGCTGAACGAGGCCCCGGTCGATTTCCAGGAGAAGTGCATCAACTGGCGGCTGGTGCTGCCGATGAAGTTCGAGCACGGCTCGTACCGGATCGACACCGTCGACGGCACCGCCACCGAACACGACAAGTGCTGACCGCGCGAAAACGGTGAAGGGCCCCGCGGAGATTTCCGCGGGGCCCTTCACCGTGAAGAGGAACTCAGTTCGCCGGCGTGAACAGCAGCGCGGTGTTGTGCCCGCCGAAACCGAACGAGTTGGACAGCGCCGCGGCGAGTTCGACCTTGCGGTTCTCCCCGGACACGACGTCCAGCTGCACCTTCGGGTCCTGCTCGGTGAGGTTCAGCGTCGCGGGCACGATGCCCTCGTACAGCGCGAGAATCGTCGCGATGCCCTCGACCGCGCCGGCCCCGCCGACGAGGTGGCCGAGCGCGCCCTTCGGCGCGGTGACCACCGGGTGCTCGCCGACCGCCGACCGGATCGCCGCCGCCTCGCCGATGTCTCCGACCACAGTGGACGTCGCGTGCGCGTTCACGTGGCCGATGTCCGAAGGGGACAGTCCGGCCATCGCCATCGCCGCGCGCATCGCCGCGATCTGGCCGATGCCCTCCGGGTGGTTGCCGGTGATGTGGTAAGCGTCCGACGTCAGTCCGTAGCCGGCCAGCTTCGCGTAGATCCGCGCGCCGCGGGCTTTCGCGCGGTCGGCCCGCTCGAGCACGACGACGCCGGAGCCCTCGCCGAGCACGAAGCCGTCGCGGCTCACGTCGAACGGACGCGACGCCGCGGCCGGGTCGTCGTTGCGCGTCGACACCGTGCGCGCCTGGGCGAACCCGGCGACGGTGATCGGGTGGATGCAGGCCTCGGAACCGCCCGCGACCACCACGTCGGCCCGTCCGGACCGGATCATCTCGTAGCCGTTGGCGATGCCCTCGGCCCCGGACGCGCACGCCGACGCGGGCGAATGCACCCCGGCGCGAGCCTTCAGGTCGATGCCCACGTGCGCGGCCGGGCCGTTCGGCATCAGCATCGGCACCGTCAGCGGCGACACCTTGCGAAGACCCTGCTGGTGCAACAAATCGTTCTGGGTCAGCAGGGTCACCGGCCCGCCGACCCCGGTGCCGATCGAAACGCCGAGGCGCTCCGGTTCGACATCGGTGTGCTCGTCGGTCTGCTCGGCGAACCCGGCGTCGGCCCAGGCCTGGCGGGCGGCGATGATCGCCACCTGCTCGCACCGGTCGAGCCGCCGGGCCTGCACGCGGGGCAGGATGTCGGTCGGCTCGACGGCGAGCTGCGCCGCGATCCGGACCGGCAGGTCCAGCTCCTCCGCCCAGTCCGCCGCGATCGTGCTGATCCCGCTGCGGCCGGCCAGCAGACCGTCCCAGGTGGACGCGACGTCCCCGCCCAGCGGCGTCGTCGCGCCCATGCCGGTGATCACGACGTCGATGTTGCTCATGGGAGTCTCCCCAAGGGTCGGCTCCGGACCGGGGCCCGGGTACGAAGAGGACTTACTTCGAGTTGGCGGACACGTAGTTCACCGCGTCGCCGACGGTCTTCAGGTTGGCCAGCTCGTCGTCCGGGATCTTGACGCCGAACTTGTCCTCGGCCTGCACGGCGATCTCGACCATCGACAGCGAGTCGATGTCCAGGTCGTCCACGAACGACTTCTCGGCGGTGACGTCGTCCTGAGCCACGCCGGCGACCTCTTCGACGATCTCGGCGAGGCCGGCGAGAATCTCAGTGTTGTCAGCCATCGGTGTTGTTCCCTTCTCGGTTCTTCTGCGGGTCCGCTCGCGGGCACGGCGCCCGCGGGGGAAGTATCGCTCAGGGCAGGACGAACGCCTGCGCGGCATAGGAAAGCCCGGCTCCGAAGCCGACCGCCAGCACCACGTCGCCGCTTTTCGCCGTTCCGGCCTTGCGCATGTGGTCCAGCGCCATCGGGATCGAGGCGGACGAGGTGTTGCCCGAGTACTTGATGTCGTCGGCCACCACGATGTCCTCGCGCGCCCCCTTGGCGCGCAGCTTCTTGGCGATCGACTCGACGATCCGGAGGTTCGCCTGGTGCGGGGCCAGCACGTCCACATCGGACGGTTGCAGCCCGGCGGCCTCCAGCGCGCGCAGCGCGATCGGCGCGATCTGCGTGGTCGCCCAGCGGAAGACCGACTGGCCCTCCTGGTAGATCCACTGGTGGTCGCGCATGTAGATCAGGTCGACGAGGTCGCCCGCGCTGCCCCACACCACCGGGCCGATGCCCGGTTCGTCGGACCCGCCGACCACCGCGGCTCCCGCGCCGTCGGCGAAGATGATCGCGTTCGCGCGGTCGGTCGGGTCCACGACGTCGGTGAGCTTCTCCGCGCCGATCACGAGGACCTTCTTCGCCGAGCCCGCGCGCACGAGGTCGGAGGCGACGCCGAGGCCGTAGCAGAATCCGGCGCACGCGGCGTTGAGGTCGAACGCGCCGGGGCTCTGCACGCCGATCCGCGCGGCGACCTGTGCGGCCGCGTTCGGGATCTGCGAGGGCATGGTGCAGTTGGGCACGATGACCGTGTCCACTTCGGACGGATCGAGGCCGGCGTCGGAAAGGGCGTCGGCCCCGGCGGCGACGGCGTAGTCGACCAGGACGTCGTCCTTCTCGCCGAACCGCCGCTCGATGATGCCGACGCGGTCGCGGATCCACTGGTCGCTGGTGTCCATGACCTGCGACAGGTCGTCGTTCGTGACGATCCGGTCCGGCTGGTAGCTGCCGAAGCCGAGGATGCGGGCGGCAGGCGCGCCCTGGGACAGGCGCAGGGTGGGGCGGGCGGTCACTGGGCGTCCTCCTCGCGCAGCGCCGCCAGTTCGGCCGGCGACTTCAGCGCGGTGGTAGTGGTGACGACGCCCTTGAGCTGCCGCTTGACCAGTCCGGTCAGGGTGCCCGCGGGCGCCAGTTCGACGGTGCGGTCCACGCCGAGCGAGACGAGCCCGTCCATGGTGAGGTCCCAGCGGACCGGGCGGGTCACCTGGGCGACGAGCCTGCGCAGGTACTCCGCGCCGCTCGTGACGACCTGGCCGTCGGCATTGGACAGCAGCGGGCGCGTCGGGTCGGCCGGGGAGAGACCGGCGGCGTGCTCGCGCAAGGCGTCTTCCGCGGGAGCCATGTAGGGCGTGTGGAAGGCGCCGGCGACCTTGAGGGCGCGGATCTTCGTGCCCTCCATCGGCTCGGCGATGATCTTCTCGATCGCGGCGGCGGACCCGGACGCGACGATCTGCCCGGCCCCGTTGCGGTTCGCGGCGGCGAGGCCCTGGCTTTCCAGCCACGCGGCGACTTCCTCGGGGTCGCCGAGCATCACCGCGGCCATCGACGTCGGTTCGAGCGCGCACGCCTTGGCCATCTCCGCGCCGCGGACCGCGGCGAGCGCGACCGCGTCGGCGGGGGTGAGCACGCCGGCGATCGCGGCCGCGGCGAGCTCGCCGACGGAGTGGCCGGCGACCGGCGCGTCGCCGGCGACCGGCAGGTGCTCGAAGGACAGCAGGGACAGCGCGACGATCAGCGGCTGCGCGACAGCGGTGTCCTGGATCTCCTCGGCTCCGGCCTCGGTGCCGAGCCGGATCAGGTCGAGCCCGGACCGGGCGGACCACTCTTCGACGCGCGCGCGTGCGCCGTCGAGCTCGAGCCACGGGGCGAGCATGCCGGGGGCTTGGGAACCCTGGCCGGGGGAGAGGACTGCAACTGTCACGCTGTCTATGAGACCACGGGACGGGTCGGTGCTTCAGATGCGGGCGGTCACCAAGTCCGCGCGGCGGAATTGGAGGAAACCTCCAAAGACCCGCCGGAGAACCCGGCCCTTAACCCATCCGCCTTGTGGGATTCAACCAGCGCTTGCCGTGAAGTCTGTCACCTGCCACGCCCCGGCGGGAGGGGCGCCGCGGGCGGGCGGACGACGCGGCGCTTCCGCCGGACGCGGGCGTCGTGAAGGGCCGGATGAGCGCCGGGCTTAAGCCGAGCGCGGTGCCACGCGCGGGCCGGAGGTACACGGCGCTTCCGTCGAGCGCGGGCGGGCCGAGCCAGGACGCCCCCAATGCCACTTTGGGTGCGTGAGATGCACCGAACGCCACTTTGGGTGCGTGAGATGCACCGAATGTGGCATTGGGTGCGCAGGACGCACCGAATGTGGCGTTGGGGCGATCACCAAAGCCCGCGAGCGCGGGCGAGCCTGCCGACGGTGAGCGCGACCCGCAGCACGAGCGCGTCGCGGGCGTCGGTCGGGTTGCGGCCGGTGAGCTCGGCGGCTTTGCGCAGCCGGTACCGGACCGTGTTCGGGTGCACGAACAGTGTTTGCGCGCAGCGTTCCAGGACTCCGCCAGTGTCCAGATAGGTCTCGACGGTGCGCTGCAGCGCCGCCCCGGCCTCCTCCAGCGGCCGGGCCACCGAATCGACCAGCAACCGTTCCGCGCCGGGGTCGCCGGACAAAGCTCGTTCGGGGAGCAAATCGTCAGAGCGCACCGGGCGGGGCGCACCGGGCCAGCCGACCACCGCGCGCAGCCCGGACAACGCCTCGGCCGCGCTGTGGTGGGCCTCGGCCAGCGTCGGGACGGTCGGGCCTGCCACGACGGGGCCGTCGGCGAACACCGTCGACATCCGGGCGAGGATCTCGCGTTCCTTCGGCCCTCCCTCGGTGGGGCCGCCGATCACGATCACCAGTCGCGAGCCCTGCACCGACAGCAGCACCGCGCGGCCGACGCGTGCGGCGCGGGCGCGGACGTCGAAAACCACCGTCGGAGGGTCGTCTGAGGGAGGGTTTCCCACCAAGACCGTCGCCGCCGCAGCCGGATCCCAGCCGAGCGCCGCGGCGCGCGACAGGACGGATTCCTCGGCGTCGCCGCGGACGATTCCGTCGACCACCAGCGCTTCGAGCCGGGCGTCCCACGCGCCGCGCGCTTCCGCCGCCGCGGCATAGGAGTTGGCCGCGGCGAACGCGATTTCCCTGCCGTAGCGCAGAATCCCTTCGATCAACGCCGCGCGTTCGGCTTCCGAAGCGGCGAATTCCGGGAGCTGTTCTTCGAATACCTCGATCGCGAGCCGCACCATCGCGACGGCCTGGCGGAGGCTGATCCAGCGCGACACTTCGGTCGGCGCGTCGCGGAACGCTTCGGTGGTGAGCTTCAGCGCTTCCTTCGAATCGCGCAGCCACGCGACGAATCCGCTGGCCCCCGTCTGGGTGATCAGCAGCACGCTGGCGCGCTGGTCGGCGGGCAGCCGCGCGAACCAGACCAGCCTGCGTTCCATTTCCGCGACGCTCGCGCTCGCCAGCCGCCCGGAGGCGTGCTCCAGGCTGCGCAGGGTTTTGGCGGACAGCCCGTGGTGTTTGCGCGCGGGGCGTCCTGTGGTGTCGGCCATGTCGGATCCGATCCTACGTGCCGCGCGCGGCCTGCAACTTTAGGCGGATGCGGCGGCGACCTCAGATGGTGGGCGGCGCTCGGCCGAAGTGCCTAGGATCCCCGGGTGGGGTGGTAGGGGATCACCCGGGCGAAAAGAGAACAGGGGGACGGGCCATGCCAGAGCCCGGACTGGAGATCGACGGGATCTCCAAACGGTACGGCGCCGTGGTGGCGCTCGAGAAAATGACGTTCGACGTGCGGCCGGGGGAGCTTTTCGGATTCGTCGGCAGCAACGGGGCGGGCAAAACGACCACGATGCGCATCGCGCTCGGCGTGCTGAGCGCCGACGCGGGCCAGGTGCGCTACGCGGGCGAGCCGATCACGCACGAAACGCGCCGGCAGATCGGCTACATGCCCGAGGAACGCGGGCTGTACCCGAAAATGAAGGTCGGCGAACAGCTCACGTATCTGGCCCGGCTGCACGGAATGCCCGCCGCCGCGGCGAAGGCGTCGAGCGAGCGGTGGACCGAACGCCTCGGCGTGGCCGCGCGCCGCGACGACGAGGTGCAGAAGCTCAGCCTCGGCAACCAGCAGCGCGTGCAGCTCGCCGCCGCGCTGGTGCACGAACCGCGGATTCTCGTGCTGGACGAACCGTTCTCCGGGCTCGACCCGGTGGCCGTCGACGTGATGAGCGACGTGCTGAAGGAGAAGGCGGCCGAGGGCGTCCCGGTCGTGTTTTCCAGCCACCAGCTGGATTTGGTGGAGCGGCTGTGCGACCGCATCGGGATTGTCCGGAGTGGACGGATGGAAGCGTCCGGCACGGTGGCGGAACTGCGCTCGGGCGGGACGACGCGGCTGCTCGTCGATGCCCCTGAGGCGCCTGAGAACTGGGCGGCCGGGCTGTCCGGCGTGACCGTGATCGGCCGCCGGGGAGCGGTGACCGAGCTGGAGCTGGCCGACGGCGCGGACGACCAGGCCGTGCTGCGCGCCGCGCTGGCCACCGGTCCGGTGCGGGAATTCGCCCGGAAACTGCCGTCGCTGACCGAGTTGTTCCGTTCTGTCGTGTCCGAGCACCAGGAGGCCGCGGCATGACCGGGTCCGATGTCCAGATGAGCCCGATGTCCGCGGTCGGCCTGGTGGCCGGGCGGGAGATCAGCACGCGGGTCGGCTCCAAGGCCTACCGCGTCACGACGCTGGTGATGATGATCCTCATCGTCGGGCTGGCGCTGGTCTTCAAGTTGTTCAACGGAGGCGGGAGCGCCGACGCGACGGTCGGCTACGTGCCGGCCGCCTCGCAGCTGGCCGAGCCGCTGACCGCGACGGCGAAGTCGATCGGCCAGACCGTCGCGACGCAGCAGGTGCCGGACGAGAAGGCGGGCCAGGCGAAGCTGCAGGACGGTTCCATCGACGCGCTGCTGGTGCAGGGCGCGGACCGGGTGCACGTCCAGGTGAAGAAGACCTTGGACGCGAAGCTGAAGAACACGTTCACCGTGCTGGAGGGGCAGCTGGCGCTCAACCAGCAGATCACGTCCCTTGGCGGCGATCCGGCGAAGGTGCGCCAGGCGACCGCCGAGGCGACGATCGACGAGCTGCCGCCGCTCGAGAAACCGTATGACTACAACGGGCAGCAACTGGTGCTCGGCATCATCGCGGGCATCCTGATCTACCTCTCGCTGATGCTCAACGGGCAGAGCGTGGCCCAGGGCGTCGTCGAGGAGAAGACGTCCCGGGTGGTCGAGCTGCTGCTGTCGACGATCAAACCGTGGCAGCTGATGGCCGGGAAGGTGCTCGGCATCGGTGTCGTCGGGCTGATCCAGATGCTGGCGATCGGCGTCGTCGGCGTGGCGGCCGGGCTCGGGTTCGGGGTGCTGACGATCTCGGTGAACGCGGCGGTGGGCACCGTGGTCTGGCTGATCGTCTGGTATCTGCTCGGGTTCTTCATGTATTCGATCGTGTTCGCCGCGCTGGGCGCGCTGGTGTCGCGGCAGGAGGACGTGGGCGGCGCGACGATGCCCGCGCTGATGTTCGTGATCGCCGGGTACGTGGTGGGGATTTCGATCCTGCCGTCGAATCCGGCCAGCCCGCTGGCCGAGGTGCTGTCGGTGATCCCGGTGTTCGCGCCGACGCTGATGCCGATGCGCCTGGCGATGGGCGGCGTTCCGGTGTGGGAGGCGGTGCTGTCGGTGGGCCTGGTGGTCGCGCTCATCCCGGCACTGATCTGGCTGGCCGCGCGGATCTACCGCAACGCGGTGATGCGCACCGGCGCGAAGGTGAAGCTGCGGGACGCGCTGAGCGCCGCCTGACAGAGGAGTCCATTACGGCGGGGGGCCGGGCCCACCCCCGCCCCCCCCTAACCCACCCGGGGCGTAAAAACACCAGGGAGGGCCCCGCCCCGGG
>NZ_JBEXMH010000110.1:0-19443 GCF_040610415.1 Amycolatopsis sp. NPDC004079 | reverse complement strand
GGTTTGGGGGGTTTTTTTTAAGGCAATTATCCCCCCATTAAAAACAAACCCCAGACCGTCAGCACAATCAAGCTTCGGGGTGCGGGGCCCCACCACACCCCGGTTCCGTGAGGGGAACCCTCACGACCCCAAGCTGATCGGAAAGGAACCCCCGAGGGAATCAGAGTCAGTCTCAAGGAACACGCCCCCGGAAGCTGTCCCGTTGTCGCCCTTCTCAAACCCCCTCCGGGATGACAAGCTGCTCACCAGCCGGTAGCCCCCGCACCGGCGCGCATGATGACAACGTTGTCAGCCCTGGAGGTAGCGCGTCCATGTGGTCGCAGAAGAGACGGGTGGCCGCTCTCGCGGCAGCGGGCTTCGTGGTGGCCGGGCTGGTATCCGGCACGACCGCCGCAGCAGCCACCAGCGCAGCCACCCCGGCGGATCCGGTTTCACTGGTCAACCCGTTCGTCGGCACGCAGAACTTCGGCAACACCTTCCCCGGAGCCAGCGCGCCCTTCGGCATGGTCCAGGTCAGCCCCGACACCGGCGGCCAAGGCGGCTACGACTACCAGCAGAACTCGATCTACGGCTTCAGCCAGACGCACCTCTCCGGCGTGGGCTGCGGCGTGATGGGCGAGCTGCCGGTCATGCCGACCACCGGGGCCGTCGATTCCGTCGACAAGAACTCCTACAAATCCGAGTACAGCCACGACGACGAGAAGGCCGAACCCGGCTACTACCGCGTCGGGCTGAAGAAGTACGGCGTCGATGCCGAGCTCACCGCCACCCCGCGCACCGGCTGGCAGCGCTACGCCTTCCCGTCGACCGGCCAGGCCAACGTGCTGTTCAACACCGGCCAGGCGAACCAGTCCGTGAAGGATTCCGAGATCCACGTCGTCGGCGACCGGACCCTCGAGGGTCGCGTGCGCGCGGGCGGCTTCTGCGCCGGGCACGACGAGCACACCGTCTACTTCACCGCGACCTTCGACCGTCCGTTCGCCTCCTACGGCACCTGGCGCGGCACCACCCGCACCGCTGGCAGCCGCGACGCCGCGGGCACCGGCGGGAACGGCGCGTGGGTCAGCTTTGACGCCACCACTGACCACGATGTCGTTCTCAAGGTGGGGCTCTCCTACACCGGTCTCGCGGGCGCGCGGGACAACCTCGCCAAAGAAACCAGCGACAGCTACGACTTCGACGCCACCCGCACCGCGTTGCGCAAGCAGTGGACGGACCGGCTCGGCGCGATCAAGATCAGCGGCGGCACCGCCGAACGCCAGACCGCGTTCTACACCTCGCTCTACCACGCGCAGCTGCACCCGAACCTGGCTGGCGACATCAGCGGCGACTACGCCGGTTTCGACGGCAAAGTCCACCGCGCCAACGGCTACACGCCGTATCAGAACTTCTCCCTTTGGGACACTTATCGCCCGCAGAACCAGCTGCTCGAAATGCTGGAACCGCAGGTAGCCCGCGACGTCGCGCTGTCCGTGCTGTCGATCGGCCGCGACGGCGGCTGGCTGCCGAGATGGGCGCTGGCGGGCAGCGAAACGAACATCATGACCGGCGACCCCGTGACGCCGTTCCTCGTCGAGGCCTGGTCCAAGGGCTTGCTGGCCGGGCACGAGGACGAGGCGTACGGGCTGCTCAAGAAGAACGCGACGAGCACCCCGCCCGCCGATTCGCCGTACAACGGGCGCTCCGGCGTGAATTACTACAACGACCGCGGCTACCTCCCGAGCGGGCTCACGCTCGGCAAGGACTGCGCGGCCAAGGGCGGCGACAACGACTGCGAGCACCCGACCTCGGCGACCATGGAGTACTCCGCCGCCGACGCCGCGCTCGCGTTGATGGCCAAGGGATTGGGCCACCAGGCCGACGCGCGCATGTTCGCCGACCGCGGCCAGTGGTACCGCAACGTCTGGAACGCCGCCGACAAGCAGTTCCGCCCGCGCACCACGGACGGCACCTGGCTCACGCCGTACAACCCGGTCGACGCCGACCACCAGTTCCACGAGGGCGGCGCCTACCAGTACCAATGGCTCGTGCCGCAGGATCCGGCCGGGCTCGCCTCGCTGATGGGCGGCAAGCAGGCGACCGAAAAGCGGCTCGACTCCTTCTTCGCCTACGACAACCTGCTCAAGGACCCCGCGGGCACCGCGCGTAAGGACTGGATCGCCAGCCCGTACGACTACTACGCCAAGGCCACCTACAACCCCAACAACGAACCAGACCTGCTCTCCCCGTACATGTACAACTGGGTCGGCGCGCCGGCGAAGACCGCGACCGTCGTCCGCGCGGCGATGACGTTGTTCACCACCGGCCCGGACGGCATGACCGGCAACGACGACCTCGGCACGATGTCCGCCTGGTACGTCTTCTCCTCGCTCGGCCTGTACCCGACGATGAGCGGCGCGAACTTCCTCGCCGTGTCGAGTCCGCAGTTCGAATCGGCGACCGTCCGGATCGGACAGTACGAGGGCAAGCAAGGCGGCACGCTCACCGTCACCGCGCCGGGCGCGAGCGACGCGAACCGTTACGTGCAAAGCGTTTCGCTCAACGGCCGGGACGTCCGGCAGACCTGGCTCGACTGGTCCGCGGTCGCGCATGGTGGCAATCTCGGCTACCAGGTCGGCGCGAAGCCGTCGAACTGGGGCACGCAGCCGGGGACGGAACCGCCGTCGGTCAACAAGTCGACCGGTGATCCGCGTCGGCACGTGGACGCGACGCTGCGGCCGAGTTCCGTTGTGCTGCCGCAGCAATCGTCGGCGCAGACTGTCCACTTGAGCCTCGACGTGCTCGGTCAGAACCCCGGAGCGCAACCGGTCTTCGTGACCTCGTCGGCACCGTCCGGCTGGCGGGTGCAGACCGATCCGCTGCAGCTGCTGTGGTCTTTCCGGCTGCCGACGCAGAAGACCGCGCCGGTCACGGTGACCATTCCGGCGAACACGCCGGTCGGCACGTATTCGGTGCAGATCAAGGCATCCGGGCCGGGCGCGAACACCGTCTCCCGCACCGCGAGCATCGAGGTCAGGGAACCCACGGTGTGCGCGACGACGTCCGGAACCCAGTGCGCGGTCGATCTCAGCCACGACCGCAACCATGACGGGACCGCGACCGTCGCAGCGTCCACAGAGGGCAACTTCGACGGCAGCGGCTGGAGTTACGACGCTGACCTGATGCCACCAGCTGGCACCTTTGTCCACAATGGAGTCGACTACGCGGCGCCCGATCCCACCGGCACCGCGGCGAACTTCGTGGAAGCACGCGGGCAATCGCTGCTGCTGCCCGCAGGGAAGCACCAGGCGGTCCAGCTGATCGGCTCGTCGCACAACGGTCCGGTGTCCACCTCGCTGACCGTGCACTACAGCGACGGATCCAGCGCGGATCTCCCGGTGACGTTCGGCGACTGGGCCGGGTCGACGCCGTCCGGCACGACCGTCGTGCTCGATATGCCGCAGCGGATCAAGGCGGGCAACGGCGTCGACGGTCCGCCGGTGCGGCTGTTCGGCATCTCCTCCACAGTGGACGGCGCCAAGACCGTCCAGTCGGTGAGCCTGCCGAACGACCCGCGGGTCCAGCTCTACGCGATCACTCTCGCGTAGAGTCCGGCCGGGTTCGCCGGATCCCTCCCCTTCGTCCGGCGAACCCGGCCATCCCCAGTCCCCCGGAAAGTCTCAGGCGGCCGCGGGCACTGCCGCGACCCGGCCCATCGCCTCGGCGTAGCAGGCCTCGAACGAGTCCAAAGAGGACTCCAGCGCGTGCCCGGCGATCATCTTGCCGCTCGCCGCCCCCATGCGCGCCAGCGTCGCCGGGTCGGCGATCACCGCGTGCAGCCGCTCGGCCAGCTCCCCCACGTTGCCCGGCTCGAACAGCCAGCCGTTGTATCCCGGACGGCACAGGTGCGGCAGCGCCATCGCGTCCGCGACCACCACCGGTTTCCCGGCTGCCATCGCTTCCATCGTCGCGAGGCTCTGCAGTTCGGCGATCCCCGGCATGCAGAACAGATCCGCCGCCGCATAGGCGTCCAGCAAGTCCTCTTCGGACACAAACCCGCGGAACCGGACCCGGTCGGCGATCCCGAGCTCGCCGGCCAGCTTTTCCCACTCTGTCCGGCACGAACCGTCGCCGACGATCTCCGCCCGCAGCCCGGGCACCAGCGCGACCGCACGCAACAGCTGGTCGACGCGCTTCTCTTCGTCAAGCCGCCCGACGAACAACACCGTCGGATCGTCGGATGTCCGCGAAACCTTGCGCAACCGGTAACGGTCGATGTCGATACCGCACGACACCGGGACCGCCCGCTCCGGGAAACCGTTGTCGTGCAACAGTTCCACCGCGCGAGGCGTCGGCGCTGTCACCACGCGAGCCGACGAGAACACTCGCGTCAGATCCCGCCACGCCCACCGCGACGCCGCGCCGCGCAGCCACGTCGGCACCCGCACGTGGCCGAACAGGTTCTCCGGCATGAAGTGGTTCGTCGCCACTGCCGGGACGCCCATCGCGGCGGCGTGCTTCAGGACGTACCGGCCGACCACGAAATGCGCCTGGACGTGCACCAGGTCGGGCTGCAGCTCCTCCAGCAGTGCGGCGACGTCCTTGCTCACCTCCCAGGGCAGGCCGATCCGGAAGGTCCGATGGAACGGGGTGCGATGCGACCGGACGCGGTGCACCACGACGTCGCCGTCTCTTTCGGTGCTCGCCGGGCCGTCCGGGTCGACGCTGATGACGTGCACCTCATGTCCCCGGCCGGCGAGACCAGCGGACAGCCGGTACGCGAACTGCGCCGCGCCGTTGACGTCCGGCGGGTAGGTTTCGGCGGCGACCACGATGCGCAAAGCCCGGTCGTCGTTCACAGGGTGCTCCGATCTGGTGGAATGGACAGGAGAAGAACTGCTGCGGCTCAGCACCGCGACGCCGCCGACCGCCAGGACCGCCGCGGTCAGCGCGACCGCGGTCGCCGTGGCGTCGAGATGGGTGGCTTCGCCGAGCACTCCGGCGCCGAGACCCACCGCGACCAGCGGATCCACGACGGTGAGGCACGCGACGGCGAGGTGCGGCGGACCGCACCGGTAAGACAGCTGCACGAGCCAGCCGCCGGCCAGCAGCGCCGTCACCATCGCGGCGACCGACACGGCGGTGCTGAAATCGACGGAGCCCTCTTGGATCTCGAGGGAAACCGCTCGCATCAACACCGAGACGAAGCCGTAGGCAGCGCCGCCGGCCGCACCGAAACACAGCCCGCGGATCGACGGACGAGAAGAAATCGCGCCGATCAACGTCAGCAGCGCCACGGCCCCCAGCACCAGCAATGCCGCGCGCGTTTGCGCGTCGGCACTGACCGCGGTGCTCGTGGTGCTGCCCGCGGCGACGGTGACGAACGTCCCGACGCCGAGCATGGTGACCGCGACCGCGGGCAAATCCCGCCGCCGCCGGTCGAGAATCGCAGTAATGGCAACAGCAATGACCCCGACCGGCTGCACGACGGTCAGCGGAGCCATCCCCAGCGCGACCGCGTGCACGCCCGCCCCCGAACCGAGCAGAGCGAGCCCGCCGAGCCAGCGCGGTGCCCGGATCAGCTCCCCGATCCGCGGCCGGCCGGACAGCCCGGTGACCACGCCGTGCTGCAGAAGTGCGCCGGTGGAAAAGAAAACCGCGCCGAGCACGGCGAGTGCGATGGCGAGGACCGTCATGAGGCCACCTCGGATCGGGCCATCGCGGTGACGGCGAAAAGCTGTGCGTAGAGCAGGGCGTACAGCACGCGTTCGAACAACCCCAGGAACTCGGGCACGGACTGCTCCAGCAAGGGCGCGTGGGCCAGCAGAAAGGCGAGCGAAGCGGCGCCGGACGCCAGCGAAAGCCAGCGCACCGCCTTCGCTTCCGGCCGCCGGCGCGCCAGCAGCCATCCCGCCAGCGGCAGGCACACGAACATCGCCGCGCCGGCATACCGGTGCACCGCACCGGAAAACGACGTTTCGACGCCGGTCGGATCGGTCGGGAAGAAGGTCGCGATGACCAATCCGGCCGCCCACAACGCGATCAGCACCGACTCCGGGCTGCGTTTCGGCAACCCCTGTCTGAGCAGCGCGTGCCGGACCGCCAGCGACGCGCCGGCCAGCCCGAGCGAAGCCGCCGCCAGGAGCACCGCCCCGCCGGGCGGGAAGACGTAGTCGCTGATGACGTCGCGGACCGGGTCGATCGTGCCCGCCACTACGTGCAGAAGAAGGATCGGCACCAGCGAAAAGGCCAAGGCCGCAGCGGCGATGACGGGCGCCGTCGCCCTGGCCTTCCGCGTTATGAGGGTCACAGCAATCAGCATGCTGGCGGCTGTGACACCTCGACATCGGGGAACACCCTGAGATGCACCCCTGGAATCCGCAGCGACCCCTGGGGCATTTTGCTACCGGATCGGACCGGACGCGCGCCTCCGGTTCGCCGTCGGCGGCGCCGGAGGAAATGCCGCACCGCGCGCTGAATAGGACGTTATACACCAGCCGCGAAACCGGTATCTTGACTGTCCTTTGTGGACTTCCCGGGTCCCTCACCCGGGTGGATGTCGACCTTGCCGGGTGAGGTCGCGAGCAGCCGCCCCCGCCCTGCTGACAGCGCGAAACCGCGTGCCGGCTCGCCGCGCTCGCCGGGCGGGCCGCGGTTGCCGCGGCCTTGACCCCGTGTTCAGATCCCCGCGAACCCAGCCGAAGGAGCGCAATTCTCATGCAGAGGGCACTCGTCAAGGCGGTCGTCGGGGCCGCAGCCGTCGTCGCGCTGGTCAGCGCGTGCGGGTCGGGCGGATCGAACGACTCGTCCGGATCCGGAGCGTCCGGGCAGAACACCGCCCAGTCCAGCGGAGCCGCCCAGTCCGGCGAGGCCGGTGCGTCCGGGCAGAACGGCGCGTCCGGCCAGAACGGAGCCCCCGGGCAGAACGGCGGCCCGGCCGCGCAGGCGGTCACCGCCGCGATCCAGCAGGCCTCGCAGGCCTCGCCGATCAAGTTCGAGCCGGAGAAGGCGGAACTGACCAGTCAGGCCAAGGAAGGCCTCTCCGCGATCGCGAAAGCCATGCAGGGCAACGATGTCAAGCTGAAGGTCGAGACCCACGCCGGTTACCCGGACGCGGAAAAGGCGAAGAAGCTTTCCGAGGAGCGCGCGCAGGCGATCTCGACCGCGCTCGAGGGCGACGGCGTCGCCAAGGACCGCGTGCAGGCCGAGCCGAGCGGAAGCGAAAAGGCCCAGGGCGAACAGGCGTTGGACACGCAGCTTACTGTCGCTTCGTGACCCGAGCCCCGTCCCCCCGCCGGCATTACCTGGTCGGGCCGAGCGGATATCCGAATTTCGGCGACGAGCTGATCGCCGCCGCTTGGATCCGCCGCTTGGCCCGCACCGAACCGGACGCCGAAGTCTGGCTCGACACGCATTCGCCGGGACCGGCCCAGCATTTGTTCGGCGACCTGCATCCGCGGTTGCGCTGCACGGACACCTTGTGGCGGCTGTGCGGCGAAGCGCCGTCGGACGATCCGTGGGAAGTCGCGTCCTGGGTACAAGCCGCGGTGCACGATCCCGGTCGTGCACCGCGCTGGGACGCGGGGATCGAATTGCTCGGCAGGCTCGACGTCGTGCATCTGATCGGCGGCGGTTACGTCAACGCGCTGTGGCCCCGGCACCTGGGACTGGTCGCCGGGGCCGCTGCCGCGGCGCAGCGTTCTCATGCTCGCTCCGCGATGACCGGACAGGGCTTCGTCCCGTTCTCTCCAGGCGCGGCCGGTCTGTTGCGCGCGCTCGCCGAGCGGTTCGACGTCGTCGACGTTCGCGATGATCCGTCCGCCGAACTCCTGCACGGGGTCGCGGGCGTCGAGCGGACCTGCGACGACGTCTTCCTCGACCCGCACCCGCGGACGACGCCCACCTCGCGGGAGTTCGTCCTGTGCGTGCAGTCCGACATCGGCGCCGAGCGGCCGTCCGTGCTCGCGGCGCAGGTGCTCGACCTGGTGCGCGCGTGGCGGCTGCCGCCGGGCGAACTCGCTGTGGTGGAAGGGATTCCGCGCGTCGACCGCGAGGTTTTCGCGTTGCTGGAACACGAACTCCCCGGCGCGGAGTTCCATCCGTTCCGCGACGTGTGGCACCGCGGCCTTCCGCTCGCGGCGGGCCAGACGTGGCTCTCCAGCCGCTTCCACGTGCACCTGGTCGCCGCCGCGGCGGGCGCGACCGGCGTGGCGATCGACGTTTCGCCGGAGTACTACACCACGAAACACCGCAGCCTGATCGACCTCGGCTCCGGTTGGACGCTCACGCCCGCCGGGGCCGAGAAGCCGCCGGAACGTCCTTCTGGCACTGGGTTTCCGGCGCACGTCCTGCATCATTGCGCGAACCTCAAGCGCTCAGTCGCCGAAGCCGTCTACGGTCCGGAACTGCCCAAGACCCGCACCCGGTGGCCGCGGCTCAGTTGAGCGCACCGCGACTCTGATCGGCCAGCGCCCCGAGCCCGATGCACAACGCGCCCGCGACGAACAGCAGTGAAACTCCCCAGGTCGCGTGCGTCGCGGACGCTTCCACGATCGCCAGCGCGGCCAGCGGCGCGAGCCCGCCGGACACCGCTCCCCCGACCTCGCGGCCGGTGCCGAGACCGGTCGAACGGACCTCGGCCGGGAACTGCTTGGCCAGGAACGCGCCCTGCGCCGATAGCATCGCCGGGACCACGATTCCGGTCGCCAGCACGAGGCCGAGCCAGATGAACCAGCTCGTGCCGGTGTCGAGCAGCCAGAAGAACGGGAACGCCAGCAAACCCGTCGCCACCGCACCCGCGACCACGACCTTCTTCGCGCCGATCCGGTCGCTGATCCATCCGGCGATCGGCACCGTCACGATCGCCATGCCGCTCGCGATGCTGATCCCCAGCGCGCCGATATTCGCTGGCACGCCGCGGAAATTCGTCAGATAAGCGAGCGAGAAGGTCTTGAACACGTAGCTGACGCCGTTGTAGCCGATGGTGATCACCATGACCACCGTCAGCGCGCGCCAGTCGCTGCGGAACAGCTTCACCAGCGGCCGGTTAGCCCAGCCGCGCGGCCGGTTTTTCCTGGTGCGCACCAGGTTCTCGAACTCCGGCGTCTCCGGCACCCGGCGGCGCACCCACAGCCCGACGCCGACGAGCAGGAAACTGGCCAGGAACGGGATCCGCCAGCCGAAACCGTGCAGGAACTCTTTGTCCAAAGTGGTCAGTCCGGCGACGGCGAGCGAGGAGACGAGCAACCCGACGTTCACGCCCAGCGCGGGCCACGACCCTTGCCGTCCGCGTTTGCTCGGGTCAGCGTGCTCGTAGGCCACGGCGATCGCGCCGCCGAATTCCGCTCCGGCGCCCAGGCCTTGCAGCAGCCGCAGCACCACGAGCAGCACCGGCGCGAGAAGTCCGGCACTCGCGTAACTGGGCAGCAATCCGATCCCTGCCGAGGAAACGCCCATCAGCACGAAGGTCCACGACAGCACCTTCTTGCGGCCGATCCGGTCGCCGAGCGCGCCGAAGACGATGCCGCCGACCGGCCGGGCCAGGAAGCCGACGGCGAAGGTCGCGACCGAGGCCATCGTCGCCGCGGCGTCGTTGCCGGGCGGGAAGAAGACGTGGCCGAACACCAGCGCGGCCATCGACGCGTAGAGATAGAAATCGAACCATTCGAGCGCGGAGCCGACGACCACCGCCACCCCGACCCCGCGCGGGGCTTTCCGGGTCGTTCCGATGCTGTCGTCCACAACACTGGGCATGGTCCTGCTCTCCGGGACTGGGGCACAGGCGAGCGGAAGCCAGCCGGCGCGCGCCGTTGCGTGCGTATTTGGGAACGCTTGATGCGTATATCCGGATGCTAAGAGACCGCGAACACACCGGTCAAGGGTCTTCGGGAATTCGGGCTCAGCCCTGGCGCGCGGCTTCCCAGCGCTTCACGACCGCCGCCGTGATGTCGCCCAGCGCGTCGCCGATCTCGGGCAGGCGTTCGGAAATCCGCGTGGTCGGGCCCGCGACCGCGATCGCCGCGACGACCTCTCCGTCGACCAGGATCGGCCGCGCCGCCGCGCTGACGTCGGGCAGGGTTTCGCCGCGGTTGAGCGCGACACCCTCGGCGCGGACGGCGTCGAGTTCCTCCATCGCGGCCCGCACTCTCTCCGCATCCGGGAGCACCGACTGCAGGTACGCCTCGCGCCGTCGCGCCGACCAGTGCGCGAGGAAGATCTTGCCCGCACTCGGCGGATACAGCGGCCGTCGCGTGCGCAGCGGCGCGGAGTAGCGGATCGGCTGCCCGGACTCGACCGCGTCCACGTAGATCAGCGAATCCCCGACCGCGGCGCCGAGCATCACCGTCTCGCCGAACCGGCGGCGCAGCTCCTCCAGCGCGGGCCGGGCCGCGGTCGCGATGCCGGGCAGGCCGCCGGTGAGCAGGTTCCCCAGCGCGGGGCCGAGCTGGTAGGCACCGTCCGCCTCGATCAGGTAACCGGTCGACACCAGCCCTTTGACCAGGCCGAACACCGAGGATTTTGGCGCGTCGAGAGCCACCGAGAGCTCGTGCAGCCGCATTCCGGGCTGCCGCGCGACGCACTCCAGGATGCTGGTGACGCGCCCGACCGTCCGGTGGGCCTTGGCGGTCGACTCGGTCATGGCGGACTCCCCTGCGTTCGTACATGCGAACCCTATCTCGGCATCTGCCCTGGACGGCGCTTGACCCGAAGCGCGCGTCGCCTTACTTTGGTCGCATATCCGAACTCAGCGTTCTTATATGCGCATGATGGAGAGCAGCACTGTGGACTTCGAGCTGACCCGAGACCAGGAGGACATCCGGCGCGCCGTGCGCGAGCTGGCCGCCCGGTTCCCCGACGAGTACTGGGCCGAGCGCGACGAGCGCGCCGAGTTCCCGCGCGAGTTCTACGACGCGTTCGCCTCGGCGGGCTGGCTCGGCATGGCGATCCCGGAGCAGTACGGCGGCGGCGGGCTCGGCATCCTCGAAGCCGCGCTGCTGCTGGAAGAGGTGGCCGCGTCCGGGGCCGGGATGAACGGGTGCAGCACGATGCACCTGACGATCTTCGGGCTGAACACGATCGTCAAGCACGGCAGCGAGGAAATGCGCCGGGAGATCCTGCCCGGCGCGGTCGACGGTTCGCTGCACGTCTGCTTCGGCGTGACCGAACCGGACGCGGGCACGGACACCACGCGCATCTCCACTTTCGCCCGCCGCGACGGCGATTCCTACGTCGTGAACGGCCGGAAGGTCTGGATCACCAAGGCGGGCCAGTCGCAGAAGATGGTGCTGATCGCCCGGACCACGCCGCGCGACGAGGTGGAAAAGCCGACCGACGGCATGTCGCTGTTCGTCGTGGACATCGAGTCCGACGCGGTGCAGCTGCGCGCGATCCCCAAGCTCGGCCGCAACGCGGTGTCGTCCTACGAGGTGCTGATCGACGGCCTGCGGGTGCCGGCATCGGCGCGCGTCGGCGAGGAGGGCAAGGGCTTCCGGTACCTGCTCGACGGCCTCAACCCGGAGCGCATCCTGCTCGCGCACGAGGCACTCGGCATCGGCCGCGCGGCGTTGCGGCGCGCGGTCCGGTACGCCGGGGAACGACAGGTATTCGGGCGTCCGATCGGGCAGAACCAGGGGCTGGCGTTCCCGCTGGCCGAGGCCGCGACCCGGCTGGACGCGGCGGAGCTGATGGCGCGCAACGCCGCCTGGCGCTACGACCACGGCCTGCCGGCCGGCAAGGAGGCGAACATGGCGAAATGGCTGTGCGCCGACGCCGGGTTCCAGGCCGCCGACCAGGCGATCCAGACCCACGGCGGGATGGGCTACGCGCGGGAGTACCACGTGGAGCGCTACTTCCGGGAGGCGCGACTGCTGCGGCTCGCGCCGATCAGCCAGGAGATGGTGCTGAACTACGTGTCGCAGCACGTGCTCGGGCTGCCGAGGTCGTACTGATGGGCGCGCTCGACGGACTGCGGGTGCTGGACCTGTCGCGGGTGCTGGCCGGGCCGTACTGCACGCAGATGCTGGCCGACCACGGGGCCGAGGTGATCAAGGTCGAATCGCCCGCCGGAGACGAGACCCGGGGCTGGGGTCCGCCGTTTCTCGCCGACGGGACCAGCGCCTACTACACGAATCTCAACCGGGGCAAGAAGAACATCGTGCTCGATCTGTCCGGTCCGGACGGTCGTTCGCTGCTCGGCACCCTGCTCGCGGGCGCGGACGTCGTGGTGGAGAACTTCAAGGCGGGCACGCTCGCGCGGTGGGGCTGGCCGGACGAGACGATCCGGGCGGAGCATCCGGCGCTGATCCATTGCCGGATCACGGGTTTCGGCACCGACGGGCCGCTTGGCGGACTGCCCGGGTACGACGCGGTGCTGCAGGCGTACGGCGGGCTGATGAGCGTGAACGGCGAGGCCGACGGGCCGCCGTTGCGGATCGGGGTGCCTGTTGTCGATGTGGTGACCGGGGTGCTCGGGTTCTCCGGGATCCTGCTGGCGCTGCACGAGCGGGAACGGTCCGGGCTCGGGCAACTGGTGGATTGTTCGTTGCTGGACACGGTGATCAGCCTGCTGCATCCGCATTCCGCGGCGTGGCTCGCTGACGGTGCGGTGCCGCGGCGGACTGGTTCGGCGCATCCGTCGATCGCGCCTTACGAGACTTTTTCGACGGTGGACGGGTTGTTCTTTGTCGGGGCGGGGAATGATCGGCAGTTCTCGGCGCTGGTCGAGGTGCTCGGCGCGCCTGGGCTGGCTGCCGATCCGCGGTTTGCTTCCAATGCGGACCGGGTTCGCAATGTGGGGGCGTTGCGAGAGGAGTTGACGGTCCTGATCGGACAGTACAACCGGGATTCTTTGGCCGAGTTGTTGCTGGCTAAGGGAGTTCCGGCGTCTCCGGTGCACGATATCGCGGAGGCGATGAACGCCCCGCAGGTGCGGCATCGGGAGATGGTGGTCGAGCGGGACGGGTATCGCGGGGTCGGGGTGCCGGTGAAACTCGGCCGTACGCCTGGGTGCGCTGCCGAAGCTCCTCGGTCGCCGGGGGCGGATACGCGGGAGGTGCTTGCCGCGGCGGGCCTAGCCGCAGAAGAAGTCGAAGACGCGCTCGCCAGCGGGGCGGCGCATACGCGGCTTCCCCGGCCGCAGGCGTCTGGTTGAGTTCGGGCTCACCGGCGATACCAGGACTGGGCTTTGAGCCAGGTCAGGTATTCGTCGAAGATCGCCGCTGTCCCGCCGCGCTCGGACCGCTTCTCGAAGAACTCGTCCAGCAGGGAGAAAAGCAGGTCGTTCGCGGTCTCCCGGCCCGCACCGGCGGCTTCGTCGCGCCAGCCCTCGGTGCGGTCCGGGAACGCGAGGTGCAGCACCAGCGAGTCCCAGGTGAGGTTGTCGCCGCCGCCGACGCGCGGGATAAGCGACTCCCTGAAGCCGGTGAGCAGCTGTCGGTCGTTGCCGAAGTCGAGGCCGTTGAGAAACGTGCAGTAGTCGTGATAACTGCCGTCCAGTCCGAACATCCCCGGGCGCTGGCGGATGTCGGCGAACAGTTTCCGGTAGTCCATGGCTCCCCCAGGATAGTGGGCGGCTCCGGTCCGCGGAACCGCCCACCGGGGCTTCACCGCCAGGGACGGACCGGCGTGCCGCGCCACCGGGTGCGCGGCGGAACGGTCTCCCCCGCCATCACCAGCGAACCCGAACCGACCGTCGCGCCGTCGGAAACTCCGCTGCCCGGCAGCTGGAACGCGCGCGGGCCGAGCGTCGCGCCAGGGCCGAGGCGAACCGGGTCCAGGCGCATGACCCGGTCGTGGAACAGGTGCGTTTGCAGCACGCAGCCGCGGTTCACCACGGCGCCGTCGCCGAGGTGGATGAGGTCCGTTTCCGGCAGCCAGTAGCTCTCGCACCAGACGCCGCGGCCGATGCGGGCGCCGAGGGTCCGCAGCCACCAGTTCAGCACCGGCGTGCCGAGGAACGAACCGGCGAACCACGGCACCGCGAGCGTCTCCACGAACGTGTCGTACAGCTCGTTCCGCCACACGAACGCGCTCCACAACGGATGCCGTCCCGGGCGGAATCGGCCGACCAGCGTCCATTTCATCAGCGTCGTCAGCAGCGCGGCGAAGAGACCGGCCGCGACGAATACCGCGGGTGCGATGGCGGCGGCGACCCAGAAGCCGTCCGCGATGTCCACTCCGGCCAGCACCGTCGACACGGCGAGTCCGAGCAGGCCCGCGATGAGCAGCGGCGCGATGCGGCAGGACTCGACCAGCGCGCGGGCCAGCTTCAACCGGCGCGGCGGCGCGAAAGTGCGGGCGGGGTCGACCGCGTCCGCAGTGCGCCGCAGCTCCAGCGCGGGCCGGCCGAGCCAGGACGTGCCGTCGGGGACCTCCGCCGGGGTGTCGGACAGGACGCCAACGAGCGAACCTGAGCCGAGCGTCCGGTCCGGGCCGACAACCGCCGAGTTGCCGACGAACGCGCGCTCCCCGACCTCGGAAACGCCCAGCCGGACCCAGCCGCGGTCGAGTTCGTACGGTGCGGCGAGGACGTCGTCGGCGAGGAAAGCGCCGTCCCGCACCCGAAGCAGCGACGGCAGACTGAGCACAGTGGACAGTTCGACGCCACGGCCGATCCGCGCGCCCAGCAGCCGCATCCAGACCGGAGTCGCCAGCGCGGCGTACAGCGGGAACAGCTGCCGCCGGGCGATTTCCAGCAGTTCGTGCACGAACCAGGCCGCCCAGCCCGCGCGGCTCAGCACCGGATAGGTTCCCGGCCGCACGGCCAGGCTGGCCAGCCGCACCAGCAGGACGATCGTCAAGGCGTACAAGACGATTCCGGCGAACACGAGCAGCGGCGTCCACGGCAGGATCGCCAGCGCGGCGGTGCGCGGATCGTCCGCCGCCGGGATCAGCAGCAGCGCGACCACGATCAGCGGGATCGCGGTGACGAACAGGAACAGCGACCGCAGCGTGCCGCCCAGGGCGAACGCCAGCGAGTACCGCTTCGCCCGCGGTGCCGCCGCGGTCGGCCGCGGCGGACGTTCGCCCGACGGTCCGGCCGGGGAACCGCCCCAGACCGCGCCGTCCGGCACGCGGGTGTCGAGCGTCGAGCCCGGCAGCAGCACCGATCCGGCGCCGAGGTCCGTACCCGGCAGCAGCGTGCTGCGGCCGCCGACCCGGGCGCCGGCACCGACCCGGACGCGGCCGATCCGCAGCACCGAACCGTCCAGCCACCACCCGGCCAGGTCCGCCTCGGGCTCGATCGCGCATCCGTCGCCGAAGTCCGCGAGGCCGCCCACCGGCGGCGGAGAGTGCAGATCGACGCCCCGGCCGACGCGGTTGCCGAGCAACCGGGCGTAAGGCGCGGCAAGCGGCGTTCCGGCGACTCCCGGCGGACCGGCCACGGCGGCGAACCGTTCGGCGGTCCACAGTCGCATGTGGACGATTCCGCCGCGCCGGTACTCCCCTGGCGCGAGCTTTCCGCGCAGCATCCGCACCCCGCCCGCGGCGAGCAGCATCCGTCCCGGCGGGCTCAGCAGCACCAGCCACGCCGGGATGAGGACCCACCACGACATCCGCGGCAGCCACTGCAACGGCAGCACCAGAGCGACCAGCGAGCCCAGCAACGACACCGACAGCAGCCAGCGCATTCCGGACAAGGCCAGCAAAACCAGCTGCACCCCGGCCTGCCACCAGCCGCTGCCCCGAACCGCGGGAACCTGCGGCTCTTCCACCTCGACAGTTTTGACCGGCTCCCCGGCGAGACGTTCGTACAACTCGCGCGGCGTCGGGCAGGAGTACACATCGGACACTGCCGCCGTCGGATACCGTTCGCGCAGCACGGAAACGAGCCGCGCGGCGGTCACGCTGGATCCGCCGAGGTCGAAGAAGTCGTCGTCCGGCCCGGCCGTGGTCCCGAGGTGTTCGCTCCACACCTGCAGCAGCCACGCCAGCTTCGGATCGGACGGCACGACGGGCGCGGCGGTCGGCTCCTCCAGCGGCCACGGCAGCGCGTCGCGGTCAAGCTTGCCCGACGCTCGCACTGGCAGATCCGGCACCAAGGCCAGCCGTGGCACCAAAGCCGCCGGGAGCCGGTCCCGCAGAAGACTGCGCGCGGCGGTGCGATCGAGGCTCTCGCCTTCCGGCACCACGTAGCCGACCAGCACCTGCGCGCCGCTGTCCGTACGCCGCACCACCGTCGCCGCCGCGGCGACACCCGGCAGCGCACGCAGCGCGGCGTCGATCTCGCCCAGTTCGACGCGCCGTCCGCCGATCTTGACCTGGCCGTCCGCGCGGCCGACGAACTCCAAACCCTCCGGCACCGCGCGCACCAGGTCACCGCTGCGGTAGGCGCGGCTCCAGCCAAGACCCGGCAGCGGCACGAACTTCTGCGCGTCCTTCGCCGCGTCGAGGTACCGGGCCAGGCCGACGCCGCCGATCACCAGCTCGCCGCTGCGGCCCCACGGCACCGGGATGCCCGCCGGGTCCTCCGGGTCGACGACCGCGAGTTCCCAGCCGTCGAGCGGCAGCCCGATCCGCACCGGTTCGCCCGCGCGCAACCGCTGTGCACACGCGACGACCGTGGTTTCCGTTGGGCCGTATGTGTTCCAGATCTCCCGGGTGCCGTCGTCGAAGCGCGTCACCACCTCCGGCGGGCACGCTTCGCCGCCGAGGATGAGCAGCCGGACGCCGGCCAGCGTGTCCACTGGCCACAGTGCGGCGAGCGTTGGCACCGTCGACACGACCGTCACGCCGCGCTCGACCAGCCACGGCCCGAGGTCCGCTCCCGCGCGGACGAGCGAGCGCGGGGCCGGGACCAGGCACGCGCCGTGCCGCCACGCCAGCCACATTTCCTCGCACGACGCGTCAAACGCGACACTCAGCCCGGCCAGCACGCGGTCGCCCGGACCGAGCGGCCGTGCCTGGCAGAACAACCGGGCCTCAGCGTCCACAAAGGCCGCAGCCGCGCGATGCGTGACCGCGACGCCCTTCGGTTTGCCGGTGGAGCCGGAGGTGAAGATGATCCAGGCGTCGTCCTGCGGCTGCGGACGGACTCGCGGCCACTGCGGTCCGCGCGAGGACGGCAATCCCGCGTCGCTCAGGACCAGGCTCACCTGGGCTTCGGTCCACACTGTCCCGGCGCGGTCGGCCGGATCGTCGGCGTCGACCGGAACGTAGGCCGCACCGGTGGCGAGAACGGCGAGAACGCTGCGGTAAAGCGCGGCCGTGCCGGACGTCATCCGGATCCCGACCCGGTCCCCCGGCATGACCCCAGCCGTCCGCAGCCGTCCGGCGAGTTCTTCGACCTGCGCGGCGAAATCGCGGTACGTCGCCCGCGTGGAGCCGTCGTCCAGCGCGAGCGCGTCCGGGTGCCGGCGCACCGTTTCGGCGAAAATGTCGTACAGCGTGCGCGCGGCGGGCGTCGGACCCGCCCGGTAAACCGCCGTCGCCTCTTCGGCGAGCCTCTCGGGCGCGACTGTGCGCGCCCGATCCGCGTCCAGCGTCACAGGAAACCTCTTTCCAGAAGAACAGGACTCACGAAACCGGCTGGTCGCCACTCAACAATGGGCGGCGTGAGGCCGGGTTGAAGCAGCAGCGCCGTTATCCGGCGCTAAAATCGGAGCAAGATCGGATTTCGGGCAATCCCCCTGCCGCGGCCGTGCGGCTCGTCACCCGATCCCGGACATTAGCGGGCACATCACCGCCGCTGTCACTCGGGAGAGTTAATTTCGGAATTCGTTCTCAACGGGTTCACAGGATCGTTGTGCTTCTCCCGTTCACCGCACGCACGGCACCCCGCCTCCGGACAATTCGTCGGCGGGCGAAACCGGGGAGACCGGCACCGGGTCCACCTGGTCCGCCTTTTCCCGGAAATCGGTGCCGAGCACCAGTTTCAGCTCCCCCGCGGCCAGCGCGCCGTCGTAGCCGACGGCGTACCCGCCGCCGAGCGCGGCCACGAGTTTCGCCGCCGACGCGGAATCCCCGCGCCCGTAGCGGACCACGGTGCGGTGCGTGTGCCGCGCGCTGGACGTGCGCCCGGCGCGGTATCCCCGCGACGGGAGCGTCTTCAGCACCCGGGCGGCCGCGCCCTCACGGCCGCTCGCGTTCACCACGTCCACCGCGGGCCCGGCCGTCGCGGCAGGCGGCGGCGGGACCGTCCGGCCGAGCAGCCGGGCCGCGGCGGCGCGGATTTTCACCGGATCGACAATGTTGACGTCTTCGCCCCGTGCGTCCTTTTCGAACCTTTCGACCGGAAGCGACGCGAGTGTCAGATCCCCGCCGGCGAATGTTTCCGCCTGCCGGGCCAGCGCATTCAGGTCGAGCCCGGAATCGATCGCGATGTTCTGTTTCGCGACCGATACCAGCTGGCCGAGTTTCACCGGGTCGCCGAACACCCGGCCTTCTTTCAGCTGATGCGCCAGCGAAACGAGAAAAGCTTGCTGCCGCCGTTCCCGGTCCAGGTCGGTGAACTCGTGCCGCGGGTCGTGGCCCTGCCGCACGAACGCGAGCGCCTGCGCCGCGGAAATCTGCTGCTGCCCGGCCGGGAAATCCGCTCCGGAATAGCTGTCGCGCGTGCTGTCGGCCAAACACACCGTGATCGGCTGCACGACCTGGGCGAGCTGGAAGAACGCGACAAGGGTGACTTCGACGAAATGGTCCACCGCGACCCCTCCGAGGAACTGGCGCACCGTCGCGACTTCTGCCGCGCGGCCGGCGTCCCGGGACCTCTGTTCGCGAGCCGCCTTCTCGGTGACGCCTTGCGCGGCAAGACGTTGGGACTCCGCGGCGAACGCGTACCCGTAAGCCTCCTTGATCTTGCCCTTGCACACCCCGTCCGGGCAGCCGGAGAGGTCGGTGTAGTCGTCGCGCGGGATCGAGATGACCGTCGGGTGCCCGCCGTCGGCCGGGACGTGCAGCAGCATCAGGACGTCGGTGTTGTAGCCCCCGACGCGCTGGTCCCCCGCGTGCAATTGTTCGTACAGCTCGGCGGGCAGCGGTTCGCCCCGCTCGTCGAGCCGCGAATCGAGACCCATGACGAGGATGTTCGTGTCCCCGCCCGGCCGGGCCTGCCCGTCGAGCGCGGTGGACGTGGTGACCCCGGACAGCAGCGCGCGCAGTTCGGCCCACCCGTAGACGGCCCCGCCCAGCAGGACGGCGACGAGTGCGACCACGCCGATCCGCTCGGCCCAGTGCCCGTTCGCGCGCTCCATCGCTCACCGCCCCTCCCTCCGGCGGCACCCGGTCTACTACGGGGTTCCTGTGAGAGCGATGAGAAAGCGGACCGCCCGGGCAGCCCGCCGAGGTCAAACGGGCCGCGGCGTGCGAAACGGCACACTTTGGAGGGTCAGCGCCGCCTGGTTCGGCGGACCCGGCACCGGACGCCCGAAGTCCGTGAGGGGAACCCTGAGGGAATCTGATTCCCTCAGGGTTCCCCACACCGACTAAGGGGGGGGGGGGGGGGCGGCGTTGCGAGAGATAGGTATA
>NZ_JBEXMH010000109.1:0-20728 GCF_040610415.1 Amycolatopsis sp. NPDC004079 | reverse complement strand
CTCCCTTTCTCCCCCCCCCCCCCATAATGTCGTTTTGGTTAACCCTGAGGGACTCTGAGTCCCTCAGGGTTCCCCTCACGGACCGCAAACCCCGCTCCAGGACCACCGGGCCCGGGAGCAGTGAGGAGAACCCGTGTCCGCCACCCAGCCCGTCCGGATCCGGGTCGCCACCGCGCAGCCGTACGACGTGCTCGTGGGCCGCGGCCTGCTCGGCGAACTCACCGAGCAGCTCGCCGACGCGTCGAAGGTCGCGCTGATCCACCCGCCGACGCTCACCGCCACCGCCGAGGCCGTCCGCGACGAGCTGGCCGCGGCCGGGCTCGACGCGCACCGCGTCGAGATTCCCGACGCCGAGGACGGCAAAGCGTTCTCCGTCGCCAGTTTCTGCTGGGAAGTCCTCGGCCGGATCGGGCTGGACCGGCGCGGCGTGGTCGTCGCGCTCGGCGGCGGGGCGGTCACCGACCTCGCCGGGTTCGTCGCGGGCACCTGGATGCGCGGCGTCCGGCTGGTGAACGTGCCGACGACGCTGCTCGGCATGGTCGACGCGGCGGTCGGCGGGAAGACCGGGATCAACACCGAAGCGGGCAAGAACCTCGTCGGCGTCTTCCACGAGCCGTCCGCCGTCCTGGTCGACCTCGCGACGCTGGAATCCTTGCCGCGCAACGAACTCATCGCCGGAATGGCCGAGATCGTCAAGACCGGCTTCATCGCCGACCCGCGGATCCTCGAGCTGATCGAGGCCGACCCGGCACAGGCGCTCGACCCGGCGGGCGACGTGCTTGCCGAGCTGGTCCGCCGCTCGATCCAGGTGAAGGCCGACGTCGTCGCGGCCGACCTGCGCGAGTCCGACCTGCGCGAAATCCTCAACTACGGCCACACCCTCGGCCACGCCATCGAACGCCGCGAGCGCTACCGCTGGCGCCACGGCGCGGCGGTCAGCGTCGGTCTGGTGTTCGCCGCGGAACTGGCCCGCCTGGCCGGACGCCTCGACGACGCCACCGCCGACCGGCACGCCTCCGTGCTCAAGCTGATCGGCCTGCCCACTGCCTACGACGCGGACGCGCTGCCCCAGCTGCTGGAAAGCATGAAGGGCGACAAGAAAACCCGCTCCGGCGTGCTGCGGTTCGTCGTCCTGGACGGGCTCGGCAAACCCGGCAGGCTGGAAGGCCCCGACCCGTCCGTGCTCGCCGCCGCGTACTCGGCGATCGCGGCCGAGGCCACGGGAAACGGCGGGAGCGTGCTGCTGTGAAGGCGTTCGTGTTCAACGGCCCCAACCTCGGCAGGCTCGGCAAACGCGAACCGGCCGTCTACGGCTCCACCACGCACGACGACCTCGCGCAACTCTGCGTCGCGACCGGCGAGGAACTGGGTCTCGACGTCGAGGTGCGCCAGACCGACCACGAGGGCGAAATGGTCGGCTGGCTGCACGAGGCAGCCGACGCGGGCGCGCCGGTCGTGCTGAACGCCGGGGCGTGGACGCATTACTCGATCGCCGTCCGCGACGCCGCCGCCCAGCTCACCGCGCCGCTGCTCGAGCTGCACATCAGCAACGTGCACAAGCGGGAGGAATTCCGGCACCACAGCGTGCTTTCGGACATCGCGACCGGGGTGATCGCCGGTCTCGGGGTGGACGGTTACGCGCTCGCGTTGCGCTGGATCGCTGCGCATTCGGCCTGACGTCGGCAGGAAAGCCCTGCTGCGGCAGAACGATTTCGGCGGCACAGCGCGCTTTCCGCCCCCCCCGCACCCACCATGTTCGCCGGTCGCGAGGCGCGAACGACCCCGCCGCGGCAAACAGCGCAAAGCAAGCCCCAGGTAAACCCGCCTCCCGACCAGCAGATGCGCGACGTGGTTCACCCATCCGGTGCCGCTGTCGCTACACTCGGCGATCATGCACCCGTTTCGTCGTGGGGGTCGGCGACCCGTGCGTCAGCTGCTCTCGCTGCTGATCGCCGGATCCCTCGTTTCCGGGTGCAGCCAGACGACGGCCCAGCCGCAAGCGGAGGGCACCGATCACGGCGGCATCGCGGGCGGGGCGCCGCAGGTTCCGAAGGATCCGCCTCGGGCGGCGGATGTCGCGCTCACCGCTGGGGCCAGTCGCGCGAGCGGGGGAGTGGTCGTCGCGGGGGCCGCGGACGCGTCCTACAACTACGGCCCCACCGTGATGGTCGAGAACGGCCGCACCCGGATCTGGTGGTGCAGCCAGTACAGCAGTGCCCCGCCGCCGGGGGACGACATTCTCTACGCCGAGGGTCCCTCGGCCGACGGACCCTTCACCGGACCGGGTGGCGGTGCGCCGTCCGCGGTCTTGTCCGGCGCGCCCGGGAACTTCGACGGCATGCACACCTGTGACCCGTCGGTGTTGCGCGTCGGCGGCACGTACTTCATGTACTACACCGGCGCGGCGGGCGATCACGCGCTCGGCAACGCGATCGGCATGGCCACCAGCCCGGACGGCATCCACTGGACCCGGTCGAACGGCGGCAAACCGATCCTCGGCGCGTCCCACGACGTCCACCGCGCCAACGTCTACGGCGCGGGCCAGCCCTCGGTGGTCTTCCTCGACGGCTGGTACTACCTGATGTTCACCGACACCACCGGCCGCGCGGCGGGCTGGAACGGGGCGGGCCAGTTCGTCATCCGGGCGCACGACCCGGCATTCCGCGAGGGCGTGGAAGCGTTGGGGGAGAAGGGTTTCGAACCCACCGCGACGACCGCCGCGCCGCGCACCCGGTCCGTCGTCGACGCGTTCAGCGTGGACCTGGAGTGGGTCGGCGCGCTCGACGCCTTCGCCATCGCGCACGAGACCGCCGACGGGACCACGATCACCTTCTGGGACCGCGATTTCACGATGCAGCCGTACAAACCGGTCGTGCTCCCGGGCGCGTGGAAGGAAGGCCCCGGCCTCGTCCGCCGTCCCGACGGGCACGCGCCGACCTCGGTCAGCGATCCGTGCGACCTGGTCTCGCTGGACGTCGTGCGCGCCACGGAGATCGGCCCGGCGGGCGCGCCGAGCGGGCTGAAGCACTTCGGGCTCGACGTGAAAGGCGCGGGCGGCTGCTCGACCCCGACGCGCAGCACCGCGACCTTCGACGGCGTCGCCATGCCGTCCCCGGACCGCATGATCGACCTCTACCGCCGCGGCGAGCGCATCCGGATCGACCGGCGTTCAGTCGCCTCGGTCCTCGCCGGGGAGCTGGTCGACCGGCCGCTGCCGCAGGTGCCGGAGGTGCCGGTGAAGACCCGTCTGCGCTCCGGCGCGACCATCGTGCACGCGTACGGCCGCGGCTACGGCATGGTGCTCGACGGGCAGCTTTACGGCCTGCCGGACACGACGATCGTGTCGCTCAACGGTTCCGGGGTGCAGGAGATCGACCCGCAACAGTGGGACGGCGCCGCCCGCGGTTTGCCGCTGGGCGGCTGACCGGCGAAGGCTTCGGAGCGGCCCGCGGGGTCGGGCTCGGCGGCAGTTCGAGTTCGCCGGAGCGGCTGCCGGTGCCGTCTTCGTCCTCGTCGTCCGGCTCCTGGTCAGAAGAGCCCGAGGAGTCTTCCTCCGCCGCCGGACGCCGGATCCGGCCGCCGACGAACAGCCCCAGCCCGGCGGGCACCAGCACGAGCAGCGCGGAGAACGCCGCCCCGCCGGTGAGCGCGGCTCCCAGCTCGGAAACCCCGGTCTGGTCGACGAAAATCGCCCGCCCGATCACGTACAGGATGCCCGAGCACACGCCCGCGACCAGCGACGCGATGAACCACGCGCGCCCTCTGTCGCGCAGGCCGCGCCAGCCGTCGATCGCGCTCCACAGCGCCGCCAGACCGACCAGTACGGCGATGGTGAGCGACGTGAACAGCGTCTGGCCGGTCGGGTGGAACACGGACCACTTGGCGAGCAGCGTCATCGCGGCGGCGTGCACGACCGCCATGACCAGCCCGCGCGTCAACCAGGCACCCAGCATGGACGGAGTGTAGGCGCGCCGAAGTCAACCGCCAGTAGGCCGTCCTCGAACCGTTGCCGGGCGACGGCCGGAAGCCGCTGGTTAAGCTGGTCGCGTGCCGGAAATCCACGCTCGCCGCCGCGCCGCGCTCGCCGCCCTGCTCCACGAGAACGGGGTCGACGCGCTGCTGGTCACCGATCTGCTCAACATCCGCTACCTGACCGGGTTCACCGGGTCGAACGCCGCGCTGCTGGTGCACGCCGGCGGCGACGCGAAGACCCTGTTCTGCACCGACGGGCGCTACACGACCCAGTCGGAGTCGGAGGTGCCGGACCTGGAACGCGTGCTCGACCGCGCCAGCGCCCGTGCGCTCGCGGCGCACGCGGGCAGCCGGCTCGCGGACTACGGCCGGACCGGGTTCGAGAGCCAGCACGTGAGCGTCGAGGCGCACGAGAACCTCAAGGTGCCCTTCGACCGGGTCGAGCTGATCCGCACGCCGGGGCTGACCGAGCAGCTGCGGGTGGTCAAGGACGAGGTCGAGATCGCCGCTCTGCGCGCCGCGTGCGCGGCCGCGGACCGCGCGCTGGCCGGGTTGATCGAGGCCGGGGGAGTGCGCCCGGGCCGGACCGAGCTGGAAGTGGCCCGCGACCTGGAGAACCGGATGCTGGAGCACGGGTCGTCCGGGATCTCGTTCGAATCCATCGTCGCCGCCGGGCCGAACTCGGCGATCCCGCACCACCGGCCGACCGGGGCCGAGCTGAGCCGCGGCGACTTCGTGAAGTTCGACTTCGGGGCCACGGTCGACGGCTACCACTCGGACATGACCCGCATGGTCGTCATCGGCGAGCCCGCGGACTGGCAGCGCGAGATCTACGACCTGGTGCACCGCGCGCAGGCGGCGGGCTGCGAGGCGGTCCTCCCCGGCGCTGTGGTGTCCGAAGTGGACGCCGCGGCGCGGTCGGTGATCGCCGACGCGGGGTACGGCGAGCAGTTCGCGCACGGTCTCGGCCACGGCGTCGGGCTGGAAGTGCATGAGGCACCGAGCCTGGCCGCGGCGGGCGTCGGTACACTGTCCGCCGGTATGGCGGTCACCGTCGAGCCCGGCGTGTACCTCGCGGGGCGCGGTGGCGTGCGCATCGAGGACACGCTCGTCGTGCGGGACTCCGGACCCGAACTCCTCACCCTGAGCACCAAGGACCTCGTGGCCGTCTGACGGCCGCGGCCGAAGAGATCGAACACAGGAGACCTGAAGACTCGTGGCCACCACCAACGACCTGAAGAACGGACTCGTCCTCAAGCTGGACGGCCAGCTGTGGAGCGTCACCGCGTTCCAGCACGTCAAGCCGGGCAAGGGCGGCGCGTTCGTGCGCACCACCCTCAAGCACGTGCTGACCGGCAAGGTCGTCGACAAGACCTTCAACGCGGGCACGAAGGTCGAGACGGCGACGGTGGACCGCCGGAACATGACGTACCTGTACAAGGACGGCGCGGATTTCGTCTTCATGGACGGCGACACCTACGACCAGATCACGGTGCCGGCCGAGACCGTCGGCGACAACGCGAACTACATGCTCGAGAACACCGAGGTCCAGGTCGCGGTGCACGAGAGCGAGCCGCTGTACGTCGAGCTGCCGACCTCGGTCGAGATCCTCGTCCAGCACACCGACCCGGGCCTGCAGGGCGACCGCTCCACCGGCGGCACCAAGCCCGCGACGCTCGAGACCGGTGCGGAGATCCAGGTCCCGCTGTTCCTCTCGACCGGCGAGAAGATCAAGGTCGACACCCGCGACGGCCGTTACCTCGGCCGCGTCTCCAGCTGATGGCGGACAAGCTCCCCCCGCACCCGAACCGCGGCGGCGCGATCAGCAGGCGGCAGGCCCGCAGGCGCGCGGTCGAGATGCTCTACGAGGCCGCCCAGCGGTCCGCCGACGCGGTCACGCTGCTGGCCGACCGCGTCGGCGCGGTCGAGGTCGACCCGGTCGCGGACTACACGATCACCGTCGTGGAGGGCGTCACGGCCCACCGCGAGCGGATCGACGAACTCCTGGCGGAGCACTCGCAGGGCTGGACCCTCGAGCGGATGCCGCCGGTCGACCTGGCCGTCCTGCGCGTCGGCGTCTACGAGATGCTGTGGGCGGCCGACGTCCCCGACGCGGTCGCGATCGACGAGGCGGTCGGCCTCGCGAAGGAACTTTCGACGGACGACTCGCCGAGGTTCATCAACGGCGTCCTCGGCCGCATCGGCACGATCGCAGACCGCCTGCGCGCGGTGCTGTAGTCCGGCGGCCCGGTAGTCAGAGGTAACCCGGCTGGGGGAAAGCGGCCACCTGAATGGCCGCTGCCTGATCGGGTCACGCCGGGCCGCGGCGGCCGGCACGAGGGGCGTCCCGGCGAAAATTGATCACCGAGCGGAATCAGAACCGGTCGGCGGGCGCCATTCGCGGCGGCCCGGCCCGGCCGGTTTTCGCGGTGATCCGGCGAGTTCCGGGCCGTCGTCTTCGGGATCCGCTGCGGTGAGTGAGCAGTCGCCCGGCACGGACGGCGGACCAGCGGCCGACCGGGAAATCCGCGCCGTGCGACGGGAATCGCGGCATGAAACCGCGGAAACCGCTAAGCAGCACCAATTTTTCGCGCCGCGCGAGGTGAGCGGTCGCGGAGGTGAGTCGGCGTTCGAAGCCGAACTGCAAGCCGCGTCAGGGAATTCGTCCGGAAACCAGAATTCCGGAGCGGAGGAGCGGCCGGGGCGAGGAAAACGTTTCTGGAGGCGCGTCTCGGAGCGGAAAACGTGTCGGGACTCGGACGGATCCGGTTCCCAGCGGGAAAGCGGAGAAATTCAGACGGGTCCGCCGCGCGGCGAACGGGCGCGTCAGCGCGACCGCGGTCGGGATCGACTCGGATCACCCGAGGTCAACCCGGTCGAGCACGGCGGAAGAATCGGGGCTTCGGCAGCTCCGGAACCGGGATTTCGGCTCCAGAACCGGACTTTTGGCATCTCCGGAACCAGGACTTCGGCATCTCCGGACCGGGCCTTCGGCGGCTCCGGAACCGGCGCTTCAGCAGCTCCGGACCGAGCTTCCGACGGCCCCGGAACCGGCACAGCAGCAGCTCCGGAACTGGGTCTTCGGCAGGTCCGGAACAGGATTTCGGCAGCCCCGGCCCTACCCGAAGCGCGGCGGGCGTTCCCGGTTCCCCGGGTGCGGGAAGCCCGCCGCGTCGTGCACGGCCGCTGCCGCCATCGGTCCTCAGTCCTCTTTGGACGGCCGGGCTTCCGGCGGGAGGACGCCCCAGTCGATGAGCTGCTCGGTGAGCTCGCCGGGGGTCATGTCGTAGATGATGGCGAGCGAGCGCAGGTCCTCGGTGCGGATGGAGAGCACCTTGCCGTTGTAGTCGCCGCGCTGGCTCTGGATGGTGGCCGCGTACCGGGCGAGCGGGCCGACCTTCTCCGCGGGGAGCTGCTGGAGCCGCTCCAGGTTGATCACGATCTTCGTGGCGGGCTCGGCCCCGGACGGGACGCGGCCCTCCGGCAGCAGTTCGACCACCGGCACGCCGTAGAAGTCCGCCAGTTCGGCCAGCTTCTGGACGGTGACCGCCCGGTCGCCGCGCTCGTACGAGCCGACCACGACGGCCTTCCAGCGTCCGCCGGACTTCTGCTCGACCCCGTGCAGGGACAGGCCCTGCTGCTGGCGGATCCCGCGGAGCTTGGCCCCGAGCGCCTTGGCGTAATCGCCCATCTGGTGGTTCTCCGTTTCCTCACCCCGCGCCGGCCGGGAGGACCGGGCCGGGGACTCCTCGAGTCGAATACTCAGAGTAATGGTTACGCATAGTTGTCACCAGGTCAAGCAGTAGGTCGGTCCGTGCAGGTGGCGGCCGTGCGCGTACCACCCGGAAGACTGATTGACCGGTCCTGCTACTGTCGGTGCGGTTTCCGGCAGCAGCCGGTTGCCGACGTCCTTTAAGGACCCGTCCAGAGAGGCGGGGAAGGAGGTCCGCCTTGTCGTCACGTCCGCGTGGCGCGGCGGAGCCGGCGGGAGAGCGCGAGCTGCTGTCCGCCGGTGATGTCGCGCGCACGATCGCGAGGATGGCCCACCAGGTCATCGAGAAGACCGCTCTCGGAGCCGGTCCGCCCGAGCAGTACCCGGTGCTGCTCGGCATCCCCACGCGCGGCACTCCGCTGGCCGCGCGCCTCGCCGGGAAGATCGGCGAATTCGCCGGGGTCGCGCCGCCGCACGGCGCCCTCGACATCACCCTCTACCGCGACGATCTCCGCCGCCGTCCGCCGCGTGCTCTCGAGCAGACGCAGCTGCCGCCGGGCGGGATCGACAACCGGGTCGTCATCCTCGTCGACGACGTCCTGTTCTCCGGCCGCACCATCCGCGCCGCCCTCGACGCCTTGCGCGACCACGGCCGCCCGCGTGCCGTCCAGCTCGCCGTGCTCGTCGACCGCGGCCACCGCGAGCTGCCGATCCGCGCCGACTACGTCGGCAAGAACGTGCCCACCGCGCGCGCCGAGGGCGTCTCCGTGCTGTTGTCCGAAACCGACGGCCGGGACGCGGTGCTGCTGCGCGCGCCGGAAGGAGAAACCCGGTGAAGCACCTGCTCGCCACCGACGGGCTCGACGCGGACACCGCGACCGCCGTGCTCGACACCGCCGACGAGCTGAAGCACACGCTGCTCGGCCGCGAGGTGAAGAAGCTGCCGACGCTGCGCGGCCGCACCGTCATCACGCTGTTCTACGAAAACTCCACGCGCACCCGGGTGTCGTTCGAGATCGCCGGGAAGTGGATGAGCGCGGACGTGATCAACGTCTCGGCGTCCAGCTCCTCGGTGAACAAGGGCGAATCCCTGCGGGACACCGCGCTCACCCTGGCCGCCGCGGGCGCCGACTGCGTGATCATCCGGCACCCCGCTTCGGGCGCCGCGCACCGGCTGTCCGGCTGGCTCGCCGGTCCGGGCACCGCGGTGGTCAACGCGGGCGACGGCACCCACGAGCACCCGACCCAGGCGCTGCTGGACGCGGCGACCTTGCGCGAGCGCCTCGGTTCGCTGAAGGACCGGCGGATCGCGATCGTCGGCGACGTCCTGCACAGCCGGGTCGCGCGGTCGAACATCCACCTGCTCAGCACTCTCGGCGCGGAGGTGGTGCTCGTCGCGCCGCCGACGCTGCTGCCGGTCGGTGTCGAGAAGCTGCCGGTCACGGTGTCGCACGACCTCGATGCCGAGCTGCCCGCGGTCGACGCGGTGATGATGCTGCGCGTCCAGGCCGAACGCATGCACGGGGGCTTTTTCCCGTCGGCGCGCGAATATTCGATCTCCTACGGGCTCTCCGCGCGCCGCCAGTCGCTGCTGCCGGAGCACGCCGTGGTGCTGCACCCCGGCCCGATGCTGCGCGGCATGGAGATCGCCTCCGCGGTCGCGGATTCCCCCTCCTCAGCCATTACCGAACAGGTCCGCAACGGCGTCCACGTGCGCATGGCGGTCCTCTACCACCTCCTGGCCAGTGAAGGAGCTGCCGCGTGAGCATCGTGATCAAGGGTGCCCGCCCGTACGGCGAGGGCGAGCCGGTGGACGTCCTGATCGAGGACGGCGTGATCGCCGCCATCGGCGCGGTGAGCGTTCCCGAGGGCGCCGAGGTGCTCGACGCCAAGGGCCAGGTCCTGCTGCCCGGATTCGTCGACCTGCACACGCACCTGCGCGAGCCGGGCCGTGAAGACACCGAGACCATCGACAGCGGTTCCGCTGCGGCCGCGCTGGGCGGCTACACCGCCGTGTTCGCCATGGCCAACACCGATCCGGTCGCCGACAACTCGCTCGTCACCGACCACGTGTGGCGGCGCGGGCAGGAAGTCGGCCTGGTCGACGTCCACCCGGTCGGCGCGGTCACCGTCGGGCTCAAGGGCGAGAAGCTCGCCGAGCTGGGCACGATGGCCAAGGGCACCGCGGCCGTGCGGGTTTTCTCCGACGACGGCGTCTGCGTCGCGGATCCGCTGCTGATGCGCCGCGCGCTGGAGTATTCGACCGCGCTCGACGCGGTGATCGCCCAGCACGCCGAGGAACCGCGGCTCACCGTCGGCGCGCAGGCGCACGAGGGCGAGCAGGCTTCGCGCCTGGGTTACCCGGGCTGGCCGGCGTCGGCGGAGGAGTCGATCGTCGCGCGCGACTGCCTGCTGGCGCTGCACGCGAACGCGCGGCTGCACGTCTGCCACGTCTCCACCGCGGGCACGGTCGACGTCCTGCGCTGGGCGAAGGAACGCGGCACGAAGGTGTCGGCCGAGGTCACGCCGCACCACCTGCTGCTGACCGACGACCGGCTGGAGACCTACGACCCGGTCAACAAGGTCAACCCGCCGCTGCGCACCGGCGGCGACGCGGAGAAGCTGCGCGCCGCGCTGGCCGAGGGTGTCGTGGACTGCGTCGCGACCGACCACGCGCCGCACGCCCCGCAGGACAAGGACACCGAATGGGCCGCCGCCCGGCCCGGCATGCTCGGCCTGCAGACCGCGCTGTCGGTGGTCGCCGAGACGATGGTCAAGACCGGCCTGCTCGACTGGCGCGGCGTCGCCCGCGTCATGAGCGAGCGGCCCGCGGAGGTCGGGAACCTGGCCGGGCACGGCCGTCCGATCGAAGCGGGCGAACCGGCGAACCTGACGCTGGTCGACCCAGACGCCGAGTGGACCGTGCGCGGGGCCGAACTGGCCAGCATCGCCGCCAACACCCCGTACGAGGGAATGCGGTTGCCCGGCGTGGTGACGGCGACCCTGCTGCGCGGGCGGATCACCGCGCGCGAGGGGAAGATCTGCTGATGGAGCGGCTGCTGCTGACGCTGGGGATCGTCGTCTTCTTCCTGCTGTGCCTGTGGGGCATGTGGATGGGCTGGCGGCGCAAGGCGCGTTCGCAGAGCGCGCGGATCGCGCCGTTCCCGGAGATCCCGGCCGAGCCCGGCGAGTTCCAGCTGGAATCCGTCGGCGTGTGCGTGGGCACCACGACCGCGGGCAACTGGCAGGACCGCGTCGTCACGCGAGGCGCGGGCCCGCGGTCCGGCGCGGTCTGGCGGCTGCACCCGGACGGGGTGGCCGTGGAACGCGGCGGGCTGCCGGACTTCTGGATCCCGCGCGCCTCGATCACCGGGATCCGCCGCGACTCCCGGCTCGCGGGGAAGGTCACCGGCACCGACGTGCTGCTGGTGATCACCTGGCGGCTCGGCGACGTCGAGCTGGACACCGGGTTCCGCGGCGACGACTTAGACGACTATCCACAATGGATCGAAGAGCTTTCCCCGGGGCTCGGGGGCAGTGCCCCCGCCGGGGGTTCGGGGGTCCGTCCCCCGAAAGACACAGATCACGACATCAAGGGAGGTGCCCAGTGAGCACCGGCACTCGCGGCCCCGCCGCCCTGGTTCTCGAAGACGGCCGGGTGTTCCGCGGCGCGGCGTACGGCGCGCGCGGGCGTACGCTCGGCGAGGCGGTGTTCTGCACCGGCATGACGGGGTACCAGGAAACGCTGACCGACCCGTCGTACCACCGGCAGATCGTGGTGCAGACCGCGCCGCAGATCGGCAACACGGGCTGGAACGACGAGGACGACGAATCGGCCCGGATCTGGGTTTCCGGTTACGTCGTGCGGGATCCCGCGCGCACGCCGTCGAGCTGGCGGGCGAAGCGCACGCTGGACGACGAACTGGTGCGCCAGGGCGTGGTCGGGATTTCCGAGGTGGACACCCGGACGCTGACGCGGCATCTGCGCGAGCAGGGCGCGATGCGCGCGGGCGTGTTCTCCGGCGACGCGCTGGGCAGCGACGAGCAGATGGTCGCGGAGGTGCTGGCGAGCCCGCCGATGAAGGGCGCGGATCTCGCGGGCGAGGTCTCCACGGACTCCCCGTATGTCGTTGCGGCGCAGGGCGAACGGCGGTTCCGGGTCGCGGCGCTGGACCTGGGGATCAAGTCGAACACGCCGCGGCTGATGACGCAGCGGGGCATCGAGGTGCACGTGCTGCCGTCGAGCACGAGCGCGGAGGAGCTGCTGGCGCTGGAGCCGGACGGGGTGTTCCTGTCCAACGGTCCCGGCGACCCGGCGACCACCGCGCACGCGACCGCGTTGACGAAAACCGTTCTGGAGCAGCGGATTCCGCTGTTCGGGATTTGTTTCGGCAACCAGATCCTCGGCCGCGCCTTGGGTTTGGGCACCTACAAGATGCGCTACGGGCACCGGGGCATCAACATCCCGGTGATCGACGTGGCGACCGGCCGGGTCGCGATCACCGCGCAGAACCACGGTTTCGCCCTCGAAGGCGAGCCGGGTCAGCGGTTCGATTCCCCTTACGGGGCCGCGCAGATCAGCCACTACTGCCCGAACGACGACACCGTCGAAGGCGTGCGAGCGTTCGACGTGCCCGCGTTTTCCGTGCAGTACCACCCCGAAGCGGCAGCGGGTCCGCACGACGCCGCGCCGCTGTTCGATGAATTCGTTGACTTGATGGAGAAGAAGGCCTGATGCCGAAGAGGACGGACATCCAGCACGTGCTGGTGATCGGCTCCGGGCCGATCGTGATCGGGCAGGCGGCCGAGTTCGACTACTCGGGCACGCAGGCCTGCCGGGTGCTGCGCAGCGAGGGCCTGCGCGTGTCCCTGGTGAACTCGAACCCGGCGACGATCATGACGGATCCGGAGTTCGCGGACGCGACCTACATCGAGCCGGTGACGCCGGACTTCGTGGAGAAGGTCATCGCCGCCGAGCGCCCGGACGCGATCCTGGCGACGCTGGGCGGGCAGACCGCGCTGAACTGCGCGGTGGCGCTGCACGAGCGCGGCGTGCTGGAGAAGTACGGCGTGGAGCTGATCGGCGCGGACATCGACGCCATCCAGCGCGGCGAGGACCGGCAGAAGTTCAAGGACATCGTGCGCACGATCGGCGCGGACGTGCCGCGCTCGCGGGTGTGCCACGACATGGACGAGGTCCGGTCCACGGTCGAGGAACTGGGCCTGCCGGTGGTCATCCGGCCGTCGTTCACGATGGGCGGCCTCGGCTCGGGCATGGCGCACACGCCCGAGGACCTGGAGCGGCTGGCCTCGACCGGGCTCACCGAGTCCCCGGTCACCGAGGTGCTGATCGAGGAGAGCGTGCTCGGCTGGAAGGAGTACGAGCTCGAGCTGATGCGCGACAAGCACGACAACGTCGTGGTCGTGTGCTCGATCGAGAACGTGGACGCGATGGGCGTGCACACCGGCGACTCGGTCACCGTCGCGCCGACGATGACGCTGACCGACCGCGAGTTCCAGGTCATGCGCGACGTCGGCATCGCGGTGCTGCGCGAGGTCGGCGTGGACACCGGCGGCTGCAACATCCAGTTCGCGTTCAACCCGGCCGACGGCCGGATGGTCGTGATCGAGATGAACCCGCGCGTGTCCCGCTCGTCCGCGCTGGCGTCGAAGGCGACCGGTTTCCCCATCGCGAAGATCGCGGCGAAGCTGGCCATCGGCTACACCCTCGACGAGATCCGCAACGACATCACCGGCGAGACCCCGGCGGCGTTCGAGCCGACGCTGGACTACGTCGTGGTGAAGGTGCCGCGGTTCGCGTTCGAGAAGTTCCCCGGCGCGGACCCCACGCTGACCACGACGATGAAGAGCGTCGGCGAGGCGATGTCGTTCGGCCGCAGTTTCCCCGAAGCCCTCGGGAAGGCGATGCGGTCGATCGAGACGAAGGCGACCGGGTTCTGGACGCTGCCCGACCCCGAGGGCGCGACTGCCGAGTCTACTTTGGACTCGCTGCGCACGCCGCACGAAGGCCGCCTCTACGAGGTGGAACTGGCGCTGCGGCTCGGCGCGACCGTCGAGCAGGTGCACGAGGCCTCCGGCATCGACCCGTGGTTCATCGACCAGATCGCGCTGATCGGCGAGGTCGGCGCCGAGGTCCGCGACGCACCGGTGCTCGACGGCGACCTGCTGCGGCGGGCGAAGCGCACCGGCCTTTCGGACCGCCAGATCGCCGCGCTGCGCCCCGAGCTCGCGGGCGAGGACGGCGTGCGGGCGCTGCGGCACCGGCTGGGCGTGCGGCCGGTGTTCAAGACGGTCGACACCTGCGCGGCGGAGTTCGCGGCGAAGACGCCGTACCACTACTCGGCCTACGAGACCGACCCCGCGGCCGTCTCCGAGGTCGCGGCACAGGGCGACAAGCCGAAGGTGCTGATCCTCGGCTCCGGGCCGAACCGGATCGGGCAGGGCATCGAGTTCGACTACTCCTGCGTGCACGCGGCGATCGCGTTGCGCGAGGCCGGGTTCGAGGCCGTGATGGTCAACTGCAACCCGGAAACCGTGTCCACGGACTACGACACGAGCGACCGGCTGTACTTCGAGCCGCTGTCGTTCGAGGACGTGCTGGAGGTCGTGCACGCCGAGCAGCAGTCCGGCACCGTCGCCGGCGTAATCGTGCAGCTGGGCGGGCAGACCCCGCTCGGGCTCGCGCAGCGGCTGGCCGACGCCGGGGTCCCGGTCGTCGGGACGCCGCCGGAGGCGATCGACCTGGCCGAGGACCGCGGCGCGTTCGGCGACGTGCTGACCGAGGCCGGGCTGCCCGCGCCGAAGTACGGCACGGCGACCTCGTTCGAGGGCGCGAAGCGGATCGCCGACGAGATCGGCTACCCGGTGCTGGTCCGCCCCTCCTACGTGCTGGGCGGGCGCGGCATGGAGATCGTCTACGACGAGGAGACCCTCGCCGGCTACATCCGCCGCGCCACCGAGGTCACCCCGGAGCACCCGGTGCTGGTGGACCGGTTCCTCGACGACGCCATCGAGATCGACGTCGACGCGCTGTTCGACGGCGAGGACCTCTACCTCGGCGGCGTCATGGAGCACATCGAGGAGGCCGGGATCCACTCCGGCGACTCCTCCTGCGCCCTGCCGCCGATCACCCTCGGCGCGCAGGACCTCGACGCGGTCCGCCGCTCCACCGAGGCCATCGCGCGCGGCGTCGGCGTCCGCGGCCTGCTCAACGTGCAGTACGCGCTCAAGGACGACGTGCTCTACGTCCTGGAGGCCAACCCGCGCGCCTCGCGCACCGTCCCGTTCGTCTCCAAGGCCACCGCCGTCCCGCTGGCGAAGGCCGCGGCGCTGGTGATGACCGGCTCGACGATCAAGGACCTGCGCGCCTCCGGCGTCCTGCCCGCCGAGGGCGACGGCGGCCGGATGCCCGCCGATTCCCCGGTCGCGGTCAAGGAGGCAGTGCTGCCCTTCCACCGGTTCCGCACGCCGGAAGGACACGGCGTCGACTCGCTGCTCGGCCCGGAAATGAAATCCACCGGCGAGGTCATGGGCGTCGACACCTCCTTCGGGAAAGCATTCGCGAAATCGCAGAGCGGCGCCTACGGATCCCTTCCCACCTCGGGCCGGGTTTTCGTCTCCGTCGCCAACCGCGACAAGCGCTCGCTCGTCTTCCCGGTGAAGCGGCTGGCCGACCTCGGCTTCGAAATCCTCGCCACCTCCGGCACCGCGGAAGTGTTGCGGCGCAACGGGGTTGCCTGTTCGGTCGTGCGCAAGCACTCCGAGCCGGACCCGGGGACCGGCGAGCCGAACATCGTCGACGTGATCCTCGCCGGCGAGGTCAACATGGTGATCAACACGCCGTACGGAAACAGCGGACCGCGCGTGGACGGTTACGAAATCCGGACGGCCGCGGTCTCGCGCGATATTCCTTGTGTCACCACGGTTCAGGGCGCCGCGGCGGCCGTGCACGGCATCGAAGCGCTTATCCGCGGCGACATCGGCGTGCGCAGCCTGCAGGACCTCCAGGCGGCCTTGAAGGCGACGTCGTGACCGCGCGGTTCGGGGCCCGGCTGGCCGAAGCGGTGGCCGCGCGCGGGCCGCTGTGCGCCGGGATCGACCCGCATCCGGGTCTGATCGAGTCGTGGGGCTTGCCGCTCGACTCGAGCGGGCTCGAACGCTTCGCGCTCAGCGCCGCGGAGGCGCTGGGCGAGGTGGCGGCGATCGTGAAGCCGCAGTCGGCGTTCTTCGAGGCGTTCGGGTCCGTCGGAGTGGCGGTGCTCGAACGCGTCGTGGACGTCGCCCACGACGCCGGAGCGCTCGTCCTGCTGGACGTGAAGCGCGGCGACATCGGTTCCACCATGGCGGCCTATACGGCGGCGTACGTGGCCGAGAAGGCGGCTTTCACCGCCGACGCGGCCACGGTGTCGCCGTACCTCGGCTTCGGCGCGCTGGACGCGGCTGTGGCGGCGGCGCGCGAAGCGGGCAACGGGCTCTTCGTCCTCGCGCGCACGTCCAACCCGGAAGCGAACGCGTTGCAGCGCGCGCGGCTCGAAGACGGCCGTACGGTCGCTCAGAGCGTCGTAGACGCTGCTGCGGACCACAATGCGGGTGCTGAGCCGTACGGCGACGTCGGTGTGGTCGTAGGGGCCACTGTGGCTCCTGGGGAAGTCGACCTGAGCCGGCTCAACGGACCGGTGCTCGCGCCCGGTTTCGGGGCGCAGGGGGCAACTGAGGCGGATTTGCGGGCAGTCTTCGGGGAAGGCCTTCCGGGCCTGCTCCCGGCGTCTTCGCGCGACCTGCTGCGCCACGGCCCGGACACCGGCGCGTTACGCCGTGCGGCCCAAGAGGTGAACGGCCGGTTGGCGGGACTGCGCGAAAAAGGCCAATAGCAGGCCCCGGAATCGCGCTCCACCAGCCACCCCCGCATTGTGGCCCCTGCTCAGGGGTGGGTACCGTCGCGTCACCCACCCAGATGTGAGAACTACCGGAGGAAAACGTGGCACTTCCCCAGCTGACAGAGGAACAGCGTGCTGCGGCGCTGGAGAAGGCCGCCGCCGCCCGCCGCATCCGTGCTGAGCTGAAGGAGCGGCTGAAGCGGGGCGGTACCACTCTGGTCGACGTGCTGAAGCAGGCCGAGGAGAACGAAGTCCTCGGCAAGATGAAGGTTTCGGCCTTGCTCGAGGCGCTCCCCGGCGTCGGCAAGGTGCGCGCCCAGCAGACGATGGAACGACTGGAGATCGCCCCCAGCCGCAGGCTCCGCGGGCTCGGCGACCGGCAGCGCAAGGCGCTGCTGGCCGAGTTCAGCGGCGAGTGAGCGGCGTCGGTCAGGACTACCCGGTGACCCGGGGCGCCGACCGCGGCAGTGAGCCGGTGGCAGGAGACATCTCCCGCCCCCGGCTCACCGTCGTCTCCGGCCCTTCCGGCGTCGGGAAGTCGAGTGTGGTGGGACAGCTGCGCCTGCTCGAGCCGAACCTGTACTTCAGCGTTTCGGTGACGACGCGGGCGCCGCGGCCGGGCGAGGTCGACGGAAACCATTACCACTTCGTGGATTCCGCCGAATTCGACCGGATGGTGGCCGGGAACCGGCTGCTGGAATGGGCCGAGTTCGCGGGCAACCGGTACGGCACGCCGCGCGATCCGGTGGAGAAGGCATTGGCCGACGGCCGTCCGGCGGTCCTGGAGATCGAACTCCAGGGCGCCCGGCAGGTCCGGGCCGCGATGCCGGAAGCGCGGCTGGTCATGCTGATGCCGCCGTCCTGGGAAGAACTGGTCGGCAGGCTCACCGGTCGCGGCACCGAGACCGAGGCCGCGGTGGCCGCCCGGCTGGCGGAGGCGGAACGCGAACTGGCCGCGGCGGGGGAGTTCGACGAGCGGGTCGTGAACGCCGACGTCGAGGTCGCCGCGCGGCGGTTGCTAGACTTGATTACCGGCGGTGGCGATTCTGCCGCCGCTCGATGTGACGATACGGAGCACCCCGAGTGACTGTGCAACAGGCGACGCTGGAAGAGCTCGAAGGCATCACCAACCCGCCGATCGACGACCTGCTCGAAAAGGTCTCCTCGAAGTACGCGCTGGTGATCTACTCGGCCAAGCGGGCCCGGCAGATCAACGACTACTACGCGCAGCTGGGCGAGGGCCTGCTGGAATACGTCGGCCCGCTGGTCGAGCCCGGCCCCCGCGAGAAGCCGCTGTCGATCGCGCTGCGCGAGATCCACGGCGGGCTGCTCGAGCACACCGAGGGTGAGTGACGCCAAGCCCAGGGTCGTCCTGGGCGTGGGCGGCGGCATCGCCGCCTACAAGGCGTGCGAGGTCCTGCGGGGCCTCACCGAATCCGGGCACGACGTCCGCGTCGTGCCCACCGAGGCCGCGCTGAACTTCGTCGGCGCGGCGACCTTCGAGGCGCTGTCCGGGAACCCGGTGCACACCGGGGTTTTCACCGAGGTGCCCGAGGTGCAGCACGTGCGGGTCGGCAAAGAGGCCGACCTCGTGCTGGTCGTCCCGGCGACCGCGAACCTGCTGGCCAAGGCCGCGCACGGGCTCGCCGACGACCTCCTGACGAACACCCTGCTCACCGCCCGGTGTCCGGTCGCCTTCTTCCCGGCGATGCACACCGAGATGTGGGAGCACCCGGCCACCCGCGACAACGTGGCGCTGCTGCGCTCGCGCGGCATGGTCGTCACCGAACCCGCGGCGGGCCGGTTGACGGGTGTCGACACCGGCAAGGGACGGCTCGCCGACCCGGCCGAGATCGTCGACCTGGCCCGCTTGCTGCTCGCCGAACCGAAGGCGCTGCCGCGAGACCTCGAAGGCCTCCGCGTGGTGATCTCCGCGGGCGGCACCCGCGAACCGCTCGACCCGGTCCGCTTCCTCGGCAACCGCTCGTCCGGCAAACAGGGCTTCGCTCTCGCCCGGGTCGCCGCGCAGCGCGGCGCCGAGGTCACGCTGGTCGCCGGGCACACCGACGAACTCCCCGCCCCGGCGGGCGCGACGCTGCACCGCGTGTCCACCGCGGAAGAAATGCGCAAAGCGGTGCATTCCGCCGCGGCAAACGCGGATGTCGTCGTGATGGCCGCCGCGGTCGCGGATTTCCGGCCCGCGACGCTGGCCGACCACAAGATCAAGAAGTCCGACGACAGCCCGGACCCGGTCATCGCGCTCGACCGCAACGCCGACATCCTCGCCGAAGTGGTGCGGGAACGGCGTTCCGGGCAGATCGTGGTGGGTTTCGCCGCGGAAACCGGTGACGAGAACGGCAGTGTGCTCGACCACGCCCGCGCCAAGCTTCGGCGCAAGGGCGCGGATTTGCTCGTGGTCAACGCGGTCGGCGACGGAAAAGCCTTCGGCACCGAGGACAATTCGGGCTGGCTGCTCGCCGCGGACGGCACTGAGCAGGTCATCGCGCAGGGCGCGAAGGCGCGGCTGGCGGCCACATTGTGGGATGCCGTAACAGCGTTGATCCAACGTCGACTCTAGCTACAGGCCCGCTGGGTAGGGTGGGCTGTGCCAGGAGCGCCTGAAATCCGGTGGGGCGCCACCGCTTGACCGAGGGAAGTGACGAGGTCGTGTCTGCGTCCACGAAAAGGCTGTTCACGTCGGAATCCGTGACTGAGGGCCACCCCGACAAGATCTGTGACGCCATCAGCGACTCGATCCTCGACGGCCTGCTGACCAAGGACCCGCGCAGCCGGGTCGCCGTCGAGACCCTGATCACGACGGGCCAGGTGCACGTCGCGGGCGAGGTGACGACCGAGGCGTACGCGGACATCCCCACCATCGTGCGGGACGTCATCCTGCGCATCGGCTACGACTCGTCGGCCAAGGGCTTCGACGGCAACTCCTGCGGCGTGAACGTGGCGATCGGGTCGCAGTCGCCCGACATCGCCCAGGGCGTCGACACGGCGTACGAGTCGCGCGTGGAATCGGACGAGGACGAGATCAACCGCCAGGGCGCGGGCGACCAGGGCCTGATGTTCGGCTACGCCTGCTCGGACACGCCCGAGCTGATGCCGCTCCCGATCGCGCTCGCGCACCGCCTCTCGCGCCGGCTGACCGCGGTCCGCAAGGACGGCGTTCTGCCGTACCTGCGTCCCGACGGCAAGACCCAGGTCACCATCGAGTACGCGGGCGAACAGCCGGTGCGGCTCGACACCGTCGTGGTCTCCACCCAGCACGCGGACGGGATCGACCTGGAGCAGATGCTCGGCGTCGACGTGCGCAAGCACGTCGTGGAGCCGGAGCTGGCCGAACTGGGCCTCGACACCGGCAGCACCCGCCTCCTGGTGAACCCCACCGGCCGCTTCGTGATCGGCGGCCCGATGGGCGACGCCGGGCTCACCGGCCGCAAGATCATCGTCGACACCTACGGCGGCATGGCCCGCCACGGCGGCGGCGCGTTCTCCGGCAAGGACCCGTCCAAGGTGGACCGCTCCGCCGCGTACGCGATGCGCTGGGTGGCCAAGAACGTGGTCGCGGCCGGGCTTGCCGGACGGGTCGAGGTGCAGGTGGCGTACGCGATCGGCAAGGCCGCCCCCGTCGGCCTGTTCGTCGAGACCTTCGGCACCGAAACGGTCGACCCGACCAAGATCCAGTCGGCCATCAGCGAGGTCTTCGACCTGCGCCCCGCCGCGATCATCCGCGACCTGGACCTCCTGCGCCCGATCTACGCCCCGACCGCGGCCTACGGCCACTTCGGCCGCCCGGACCTGAACCTCCCCTGGGAAAGCACCGCCCGCGCAGACGCCCTGCGCTCCCTGGCCGGCGCCTGATCCGCTTTCTTGGTCCGTGAAGGGCTCCTTGAGGGAATCTAGTTCCCTCAAGGAGCCCTTCACGGCTTTCGGGCGAGGCGGCTAGGCCGAAGTCCGTGAGGGGAACCCTCACGGACTCAGAGTCCCTCAGGGTTCCCCTCACGGACAGCCGCGCAGCCGATGCACCCAACCATCGAGGCACCCGGCCCCGCCCCAACCCCGATACGAAGCCTCCTCTGCGGTTCGGGCGCGCTTCCGATTCCGCCCTGACCGCATCTCGGCAGCAGACCGCACTCAG
>NZ_JBEXMH010000108.1:0-21078 GCF_040610415.1 Amycolatopsis sp. NPDC004079 | reverse complement strand
GCCCACCCAGCTATCGAGGCACCCCCCCCCCGCCCTGCACCCCGATACGAAGCCTCCCTGCGGTCTGGGGTTGCTTGTCAAGGCATCTTTCCCGCCTTGACAAGCAACCCCAGACCGTCAGCACAATCAAGCTTCGGGGTGCCCCACGCACGCCAGGGCCGATGTCGCCGCCAGGCGACGAGCCACCCACCTCAGTCAGGAACAGTAAGCAACCCCCGGTCATAAGCAATAGCGACAGCCTCAGCCCGCCGACTAGCCCCCAACTTCGCCATCACCCGAGACAGATGCACACTCACCGTCTTCTCGGAGATGTACAGCTCCTCCCCCACCTGCCGATTAGTCCGCCCCAGCGCAACCCGCTCCAGCACGTCTCGCTCCCGATCGGTCAAGGGGTTCAGCTGCGGTCGGGCAGGCACAGCCTCGACACCGGACAACTCCACCCGGGCCCGATGCGCCAATTCCCGAACCGCATCCCGCAACGGAACAGCATCCAGCTTCACCGCGACCGAATGCGCAGCCTCCAACGCCTCGGCCGCCCCAGCCCGTCCGGCAGCCAGCAACGCCTCCCCTTGCCGCCACCGACAAACCGCCTGCTCGTAAACGGCCCCGTACGAAAAGGCCTCAGCCGCGTCCGCCCAAAGATCCGGATCCGCGGGCCCCTCCAACGCAGACGCGGCGGCCTCCATCCGCGCCAGCCAAGCCCGCCCCTCCGGTCCCATAGTCCCGGAACGCGGATGCCCCTCAGCAGCGCACCGCCGCCCATGCGCCACAAGCCGGCGCCCGACAGCCGCAAAACCGTCCGCCGCGGCCTGATCCCCCTTGGCCCGAGCCTCAGCAGCCAACGCGGCGGCGGACGGAATCGCCAACGCCACGATCCGAATCCCGCCCAACAGCGCGGACTCGGCCTTCTCCAGCCACAACACCAACTCGTCAGTGATCCGCAACGCCTCGGAATGCTCTCCGCGCCAAGCGGCCAGCTCAATCGCGGCGTCCCCAGCCGCCATCGCGATCTGCAGATCCGCCATCCACTGCTGCCGAAGCCCGGGCAACGCCTTGGCCGCGTCCGCGAACCGCCCGCGCCCCACCAGGAACAGCACCCAATTGGCCAAGATCCGAGCAGCGACCGCACTGGACACGCCTCGGCGCGCGCGCCCGGCAGCGTCCTCCTTCGGCCAATCCCCGCTGAGGTAACGCAAGTAGAGCAACCGGGCCCGCAACTCCAACCCGTACGTACTCCAGGTAAGTCCGGTTTCCTCAGCCCGTGCGACGCCGCGTGCGGCATGCGCAAGCGCCAGGTCCATCTCGGCTTGGTCGTCGTAGCTGAGGGCGAGGAAGTACATCGCGCGAATCTCGACGTTCAACGCACCCGCGTCGTGCGCCTTCTGTTCGGCTTCCCGCAAGCGCTCGCGGGCCTCGCCAGCGTCGCCCGCGCTATCGGCCAACGTGCCGAGCGTGACGAGCGCCGACGCCTCAGCCCCGACCGCGCCAACGGCGCGCGCGTCGGCAACCGCGGTATGCGCACTGGCCAACGCCTCGGCGTGCTGGTCTCGCAGCCGCTGGAACCCAGCACGGGAAGCCAGCACCCACGCGCGTGCACCGCTAGGTTCCCGCTCGGCAACCAGCTCCCAAGCCCGCTCGATCGCGCGGACCGCCTCGTCGAACGTGCCTTCCAGCGTGAGCAGCGTTTCGGCCAGCCGACGCCAGACCTTCGCCGCATGCTCAGGCGACGCGTCCGGTTTGAGGGCTTCGGTAGCTGACCGCGCGTACGCCACCGCACGCTCTGGCTCGCCGGAAGTGCCAGCGAAGTACGAGGCCTCGCTGAGCAGCTTCAACTCGTTGACGCCGTCGGGACGGTTTTCCGGAGCCACGGCGTCCCAAATGGACTGTGCTTGCTCGATGTGCCGCAGCGCCGCACCGGGCGCGCCGAGCTTTTCCGCTTCGTCGGCGGCGCGGAGCAACGCGGACAGGGCAGTGTCGAAGTCCCGGCTTTCCAGGCTGTGGAAGGCCAGCTTCGCGTCGTGGCCGCGGCCCTGCGGCATCGACTTGATCCGCGCCGCGTATCCGGCGTGCATCCGCGTGCGCTCGCCGGGAAGCAGGTCCGCGTAGACCGCTTCCTGCAGCAAAGCGTGGCGGAAAGTGTAGAAACCGTCCTCGATGACAAGGACGTGGTGCTGCACGGCTTCCCGCAGAGCCTCGTCCAGCTCCAGGTCCCCGATGCCCGCGACTTGCGCGAGGGCGGCGTGCGAGACCGATTCGTTGGCGACCGAGATGACCCGGAGAACCCGGCGCGTCTCGGCGGGGAAACGTTCCAGCCGGGCGAGGAGGACTTCGGCGAGCCCGGCGGGGAGATCTTGGCAGTCCGCTCCCGTGGCAAGGAGTTCCTCGACGAAGAACGGGTTGCCCTCGGACCGTTCGGCGATGTCCGCGACCACGTCCGGCGACAGCGGTTCTTCGGCGAGCGCCGCGACGAACGCGCGCGCGTCGGCCGGTCCGAACGGAGCCAGCGCGACCTGTTCGACGGTGTTCAGCCGGACCAGTTCGGACAGCAGACCCCGCAGCGGATGCCTGCGGTGGACGTCCTCCTCGCGATAGCTGCCGACGACCAGCAGCCGCTGCGCGCGCAGGCGGCTGAGCAGGAAGGACAGCAGGTTGCGGGTGGAGGAATCCGCCCAGTGCAGGTCTTCGAGCAGGACGACCACCGGCTGCTCCTGGCCGACCTCGGTCAGCACCCCCAGTACCGCGTCGAACAGCTGGAGCTGACCCAGGTCCTGCTCAGGCCGCACCCGGCGGACGCCCTCGCGCTCCCCTTCGGACACCTGCCCGTGGTCGCCGGTGGCCGCGGGCTGCGGATCGCCGCCTTGGGGCAGCAGCATCCCCAGCGCGGACCGCGCCCGCACCGCCGCCGAAACCGCGGGATCGGCCGACGAGCCCAGCGGAGCCAGCGCCTCGGCGAACGGCAGATAAGGCAGACCGCCGTCGCGCACGTCGATGCACCGGCCGGTGAGCACGAGCCCGCCGCAGCCGGCGACGTGCTCCCCGAGCGCGGTGAGCAGGCGGGTTTTGCCGACCCCGGCGTCGCCCGCGATGAGCACCGCACCTGCTTCTCCGCGTTCTGCGCGCGCGAAGGCCGCTCGCAGCCGCCGCATCTCTTGCGTGCGGGCGACGAGCGGGATACCGGAACCGAGACGAGGCACGAGATGCATTCTCACCTACACCCCCGACAGTTCCGACATGGATTTCCTCGTGGCGGCCGGTTCGGCCAGTGATCTCCGTCCGATCGGCGGACGAAGGGCGCCCCGCCGCGTCTCTTCGGAACCGGTCCGGCCGGTGCTCCGGGGACCGATCGGCGCGCGGGCCGCGGCAAGTTCCTGGGTGAAGCAGGCCGCCGCTTAGCTCGCGACGGTGCTTGGGAGAGGTCCGTGAGGGGAACCCTGAGGGACTCTGATTCCCGCAGGGTTCCCTTCACGGACCTCTGCGGGAGCTTCTCCTGGCGGGCGTCGCGGACGGGGTGCGTCCGACGGGCAAAGCAGCGGCGCCGGGCGGCACAGCGAGACCGGATCCGGCGGGCGGAGCGGCCGCCCGGAAACCGTGTTCCGGCCTGCCGCCCCGCCCGACCCCCTTACCGTCCCCGACCCGGGCCCGGGGCTCATGCGCTATGTCGCGCCCGGGCCTCCGGTACCGTCGCCGTCCGCCTTTGCTGGCGAGGCACCTCGACGTTCGTGACGCGGTGTGCGCGCACCCAGCGGACCACGCGGTTGCCGCGGCTCATGCGGGCCTGGCGGGCGGCGCGGCGCAGTTCGGCCATCCGGTAGTCCACCTCGGCGCGGGTGGCGTCCCAGTTGTAGTCGCTCATCGGATTCTCCCCAGCGGTTCGTGGTTCCTTGACGAAGACCACTTTCGTGCTGAGGGCCCGCCCCGGACATCAGGTGATCGCCTACACCCGGACGCGAAAAGACCCCTTACCCGCGCTCTCGCCTAAGGAAGTCCAGGTCGAGCGGGGTAAGGGGTCTTAGTGCAGCGATCAGCCGGGCGAACGGGTCAAGCCTGTCCCTGGCCGCGCACCGCGTCCAGCAGCGCCTGCCAGCCGGCGGCGGGCAGGCGGAACGCTCCGCCTTCCGGGTCTTTGGAGTCGCGCACCGCGGCTCCGCCCGCGACGAAGGCGACCTCGACGCAGTCGTTGCCGCCGCCGCTGTAGCTGCTCTTGCGCCACTGGGCACCGGAAAGGTCGGCCATCATGGTCCCCACATCCTCACTGTCTCGGGTTGGTGTTCCTCGGTTCCTGAACCACGGCGGCCTGTTCGGCGAACCGGCCGGCCGCGTCGGTGATCAGAGCCACCGAATCGTCCGGTTTCAGCGCTGCTGCGCGCAGGTGGTCGAACATCAGCGCGTAGCGCCGGACGTCGTCGGGCTGTTCGAGGTACAGGCCGCTGGAAGTGCTGTCGTCGACGTAGACCACGTCGGGATCGGCCTGCTCGGGGAAGCCCATGATGAGGAACGGTCCCTCCATGCCGGGATGCGCCCCGGCTCCGAACGGCACCACCTGGACGGTCACGTTCGGCTTCTCGGCCATCGCGCTCATCCGGTACAGCTGTTCGGCCATCACCTCGGCGCTGTCGACGACGCGGTGCAGCACCGCCTCGTCGATCACCGCCCAGTACTCGACCGGCGGGTCGTCGGTCAGCAGCTGCTGGCGCGCCATCCGCGCGGCGACCCGGCGGCGGGTCTCGGACTCCTCGGCGTCCGGGCGCAGCGCGCGGATCACCGAGAACGCGTAGCGCTCGGTCTGCAGCAACCCCGGAACCAGCAGCGCCTGGAACGCGCGCAGCGAACTCGCGTCGGCTTCGAGGCCGACGAAGGTGCCGGTGAAGACTTCGTTGTAGGCGTGCCACCAGCCGCGTTTGCGCGCTTCGCGCGCGAGCTGGACGAGCGCCTCCTGCTCGTCGCCGGTGATGCCGTACAGCGCGAGCATGTCCCTCGCGTCGCGCGGGGTGACGCCGACGTGGCCGGTCTCGATGCGGCTCACCTTGGACGCCGAGCACTCCAGCTTCTCGCCGACCTCGTCGATGGTGAGATCGGCGGCTTCGCGCAGCCTCCGCAGCTCGCTCGCGAGGCGCCGGCGGCGAACGGTCGGTCCCTGGCCTCTCGCCACGGCAGCACCTCCGGTCCGTATTTGTTCCCGCACCGCATATCTAACCAGGTGATCGACTTGTCAGTGGAGTAATCACATCGGGGAATTCCCGCCGTCGCTCCGGGAGATGCCGACACCTGGTTCCGACCTGCATTGTGCAGAGTGCGCTTGTACTCTGGCATCCTGCGGGCCGAGACGCGAATCCAGTCGCGCCGACAGCCCTGAGCAGCGTAGACGACGGCCGTCCGGGGCCATTCGCGGCTACCGCGAAAACCGGATGACGTGGTGTCCGGGGCCGACCCCCGACCGGTCCCGGGCACCTTCCTTCGCCGCACAGGTATTACCCAAACGTGTTTCCCGCGCAATTTCGCGTTGCCCGCACGACAGTTTTCGGCGTTTTCCTCCGCAGACAGCCACTCTGAGTGGTCATCGACGGGCCGGATGTCCTTATCGGACCCGCAGCAGTCCTTCTTGGACCACGGTCGCGACGTGCAGGCCGTCGCGGGTGAAGAACCGTCCGGTGGCCAGCCCGCGCGCGCCCGAGGCGCTCGGCGACGTGCTGTCGTAAAGGAACCACTCGTCCGCCCGGAACGGACGGTGGAACCACAACGCGTGGTCGAGGCTCGCGCCGAGCACCTTGTCGACGTCCCAGTACACGCCGTGCCGCGCGAGCACCGAGTCGAGCAGTGTCATGTCCGAGGCGTAAGCGAGCACGCAGACGTGCAGCAGCTGGTTGTCGGCCAGGGTTCCGTCGGCGCGCATCCAGACCCGGTGGTGCGTCGGGCGTTCGCCGGTGGTGCGGGTGACCCACGGCGGCTCGCCGATGTAGCGGATGTCGATCGGCCGCGGGACCTCGCTGAAGCGCAGGCCGTAGCCCGCGGTCAGCTCGGGGAAGGTCGGCAGCGTCTCCGGGGCGGGCACGTCCGCCGGCATCGGCTCGGCGTGGTCGATGCCCGGCTCGTCCTTCTGGAACGACGCGGACAGCGAGAAAATCGCCTTGCCGTGCTGGACCGCGACCACGCGCCGGGTGGTGAACGAGCGGCCGTCGCGGATGCGGTCCACCTCGTACACGATCGGGACGCTCGGGTCGCCGCCGCGGATGAAGTACGCGTGCAGCGAATGGACCCGCCGCTCCTCCGGGACGGTCCGGCCCGCCGCGACGAGCGCCTGCCCGGCGACCTGCCCGCCGAACACGCGCACCGGCGAGTGCGCGGGCGAGACGCCGCGGTAGATGTTCTCTTCGATCTTCTCCAGGTCCAGCAGCGCGACGAGCTTGTCCAGCACCGGCTGCCCGCCGCCACCGGTGCTCGCGTCGAGTCCGGTGGCGGCTTCCCTGGCCATCTCAGTCATGCCGGAACCTTATGTGCCAGGGTTCCGGCACGTCCCTTATGCGTGGTCGTCTTCACCGAGCCGGTGGACGTGGATCAGGTTGGTCGACCCGACGGTCCCGGGCGGGGAGCCGGCGACGATCACCACGAGGTCGCCGCGCTGGTACTTGCCCATTTCGAGCATCGCGTGGTCGACCTGCTGGATCATCTGGTCGGTGGAGTCCACCCGGGGCACGATCTGCGTCGTGGTGCCCCAGGTGAGCGCCAGCTGGCTGCGGACGCTCTGCTCCGGCGTGAACGCCATCAGCGGCAGCCGCGTGTGCAGCCGCGCGAGGCGGCGCACGGTGTCGCCGGACTGCGTGAACGCGACCAGCGCCTTGGCGTTGAGCCGCTCGCCGATGTCGCGGGCGGCGTAGGAGATGACGCCCCGCTTGGTGCGCGGCACGTGCGACAGCGGCGGCACGACCGGCGAATCCGTCTCGACGGCCTCGACGATCCGGCCCATCGTCTGGACCGTTTCGATCGGGTACCGGCCGACGCTCGTCTCGCCGGACAGCATCACCGCGTCCGCGCCGTCGAGGACCGCGTTCGCGACGTCGGACGCCTCGGCGCGGGTCGGGCGGGAGTTGTTGATCATCGATTCCAGCATCTGCGTGGCGACGATGACCGGCTTCGCGTTCTCGCGGCAGATCTGGATGGCGCGCTTCTGCACCAGCGGGACCTGCTCGAGCGGCAGCTCGACGCCGAGGTCGCCGCGGGCGACCATCACCGCGTCGAAGGCCAGCACGATGGCCTCGAGGTTGTAGACCGCCTCGGGCTTCTCGATCTTCGCCACGACCGGGAGGCGTCCCTTGCCCACGCGGTCCATGACCTGGTGCACGAGGTCGATGTCGGCGGGCGAGCGCACGAAGGACAGCGCGATGAAGTCGACGCCGAGGTGCAGCGCGAACTCCAGGTCCTCGATGTCCTTCTCGGACAGCGCGGGCACCGAGACGTCCATCCCGGGCAGCGACACGCCCTTGTTGTTGCTGACCGGGCCGCCCTCGGTCACCTCGCACACGACGTCCGGGCCCTCGACGTCCTTGACCACCAGGCCGACCTTGCCGTCGTCGACCAGCAGCCGGTCACCCGGCTTGGCGTCGCGGGCGAGTCCCTTGTAGGTGGTCGAAACCCGGTCGTGGGTGCCGGCGACGTCCTCGACGGTGATCCGGACGACGTCCCCGGTGTGCCATTCCGCCGATCCGCTGGCGAAGGTGCCCAGCCGGATCTTCGGTCCTTGCAGGTCGGCGAGGATCCCCACCGCCCGGCCACTTTCGGCGGCCGCGGACCGGACCAGGTCGTAGACCTGCTTGTGGTCGCTGTGGCTGCCGTGGCTGAAGTTCATCCTCGCGACGTCCATCCCGGCGTCGACGAGTGCCCGCATCTTCTCCGGCGTGGAGGTCGCGGGACCCAATGTACAAACGATCTTCGCGCGTCGGCTCACGTCCGGAGAGCCTAGTCGCTCGGGCCGCTCCCGTCTGTACCGATCCCGAAGTTCCGGCCCCGGAACGCGGGAAGGATTCAGTTCCGGGCACCGGCGTGCGCTGGGCGACCGCGCCGCACCCGGGCGCCCGGAATCACCCGGACGGGGGAGGCCGGACTCAGCGCCGCGGTTTCTCGCTCGGACCCACGTGGTCGCGTGCCCATTCGTTGAATTTCCGCAGCTGACGCCACGATTTCCGCACCCGGTCGAAGGTCTCGCGCTCGTGCAGGAAGTCGTCCGGCTCCCAGACGCGGACGGCGTACACCGAACGGTGCCGCAGCAGGTCGAGGCGCGGATGGTCCTCGGCGAACCCGCGCGGTTTGGACTTCAGCCGGTCGCCGAGAATTTCCCAGCCCGCCTTGCGCAGGCCCGCCAGGATTTTCTCCAGCGCGGGCCCGTGCAGTTCGGTGTCGACGGCCGTGCGGTATCGGGCCAGCTGGTCCGAGGCCAGGTGGAAGCAGCCGCCGCCGACGCGCAGCCCGACCGGGCCGACCTCGACGTAATACGCTCCCCCGCCGCGGCCGGACTCGATCACCCCGCCGCAGTGGGTCTTGTACGGCGTCTTGTCCTTGGCGAACCGGACGTCGCGATACGGCCGGAACACCTTCGCCTCGCCGAACCCCGCGCCGAACTCGGGCTCCAGCTCGGCCAGCAGCGCCTCCATCGGAGCCCGCACGTGCTCCTTGTAGACCGCCACGTTGTCGTCCCAATAGGCCTTGGTGTTGTCCGCGAGCAGCCCGTCGTAGAACTCGACGGCGTGCTCCCCGAATCCGCTGAACTTCACCCGCAGCACGATAAACCGGGGCGCCGACAGAATCGGCGCCCCGGCCGCATCGGGCGGGGCTACTTGGCGAGTGCCGTGATCAGCTCGCCGTTCGAGGTGTCGCCGGACAGCTCCCAGAAGAAGGTGCCGCCGAGGCCCTGCGACCGCGCGTACGACGTCTTGCCCGCGATGGTCGACGGGGTGTCGTAGCTCCACCAGTTCGAACCACACTTGGCGTACGCGGTGCCCGCGACGGTTCCGGTCGCCGGGCAGCTCGTCTTGAGGATCTTGTAGTCCTCGATGCCCTGTTCGTACTTGCCCGGAGCCGGTCCGGTCGCGGTGCCGCCCGGCGCGCTCTGCGTGACGCCGGTCCAGCCGCGGCCGTAGAACCCGATGCCCAGCAACAGTTTCGAGGACGGGACGCCCTTGGTCTTGAGCTTCTGGATGGCCGCGTCCGAGTAGAAGCCCTGCGTCGGCAGGCCGTTGTACGACGTGAGCGGCGAGTGCGGCGCGGTCGGTCCCTGCGCGGCCCAGCCGCCGAAGAAGTCGTACGTCATCACGTTGTACCAGTCGACGTACTGCGCGGCGCCCGCGTAATCGGTCGCGTCGAGCTTGCCGCCGTTGCTGCCGTCCGCGGTGATCGCGGCGGTGACGAGCTTCGACGAGCCGAACTTGCCTCGCACGGCCGCGAGCAGCTTCTTCAGCGCGTCGGGACCGCTGGTGTCACAGGTGAGACCGCACGCGTTCGGGTACTCCCAGTCGAGGTCGATGCCGTCGAACAGCCCGGCCCAGCGCTTGTCGTTGACGAGGTTGTAGCAGGAGTTGGCGAAGGCTTCCGGGTTCTTCGCGGCCTGCCCGAAGCCGCCGGACCAGGTCCAGCCGCCGAACGACCAGATGATCTTCAGCCCGGGGTGCTTGGCCTTCAGCTTCTTGAGCTGGTTGAAACTGCCCGCGAGCGGCTGGTCCCAGGTGTCGGCGACGCCGTCGACGCTGCCCGCCGCGTCGTAGGTCTTCTGGTAGTCGGCCCACGCGTCGCCGATCGCGCAGCCGCCGCCGGTGACGTTGCCGAAGGCGAAGTTGATGTGCGTGAGCTTGTTCGCCGAGCCGGACGTCTCGATGTTCTTCACGTGGTAGTTGCGGTCGTAGATGCCCCAGTCGGTGAAGTAGCCGACCACTTTTCCGGCCGCGGCCTCGGTTCTCGCGGGCGCGGCCGTCGAAGCGGCGGGGACGAGCGCGGCCGCGGCGGCGAACGCCGCGGTTGCCAGGCCGGCCAGTGCCAGCAGGCGTTTTCTGCGCAAGCGAAGCATCGTTGCTCCCTTCAGGAGTCACCGTCGGTGACGAAGCGGTAACGGTGGGGACGAATGCACCGTAAGTGGACTAGACCACCAGGTCAATGGTTTAGACCATAAAACGGACATTCGGCGGTACTCGCATTCCTTGACAGGCATATGCCCCGCGAGGCAGATTTCCGGGGTGATGCAGACCTTCGACGTGCTGGCCGAACCCCGCCGCCGCGCGCTGCTGGACCTGCTGCTGCAGGGCGAGCGGTCGGTCGGCGAGCTGGTGGCCGAACTGCGGCTCAGCCAGCCCGCCGTGTCCAAGCACCTGCGCGTGCTGCGCGAGGCGGGGCTGGTGACCGTGCGGGTGTCCGCGCAGCGCCGCTGCTACCGGCTGCGCGCCGAACCGCTGGCCGAAGTGGACGCGTGGCTCGCGCCCTACCGGCAGTTCTGGGCGGACCGGCTCGACGCGCTCGAACAGCGGCTGGACGAAACCGAGTGAGGAGCACCCCGTGATCCGAGTGGACGGCCGGACCCTGCGGTGCGCCGACGTGGTCGCGGCGGCGCACACCGAAGGCCCGCTGGCGATCGACGTGTCCATCGCCGCGATGCGCGCCGCCGAGCATTCGTGGAAGCTGGCCGAGGACCTGAGCACCCGGCGAGTGGTCTACGGCCGCACCACCGGCGTCGGCGCGAACAAGGACGACGCGGTGGACGAACCCGCCGAGCACGGCCTCCGGTTGCTGCGCAGCCACGCCGGCGGCAGCGGCGACCTGCTGCCGGACGGCCAGATCCGCGCGATGCTGCTGATCCGGCTCAACCAGCTGCTGACCGGCGGGTCCGGAATCAGCCCGGAGCTGATCAATGCGCTCGCCGAGGCCGTGCGCACTGGCGCGCTGCCGGTGGTGCACCGATTGGGCGCGATCGGCACCGGCGACCTCGCCCCGCTCGCGGAAACCGCGCTCGCGTTGGCCGGTGAACGCGATTGGGCGATCGGCGCGGTGCCACCGGTTCCGGTGCATGCGGGCGATGCCTTGGCGTTCATGAGCAGCAACGCCGCGACGCTCGCCGAAGCGACTCTCGCCGCGATGAGCCTGGACACGCTCACCCGCGCGAGCCACGCCGTCGCAGCCCTCACGTACGTGGCTCTCGACGGCAACCCCGAGGCGTACGCGACGCCTGTGCACGAAGCACGTCCGCACGCGGGGCAGGTGGCTTGTGCGGCTGAGATGCGTCGGCTGTTGGGCATGCACGGCACGCCTAAGCCGGGGCGTCGGCTTCAGGATCCCTTCGGGTTGCGTGCTTTTCCTCAGGTGCAAGGTCCCGCTTTGGACGCGATCCACTATCTGCGGGATGTGCTTGCCGTGGAGATCAATGCCAGCACGGAAAATCCGATGATCTCTACGGTGCACGGCGATGCTTACCACCATGCGCACTTCCACACCGCGTACGTCTCGACTGCGCTCGATCAAGCCCGCGCGACTGTGCATCAGGTGGCGGAGCTGTCCGTGGCTCGGTTGGGTGATCTCGTGGAACCGGAATTCACTGGCTTGCGGCCGTTTCTCGCGGTCGGGCCGCCGGGGAGTTCCGGGGTGATGATTCTGGAGTACGTGGCGCACGACGCGCTCACCGAACTGCGGCAGGCGGCCTTGCCTGCGACGCTGGGGACTGCTGTGGTTTCGCGCGGGATTGAGGATCACGCGAGTTTTTCGACCCAGGCCGCGCGAGCTGCTACGGCGGCCGCAGCTGCTTATCGGCAGGTGCTGGCTTGCGAGCTGGTGGCCGCGGTGCGGGCGTTGCGGATCCGGAAGGCGGAGCTGGTGGATCTGCCGGTGCGAGCGGCTTTCGCGGCTGCAGTGGGGGTGTTGGATGAGCGGCTGGAGGATCGGCCGTTGACTGAGGACATCGCGAAAGCGGCCGGGGTTCTGGACGAGCTGGCGCGGATCTGACTGACCACAGTGGACACTCAGTCGCCGGCCAGCACGTCCCGCCGCAAAGCCGCGAACAGTTCCTCCGCGCGCGCTCGATCCCGAGCTGCAGCAACGCTATCGCCGCGCCGCTCCAGCAAACCAGCGTGCGCTGCGTGAACCCGAGCGAGCAAGTACGGTGAAGTCATCCTTTTTGCCAGCACGTGTGCTTCCCCGAGGCTTTCCTCTGCCAAGACAAAGGATCCGCGGCGCAACGCGGCAAGACCCTGCACCCGAAACGCATCCGTGCGGGCAAGGATATGATCAATGTGCTCAGTACAAGCCACAGCCTCCGCCGCAGTCTCCCCAGCGGCAACCGGATCTCCAGCCGCCAGTTGCGCCTCGGCGAGGAAAGGCAGCGCGTCCGTCATCTGCCAACTCCGCTCCCCCTGCATCGCGAGCAACGGCAGCAACCGGCGCACTCCTCGCTCAGGACGCCCAGCACGCACGTCGTTCTCCGCCAGTTGAGCGGACGCGTTGCAGATGATGTCGGCATTGTCGCTTTCCCGCCCCAGCCGAATCACTTGAGTCAGATCGTCGGCTGCCGCGCCGAAGCGGCCGCAGGCTGACCACAACGCACCCCGGCCGATGAGGGCCATCGCGCCGCACATGGGAGACCTGCCGTGGCCCGCGAGTTCCAGCGCCTGGCTGAACCGCCGCAAAGCGTCGCCCCAGCGGCCGACGTAGACCGCGCTCGCGCCGAGGTTGCAGACGGCTCGGCTGAGCAGTTCCCGGTCGCCTAGTTCCTCGGCCAGCCGGAAGATCCGCTCGAACTGCCGGTCGGCTCGGGCCAGTTCGCCGCGGTAGTGGTGCAGCACGGCGACACCGGTCAGTGCGCGGACGACGATCTCCCGGTCGCCGCACAGTTCCGCGGTGGCGGCGGCGGTGTGCAGATCAGTCAGCGCTTCGTCGTTGCGGCCCAGCAGCCGCAATGCCAAGCCCCGGCGCAGGTGTCCGCCCGAGAGGCCGTGCTCGTCCCCTGCTGCTTCTGCGGCAACGATCGCGGCGGTGGACACCTCGACGGACTCTCGATAGCGCGTGCTCTGGTAGAGATTGGCGGCGCGAGCCAGCCGCAGCCGGACGGCTGATCCGCCGGGTCGGTCCTCGGTCAGCGTCGGCGCGATCCGCGCCAGTCCCTCGCGCGGGGTGCCGCGTTGGTAGTGCAGGTAGCCGATCCGGGCGATCACCAGGCGTTGCCGTTCCTCGTCGCCTTCCTTGCGGTACACTAAAAGCGCGCGTTCGGCGGCGGCGAGCGCGGCGTCGTAACGGCCAGCGGCGGCGAGTGCGTCCGCCCATGCTTCGGCGGCTTCGGCGACAGCGGCCTGCGAACCGGTGCGGTCCAGCAGATCGACCAGCGCGCCCAGGTGCTGGGCGGCCGTGTCGTGGGCGGCTTGCCTGCTGGCTTTTTCCGCGGCGTGCCGCAAGGTTTGCGCGGCCCGTTCGGTGTCCTGTGCGTGCGTGTAGTGGTACGCCGCCGCCGCGCCGCCCAGTGCTTCGGCCAGTCTGCGGTGCAGCACATGCCGACGGCTTGGCGGCAGGTCTCCGTTCATCACCTCGGCGACCAGTTCGTGGGTCAGCCGGACGCCCTCGGCGTTTTCGTCGAGCAGCCGCGCGGTGTGCGCGGGTGCCAGGACTTCGGACAGCTCCGCGGGATCCAGCCCGGCAGCGGCGGCGAGGACGTCCGGGTCCATCCGCTGCTGTCCGACCGCCAGCAGCGTCAGCACTTCGGCCGTCCGTTCGGGCAGCGAACCGAGCTGCCGCCGCACCGCGTGCGCAAGTCCCCACGGCAGTTCCGCGGGTGGTTTGCCGGATCTGCCCAGTACGTGTCCCAGGTGGACCAGGAACAACGGGAGACCGCCAGCCAGCCGAAGCACCCGTTCGCGAGCGGACTGCCCCACCTCGGTCCCGGCGCTGTGGTGCAACAGCATCGTCGCGTCGTCGTCCGCCAGCGGAGCCAGGGAATGCTGTGCCAGCAAGCCTTTCCGGTACAACTCGAGCAGGGTGTCGGCCAACGGCTCAGCCGCGGCGATCTCGGTGTCGCGGTAGGCGGCGAGGAAACGGACCCGATCCGGCCGGACGTCCTGGACCAGCGAAGCCAGCAGCGCGAGGCCGTCCGGACCGGCCCATTGGAGGTCGTCCAGGATCACGAGCACGCCATGCCGGCGCGCGAGCGTGTCGAGAAACCGCGCGGCTTCGGCGAACATCAGCCAGCGGGGCGGGGCCGGTTCGGCGGTGCGTTGTTCGGGCAGCAGGAACGCCAAGCCGGGTCCGGTGGGGTGCTCTGACGCGTGCCGGGCGAAGGCTTCGGAGAGCGGCGCGTACGGCTCCCCGCCGTGCCGGGAGCACGCCGTCGAAAGCACCGCCGTGCCCCGGGTTTCGGCCAGCGTCGCGGCTTCAGTCAGCAGCCGGGTTTTGCCGATGCCGGTCTGCCCGGCGAAGACCAGAAACGGCTTGCCTGTGCCGGAAATGTGCTTGTCCAGCAAGGCGTGTTCCTCGACGCGGCCGATGAGATCCGGTGCCGGACGAGACGGTGGGACCGGGTTGTCCGGCGGACGCTGCCTGCCGCGCCGGGCGGCCGCGAGGAGTTCGGCACGGCCGTCCGCGGGCAGCGCGAGACCGTCGGCGAGGAGTTGCACGGTGACCCGCCGCGGATGCCGCTGCCCGCGTTCGAGATTCCCCACGCCGCGGGTGCTCAGCCCGCAGCGCTGCGCCAGTTGTTCCTGCGTCAGCCCGGCCGCCCGGCGCAACCGGACCAGCGTCCGGTCGAACGTTTCCGTCGCGCCGTCCGGCATGTCCCGCACCTCCCGCCGCTCCATGGTCGCTCGCCCCGGGACCGGCGAACATCCTCCGAAGGTCGGGTTCCTCCTCCCGGCACAACAGCCGGTTGTGCCGGTTGTTCCTGGTTCCGCACCGCCTCGGTGAAATCCAATGGCGGCACCGCTTTTCGCCCGTCTTCCGGGCAGCGGCGTACCAGGAAGGACGCGATGATGCGTGCAGGAACGACCTTGAGACGGCTGGCCGCCGCCGGTGCGGCGCTCGCGCTGGGAGCGGGCGTGGCGGCGACGTTCACCCCGGCCGCCGACGCCAGCCCGCGGCTGAGCCCGGCGTCGTGCGCCAGCGCCCCCGAGGGCTACGCGAAATGCCAGGCGGTGCAACTGGTTTCGGCAGGCGCCCGTCCGGCCAGCGCGATGAGCCCGACCGATCTGCAGAACGCCTACGGCGTCGCCGGGCTGAAGAGCGGCGGAACCACCGTCGCGATCGTCGACGCCTTCGACGACCCCGGCATCGAGAAGGACCTGAACGACTTCCGGTCGCACTGGAACCTCGGCTCCTGCACCAAGGCGAACGGCTGCCTGACCGTGGTCGGCCAGGACGGCACGAGCACGCTGCCGTCCAAGACCGACTCGGGCTGGGCGACCGAGATGGCGATCGACGTCGACGCGGTCAGCGCGCTCTGCCCGGATTGCAAGATCCTGCTGGTGGAAGGCAACAGCAACGAGGACAGCGACCTCGCAGCGGCCGTCGACAGCGCGGTCCGGCTCGGCGCGAAGATCGTGTCCAACAGCTACGCCGACCACGAAAGCGCGATCCCCTCGGACGCCGAGCAGCACTACAACCACCCTGGCGTCGCCATCCTCGGCGCCACCGGCGACTGGGGCAGCGAAAGCGGCACGCAGGCCGAATACCCGGCCACCTCGCCCGAGGTGGTTGCGGTCGGCGGCACCACGCTGACCGCGTCCGGCGGCGGCTACACCGAAACCGCCTGGAACAAGGCGGGCAGCGGCTGTTCGAGCAAGTTCAGCAAGCCCGCGTTCCAGAACGGGATCAGCACCGCGTGCGACAATCGGGCCACTTCGGACATTTCGGCGGACGCGGATCCCAACAGCGGCATCACGATCTACGTCAACGGCCAGCAGTCGCAGTACGGCGGCACCAGCCTCGCCACCCCGATCGTCGCCGGCATCTGGGCGCTCGCCGGAACGCCGAAGGACGGCGACAACGCCGCGACCTACCCGTACGCGCACACCGGTGACTTCAACGACGTCACCTCGGGCAGCAACGGCAGCTGCGGCACCGTCATCTGCGACGCGGGCACCGGCTGGGACGGCCCGACCGGCCTCGGCACCCCGCACGGCGTCAACGGCCTCACCCCGGGCGGCGGCACCAACGGCAAGCTGAGCGTCAGCAACCCGGGCAACCAGAACAGCGTGGCGGGCAAGGCGGTTTCGCTGAAGGTCAGCGCTTCCGGCGGCACCTCGCCCTACACGTACTCGGCGGACGGCCTCCCGGCCGGGCTGGCCATCGACGGCAAGACCGGCTCCATCACCGGCACGCCGAGCGCCGAGGGCACCAGCAAGGTCACCGTGACGGCCACCGATTCCGCCGGGGCGACCGCGCAGGCCCCGTTCACCTGGACCGTCACGACGGCCCCGGCGGGCAAGCTGACCGCGAAGTTCACCACCGACTACGACTACGGGTTCGGCGCCTTCGCGCACTTCACGATCACCAACGGCGGCGCGTCGGCGGCGAACGGCTGGACGCTGGCGTTCGACCTGGCCTCGAACGAGTCGCTGTCGAACACGAACCCGGGCACCGCGTCCGGGTCGACCGGGCACGTCGTGATCACCGGCCAGGACGCCATCCCGGCCGGCGGCAGCCTCACCGTGTCGCAGATCTACCAGGTGTCGGGCGGCTCGTTCACCGCTCCGGCCCACGTTTCCGTCTCCTGAGAATCCGACAGTCGCCGTGCCGCGGGTCCCGCGGCACGGCGGCTTTTCTCAGTCCACGCAGAACTCGTTGCCCTCGACGTCCTGCATCGGGATGCAGGACTCGTTCACGCCGTCCGACTCCAGCACCTGCACGATGGACGCGCCCAGCGCCACCAGCCGTTCGGCCTCGGCCTTCAGGGCCGCCAGCCGCTCCTCGCCCACCAAGCCAGTGCCCACGCGCACGTCGAGGTGCACGCGGTTCTTCACCACGCGGCCTTCGGGCACGCGCTGGAAGTACAGCCGCGGTCCGACCCCGTTCGGGTCGACGCAGGCCGCCCACGAGCCCTGCTCCTCGGGCGGCTGGGTGCGGTCGAACTCGGCCCAGTCGGCGAACCCTTTCGGCGGTGGCGGCTCGACGTACCCCAGCACCTCGCACCAGAAACGGGCGACCCGCACGGGTTCCGCGCAATCGAAAGTGACCTGGAACTGCTTGACCGACCCCATGCGCTCACCTTACCGGCGAGCGGCGGCCAGCGCCGGATCCCGCCCGGCGGCGAGGTCGTCCGGGGCGAAAACCGGGACCTCGATGTCCGGGCTGATGCCGGTGCCGTCGTACGTGCGGCCGTGCGGGTCGAGGTACTCCTCGTTCGGCAGCACCACCTTCCATCCCTGCTTTGGCAACGTCCGCTCGAGCATGTCCGAAAAGGCGCCTTGCGTCGGCTGTCCGATCAGGACCGGCCGAGGATGCCGGTTCAGCAGTGCCTGCAGGAAGTTCTCCCCCGCCGAAACATCCAGGCTGCCGGTCAGGATCGTCAGCGGGCCGGTGTAGCGCGGTGCCGCGGCGGGCTGCACGAAGAACGGTTGCGCCGCGGTGAACCGCGCCGGATTATCGGGATCGTTGCGGGCGCGTTTGGCGTAGGCGAAGTGCGGGACGTCCGTCAGCCGCGCGGCGACCTGCAGGCCGAGCGGATCGTCACCGCCGCCGTTGACGCGCAGGTCGAGGATCAGGCTGCGCAAATTGTGCACCCGGTCGGCGGTGAAGATCTGGTCCAGCGCTGTCGCCAGGACCTTGCTGCTGGCGGCGAAAGTGTCGGCGTAGTCGTGGAATCCGCTGATGCGCAGGTATCCGCGACCCTCCGGCAGATCGGAGTAGACGATGGCTCCGTCGGCCCAGCGGCGGATCGGCGGGCGAAGATGCGCGTCGGCGACGGCCATCGCACGCGGGGCGGTCGTTTCCAGATCCGGGGTGCCGGGCCGGGGCGACGAGCAATGCCGACTCCCCGCGAGCAGGCCGACATGAGCGTCGTGCAGCGGACGGATCAGTCCACAAAGGACGTCGAAGAGCCGTTCCGGATGCGCGGCGATCTCGCGGCGGGCTGCGTCTCCTTCGGACTTCCAGTCGACGCCTTTCGCTGGGAAGAACGGGTAGTTCTCGGCGAAGGTGTGCCAGAAGACGTCGAACACGTCGGCAGCCGGGCGCTGGCATTCAGTCGGCAATCCGCCGGGGACGCGGCGCAACGACCGCACGCCCAGGTTGTCGTCGAAACTCATCCTGCCCGCGCGGATGGTGACGACAGAGCCCTCGTTGGTCGAAAACCTGGTGCCGTCGCCAGTTCCGGAGAGTGTGCCGGGCAAGCAGCTGACCTTGGTGACGTCGTAGGTCGTCAGCCTGCCGCCGGACACTTGGACCAATTGCCCGTACCCGTCCGTCCGCCACACACCGTCCACAGTGGAGGGAGGAACCGCGGCCACCGAGAGCATCGTCAAGCCCGCCAGGAAGATTCGCACGAGCCGAGGGTAGAAAAAAGCCGGGGGCGCGCGGAATACCGCACGCCCCCGGCACCGTGGTGGGGTTGCCCCTACCCGTGGCTCAGCCGAAGAAGACTTCGGCTTCCTGGTACCGCTCCAGCGGAACGGTCTTCAGCTCAGCCGTCGCCTCGGACAGCTTCACGCGGACGATGTCGGTGCCCTTGAGCGCCACCATCACGCCGAAGTCGCCGTCGGCGACCGCGTCCACCGCGTGCAGGCCGAAGCGGGTCGCGAGAACCCGGTCGTACGCGGTCGGGGTGCCGCCGCGCTGGACGTGGCCGAGCACGACCGCGCGCGATTCCTTGCCGGTGCGCTCGGTGATCTCGTCGGCGAGCCAGTTGCCGATGCCGCCGAGCCGGACGTGCCCGAAGGCGTCCTTCTCGCCGGTCAGCAGCTTCTCCTCGCCGCCCTCGGGCAGCGCGCCCTCGGCCACGACGATGATCGGCGCGTACTCCTTCTCGAAGCGCTGCTCGACCCACTGCACGACCTGGTCGACGGAGAACTGCCGCTCCGGCACCAGGATCACGCTCGCGCCGCCGGCGAGGCCGGAGTGCAGCGCGATCCAGCCCGCGTGCCGCCCCATGACCTCGATGACGAGCGCGCGGTGGTGCGATTCGGCCGTGGTGTGCAGCCGGTCGATCGCCTCGGTGGCGATGGAGACCGCGGTGTCGAAGCCGAACGTGTAGTCGGTGGCCCCGAGGTCGTTGTCGATCGTCTTGGGCACGCCGACGACGCCGATGCCGTCGTCGGTCAGCCGCTTGGCGACGCCGAGGGTGTCCTCGCCGCCGATCGCGACCAGCGCGTCCACGCCCTGGTCGGCGAGCACCTTGCGGATCTTGTCGACGCCGCCGTCGACCTTGTACGGGTTCGTCCGCGACGACCGCAGGATGGTGCCCCCGCGGGTGAGGATGTCCTCGACGTCGGCGAGGCCGAGCGGCCGGCTGTCGCCGGTCAGCGGGCCCTGCCAGCCGTTGCGGAAGCCGACGAACTCCCAGCCGTGCACTTCGACGCCCTTGCGGACCACCGCGCGGATGACCGCGTTCAGGCCGGGGCAGTCGCCGCCCCCCGTCAGCACACCGACACGCATCTGTTGCCTCCGTCTTTCCTCGCAGGGAGAGTGCAGTCACAGTCCGCGGACAGCGTAGCGGCTTTCATCTGGATCGGTGCAGGGCGGACCACCTGCCCAATCCGGTCCGGGCGGGGCGGTCTGAACGGTGTGTTACCTTGGGGCCGTGCAGCGCTATTTCTGGTTTACGAAGCCGGCCCCGGGTGGGCACGGCGGCGTGAACCTGCGCTGACCTCCACCCCGAGCCGGATCTAGAACCGGCTCGGCAATTCTCCCGCGGGTCGGTGTCCACCAGGAAGGAACCACCCGCACATGAACACCCCCCTCGTCGCCGCCCCCGCCGACGCGAGCACCCTGGACAACCGCCGCACCACTTCGGTCAGTCCCCTCATCTCGCCCGCGTTATTGCGCGAAGACCATCCCGTGGACGTAGCCGTCGCGAAGGTGGTGCAAAACGGCCGGACGGAAACCGTCGACATCCTCGACGGCCGCGACGACCGGCTAGCGGTGATCGTCGGCCCGTGCTCGGTCCACGACCCCGAAGCCGCCCTCGACTACGCCCGCCGCCTGGCCGCCAAGGCCGAGACTCTGCGCGAAGACCTGCACATCGTGATGCGGGTGTACTTCGAAAAGCCGCGCACCACGCTGGGCTGGAAGGGCCTGATCAACGACCCCGACCTGGACGGCACCTTCGCCGTCAACAAGGGCCTGCGCCTGGCCCGGAAACTCCTGCTCGACGTCTCCGAACTGGGCCTCCCGGTCGGCTGCGAGTTCCTGGACCCGATCACCCCGCAGTTCATCGCCGACATCGTCACCTGGGGCTCAATCGGCGCCCGTACAGCGGCCAGCCAGGTCCACCGGCAACTGTGCAGCGCCCTGTCCATGCCGGTCGGCATCAAGAACTCGACGGAAGGCGACATCCAGGTAGCCGTGGACGCGACCCGCGCCGCCGCTGCCTCGCATGTCTTCCCCGGCATCAACGTGGACGGCCTGGCCGCCCTGGTGACGACCTCCGGAAACCCGGACTGCCACGTAATCCTGCGAGGCAGCTCCGCAGGCCCGAACTACGACCCGGCCAGCGTGGAGGAAACCCTCGCCCGCCTGGCGAAATCCGGCCTGCCGGAACGCCTGGTGATCGACGCGAGCCACGGCAACAGCAACAAGGACCACGTCCGCCAGTCGGAGGTCGTCCGCGACCTGGCCGGCCGGATCTCCGCCGGGGAACGCGGAATCGCGGGCCTGATGCTGGAAAGCAACCTGGTAGCCGGACGCCAAGACCTGGTGCTGGGCCAGGCGAGCGATCTGACCTACGGCCAGTCCATCACCGACGCCTGCATGGACTGGAACACGACGGAAGACCTGCTCGACACCCTGGCGACCGCCGTCCGCACCCGCCGCCACTAACCCTCACTCGCCGAGCCCGTCCGCAGCGCCCCAATGTGGCATTGGGTGCATCTGACGCACCGAACGCCACATTGGGTGCATCCCACGCACCCAATGCCACATTGG
>NZ_JBEXMH010000107.1:0-21420 GCF_040610415.1 Amycolatopsis sp. NPDC004079 | reverse complement strand
ATCGATTCCCCGTGGCGCACCAGGAAGATCTCGGTGGCGCCCGATGAAGGGCTCCTTGAGGGAATCAGATTTCCTCAAGGAGCCCTTCACGGACGACAAGACCCGGTCACACGGCGGCAAATCGGGCGTTCCGGTGCTGTTGGCGTCCTTTGTGGATGGTCAGTGAGCCGGGGTCACGCGGCTTATTATCAGCTCCTGGCATTGGCTCTTCCGGCGGAATCGGCACCGCGTCCGTTCGGGCGAGGACGAGTCCGGCGGAACGGGTGACGGCATCCGGTCGGGCGGTCCCGGATCTGCGGTGCGGACAACGAAATCGGCGGCGAATCCGGCCGGGCGACCACGAATCGGCAGCCCACGCGGGTACGGTGTCCGGCCGATCCGTTTCGCACCAGCGCGGGGAAACCTGAAATTCGCGGGCTTTTCGGTAGTCTGCCCGGCGGTGTCGTCAACGTCAGCGGCTTCTTCGCTGTCCGGCCGCCAACACGGAGCGATCGCGGAGAAACCGGTGTCACCCACGAGAAGTGCCGCGACGCCGCTGAACGGGTGAGGTTGCTGCTCCAGCGTGGGCCACTTTCCGCAAACGCCGCCCGACCTGCGGCGCGTCCGGCGTAGGGTCCTCCCGTGGGGTACCAGGCCGAGCGTCGACGCTGGCGGGTTCGCCTGCGCGACCGCACGGGCGGGATCCGCGGGGCAGGCACCATGCTCGACGAGGACCATGTGCTCACCTGCGCGCACGTCGTCGAGCGGGCCGGCGGGCCGGACGCGGACGTCCTCATCGATTTCGTCGGGCTGCCCGGCACTCCGGTGCGCATCGGCCGCGTTGCGCCGGGGGCTTGGGTGCCGCCGGGAAGGGACGAGCGCGGCGACATCGCGGTGCTGCGGCTGGCCGAACGGGTGCCGGGCGCATGGGGCGCGCCGTTGTACCGGATGCCGTTGTCGGACGGCCAAGCCGTGCGCGCCTACGGGTTTCCGGCGGGCGCGGACGAAGGGCTGTGGACGTTCGGCGAGCTCGCCGGAGAAGGCGGGCCTGGCTGCGAATGGGTCCAGCTGGCCCGGAAGAACGACGACCAGCCGATCACCGGCGGGTTCAGCGGCACCGCGGTGCTCGACGAGGAGACCGGCCGCGTGGTCGGCATGGTCGTGTCCCGGTACAAGGCCGAGGGCGAGCGGGTCGCGTGGATGATCCCGGTCGAGACCATTCTCGGTTACCTCGGCGCGGACCGGTGGGGGCAGGGGAGTCCGGCCGTCGACCAGACTTTCGGCCGCGAGCTCGACCGGGTCGCTTACGACCCGCAGTTCGCGCGCGAAGTCGTGGGCTGGTTCGGCGAGGGGCACGGCGTGTGGATCGTCGTGACCGGCGAGGCCGGGTCCGCTAAAGCGGCCGCGCTTGATCTCGCGGTGGTGCTTGCCGACCGCGAGCGTTCCGCTGCGGCCAACGAACTGCGCGACACCCTGGCCAAGGAAACCTTGCCGCCAGCGGGAAGCGTCGATCTCGCGGTCGACGCGGCGGGCAAAACCTCCGCGCAGGTACGGCAGCGGCTCGCGGAGCGGCTTGACCTCACCTTGGACAACGGCGCGACGCATTCGGGCATCGGCCGCACCGTCGTGGTGAACGCGATCGACGACGCGGCTGAGCCGGAACAGCTGATCGGCGAGGTGATCGCGCCGCTCGCGGACCGCGCCGCGCGGCTGGGGATCCGGCTCGCACTCGGGTTCCGCCGGGAGTCGTCGCCGGGGCTGACGGAGCTGCGGTCGCGCCGGAACGGGGGCCGCCCGGACGGGTTGGCTCGCCGGATTTCCGCGCTGGACAAGCAGATCGACGAACTCGCCGTTCTCGAGGAGCACATCGCCGAGCTGGTCCCGCGGTTCGCAGTGAACGACATTCCGCCGCCGCGGGTGCGTCGCCGCCGTGGTGCGGTGAACCGGTTGCAGGAAGCCGCTGATCTCGGGGATGTCGCGTGGGCGGAGCGGCACGTCGAGGAAGTCGCCAGTGTGGTGGCCGCCGATCTGGCTGCGGCGAAAATCGCCCGTGATCGGCTCAACGCCGCGCATGAGCGCCGCACCGAGTTGCGGTTTCGGCTCGACGGCTACGGAGAGCGCGCCCGGGCTGCTGGCCGGGTCGAGGATCCGCTGCTGGATTCGTTGTACGCCAACGCCTGGCAGTTGCTGTACGAGGGCGCGTGCGAGCCGGAGGCGGCCGCGGCGGCTGTCGAGGAGTTCGGTGCCGCGGTGCGCAAGGGGAGTCGATGACGGCCTGCGCCCGCCCGAACTGTTCCGGCACGATCAGCCGTGCCGGATTCTGCGCGAAGTGCGGCTGGGCACCGGGATCCGAGCCGAAGAGGCCCGCACCGAAAGCCGACGCGACGCTCGTCATCCCCGCCCCGGGCGCGAGCCGGATCGCCGACACCGTCGTCACGCGGGAGCAGCAGACCGCCGGCCACGGCACCGGCGACGACTACATCCCGCTCCCCGTGGTCGTCCTGCCGGACATCGCCGGGCGGGTCCTCGCCGATCCGCACGTCGCCGAGGACGAACGGCACTGCGGCAAACGCGGCTGCGGCGCGCCGGTCGGCCGCTCGACCGGCGGCCGTCCCGCGCGCACCGAAGGTTTCTGCTCGCAGTGCGGCACGCCGTTTTCCTTCTCTCCCAAGCTGTTTCCGGACGATGTGGTGGACGGCCGCTACCAGGTGCACGGCTGCATCGCGCGCGGTGGACTCGGCTACGTCTACCTCGGCACTGATCTCCGGCTGAAGCAGTACGTCGCGCTGAAGGGCCTGCTCAACACCGGCGACGAGGCCGCGGTCCGGATCGCCGAGACCGAGAGCCAGGTGCTGACCTCGCTCGACCACCCGAACATCGTCCGGATCCACGACGTCGCCACGCATCCGGACCCGCACGGCGGGCCGGACGCGCGCTACATCGTCATGGAGTTCGTCGACGGCCTCCCGCTCGCCGAGGTGATGCGGCGCGGCCGCGCGATGCTCGACGGGCCCGAGGGAAGGCTGCTCGTCGAGCACGTCGTGGCGTACGGCCGGGAGATCCTCACCGCGCTCGGCTACCTGCACGAACAGGGGTTGCTGTACTGCGATCTGAGCCCGCAGAACGTGATCCACGGCGAGAAACGGGTCAAGCTGATCGATTTCGGCGCGATCCGCAAGATCGGCGACCAGACCAGCCCGATCGTCGGCAATCCGCGGTTCCAGATCGGCGCGACCGAACTGGACGAACACGGGCTCACCGTGCGCTCGGACATCCACACCGTCGGCGCGACGCTGCGCGATCTGTTCCGCTGCAGCGACGGCTGGCCGCATCCGGCCGACAAGCGGATCGCGCTCGGCGTCGAATCCTTCACCCAGGTGCTCGACCGCGCGACCGGCCCGTACGAGCACCGCTTCGCCACTACCGGCGAAATGCTCGTGCAACTCGACGGCGTACTGCACGAGATCCTTTCGCTGCGCGACCGCCAGTCGCGGCCGTCGATCTCCACGCTGTTCACCGAAGCGGCCGTGCTGCTGGACGCCGGGCTAGGCCAGCCGAGGCCGGTCGGGGAGTGGGTACGCCGCGCCCGGCGCACCGCGGGCCCGCTCGGCGCGCTGCCCGAACCGTTCGACATCGCGCTCGGATTGCCAGTGCCGCACGAGGATCCGCACGACCCAGCGGTGACCTTCCTGCGAACCGTCCGTGCGCCGGATCCCGCGCGGCTGCTGAAGAAACTCGAACGCGCGGACTCGACCGTCGAGGTGGAACTGCGCCGGTGCCGGGCTTGGCTGGAACTGTCCGAAGTGGACTCAACCGGCACGGAGCAGGCCGGTCGGCGCGTGGACGCCGCCGAAAATCTGCTCGGCGCCCGGGCCAAGCACGACTGGCGGATCGCCTGGCATCGCGGCCTGGTCGCGCTCGCCGCAGGCGCCGTGGAGACCGCGCAGACCTGGTTCGAGCGCGTGCACCGCGACATCCCGGGCGAGGAGACGCCGAAGCTCGCGCTCGGCCTGTGCGCGGAGCACTGCGGCGGGTCGAAACGAGCGGCGCGCTACTACGACGCGCTGTGGGTGCGGGACCACCTGCAGGTCAACGCCGTTTTCGGGCTGGCTCGCGGGCATCTGCGGCTGGACGAGCGCACGGCGGCGGTGGACCTGCTGGACCAGGTCCCGGAGTACTCGCGGCACGACGAGGCGGCCCGGATCGCCGGAATCCGCGTGCGCGCCGGGATCCTGCCGGTGGGGGACGCGCTGCCGGGCATCGAGGACCTGACCGAGGCGATCGACCGGCTGTCCGCGCTGGACCTGGACCGCGACACCGCGGACCGGCTCACCGCCGAGGTCCGCGAGAGCGCCCTGCGGTGCTTCGCCGCCGGGATGCGCGGGATGCCGCCCGGCCCGGTCCTCGGCGAACGCCTCGACGAGCACGGGCTGCGGCTGCTGGTGGAGCAGTCGTACCGGCGGATCGCGCGCCGGGCCGGTTCGGCGGAGTACCACGACGCGTTGGTCGACCGGGCGAACGAGACGAGGCCGACGACCTGGGTGTAGGCGGCGAAGGGGCGAGGGATGAGCAGGGGTTGGGACGTCGAGGTCCATCAGAACCGCTACCTCGGCGAAGGCGACACCGCGATGCAGGCCGTGGTCACCGTCTCCGCGCGCGACGACGGCCAGCCCGAGTTCCGGCCGCCCGGCGCGGAAGTGCTCCTGGTCGACTGCTCGACGTCGATGCGCTACCCGCCGACGAAAATCGCCGCCGCACGCCGGGCCGCGGCCGCAGCGATCTCGGCCCTTCCCGACGGTGTCGGCTTCGCAGTCGTCCGCGGCACCGAACGCGCCGACCTGGCCTATCCACCCGAACCCGGTCTGGCAGTAGCGTCGGATGAAACCCGAGCAGCAGCGGTCGCCGCAGTGGAGCGCTTCGTCGCAGTCGGCGGCACCGCGATGGGCACCTGGCTGGAGTGCGCGCGCAAGCTGTTCGCCCAGGTACCCGACGCAGTGCGGCACGCGATCCTGCTGACCGACGGGAACAACCAGTCGCAATCAGCGGAGTCGCTGCGCCGCGAACTAGACGCCTGCGAAGGCCAATTCGTCTGCGACGCAAGGGGAATCGGCGACGGCTGGCAACGAGCCGAACTGGTCGAGATCGGCCGGGTCCTGCGCGGCTCCGTCGATTCGGTGGTACGCGACGAAGACCTGGTCGACGACTTCCGCTCGCTGATGGCCGCGGCGCTCGCCAAGGTGATCCCGTCCGCGCGGCTGCGGATCGGCGTCACCGAACAAACCACGCTGCGCTTCGTGAAGCAGGTCTGGCCAAGCGAATACGACCTCACCTCGCGCTGCGTCCCCGACGGCGACGGAGAGACGGTCCTCTCGCTCGGTTCGTGGAGCGCGGGGGAGACCCGGGAATTCCAGCTCGCAGTGGAGGTCTCGGCGGACGCCCGGCCGGAGTACGGCTCCGACCGAATGCTCGCCTGGGTCGAGGTCGACGACGCCCCGGATTCGACGGTCCCGCTGCTGGCGCACTGGACCCACGACCCGGTCGCCCCGACGCTGGTCGACCCGAAGGTGCGGCGCTACACCATGCACGCGGAACTCAGCGAGGCCTTGGTGAACGCCGACGAGGCCTACGCCGCGGGCGACCACGCGCGGGCGGCGCGCGAATGGGGCCAGGCTGTCGAAATCGCCACGCGGACCAGCAACAAGGAAGTCCTGCGCCGCCTCGCCCGGGTAGTCGACACGACTGGCGAGGCTGTGCGGCTTCGCCCCGAAGTCACCCGCAGCGAACTGCTCAACCTGCTGGTCTCCACTGTCTCGAACGTCGGCGACCAGCCCCGCGATGCCCGTCCCGCGCCCGTTCCGGACGCGAAACCAGCGATCTGCCGCCACTGCGAGACTCCCAACGCGTCCGACGCCCGGTTCTGCGAGGAGTGCGGAGAGCCGCTGCACGGAGGCGCCGCGTGACACTCCGAACGCGGCAAGCGCTAGTCCGAATCCGGGCAGTGCTGCTGGCCGGAACCGTGCTCGCACTGGTCACTTCGTACCTGGCGGTCAGCGGCGTCGTCCGGACCGCCGACCAGATCTCGTCCGCGACCAGCCGAGCAATCCTCGAAGTCGCGGCCGCGCGAGACGCCCTCGTATCCGCCGACGCCGCGGCCATCGCCAGCTTCGCCTCCGGAGAAGCAAAACTGGCCGGTCCAGGACAGGAGTACGAAAACCGGATGGCGTCAGCGAGCCAAAGCCTCGCCCGGGTCGCGGAATTCAACCAAGCAGGCGACCCCGGCGCCGGAACCCTGCAAACCGTCGAAGGCCTGGTCGCGTCGTACTCCGGCGCCATGAGCCAGGCCGACGCCCACTTCCGCCAACCAGGCGCGGAATTGGTCGGACTAGCCGACCTCTGGTACGCCTCACGCCTGCTGCACGCCCCCGACAACGTCTTGGAGCTACTAGGAAAACTGCAAAAAGACGAGCGCACTGCCCTGGACAGCCAAATCTCCGGCACCAGGATGAGCGCGGGCCTGCTCATCCTCTGGCTGCTGCCGCCGATCGTGCTGCTCGCTCTCCTGGTCGCGACCCAAGTCTTCCTGCGCCAGCGTTTCCGCCGCCGCCTGAACCCGCCGTTGCTGGGCGCGACCGTACTAGGACTGGGCGTCGTCGCAGGCCTGCTGGCCGCCTTCGCCTTGGCCGGACGCCTCGACACAGTGCGCGGCAATGTGGACCAAGCCGTCGCCGTCCGAGAGAAAAGCATCGAGTCCGCCGACGCGGGAGGCCACGCCCGCCTGGCCACCCTCCTGCACCAACGCTGCGGCCCGTCCGACTGCGGGTCCACAGTGGACGATTTTCGCCGCCAAACCCCAACCACCTCGACGGCGGCCCCCGCCCAGAACGCCATCACCTCAGCCGCCCGAGCCGTAACGACGGCCGGAGCCGCCGCCACCGAATCCGGCGGTCTGCCCATACTGGTCCCCACCGCCCTGATTCTCACCGGCGCGCTAGTGGTGGCCGGGCTATACCGCCGGATCGACGAATACCGGTACCGCCCATGACCCGGTGGAAGAGACTGCTCCTGCTCGCGGCCACCGCGCTGGTGGCGGCTTCCTCGGCATGCGGGGTCGCCGCGAACAGCAACACCGTCCAGGTAATCGGAGTATGGACCGAAGGCGAGGAAGCAGCCTTCAACCAGGTCAAACAACGCTTCGAGGAAAAGACCGGCATAGAAGTCCGCTATCAAGGCACGCGTGCCGTCGAACAGGTCCTAGCCGCAGACGTCCAGCAAGGCGCCGCCCCCGACATAGCAGTCCTCTCCAGCCCGGGTCTGCTGGCCGACTACGCCCGCCGCCAGGAAATCAAACCTCTCGACTTCCTGGAACAACAAGCCGAATCCTTCTACGGCAGACAATGGGTCAACCTGCAACGCCTCGGCACCGGAAAACTTTACTCAGTCGCGGTCAAAGCCGACCTGAAAAGCGCGATCTGGTACCGCCCCGCAAGCCTCCCGTCCCCGAAACCCGCCACCTGGCACCAACTCGTCGCTCTCGCCGCCAGCCAGAACACCCCGTGGTGCCTGGGACTGGCCGCCCCGCCCACCTCAGGCTGGCCGGGCACCGACTGGATCGAAGACATCCTGCTGCACTCCGCGGGTCCGGAGATCTATCGCCAATGGGCGGCAGGCACCCTCCCGTGGACGTCAACGCCGGTACGCCAGGCATTCCAAGACTGGGGCACCCTGGTAGTCCACCCCGGCGGCATCCAAGGCGGTGCACCGGCGGCATTGCTCACCGACTTCCGAGACGCGGCCCGCCCCCTCTTCACCGACCCGCCAGGCTGCCGCATGGAACACCAAGGCTCCTTCGCCATGGGCAGCTACCAAACCATGCACCTGCACAACGAAACCGGCCCGCGTCCGCAACCAGGAACCGACTACGACTTCTTCCCGTTCCCAGGCTCCGGCGCGTCGGAAGTATCGGCGGACCTGGCCGCGATGTTCAACGACACCCCGCAAGCCCGCCAATTCCTGGACTTCCTGGTCTCGCCGGAAGCCCAGCAAATCTGGGCAGGAAACCCGAACGCGACGGCCTTCTCCGCGGGAACCGCAGTACCGAAGGACGTCTACCGCGACCCCGTAAGGAGAAAGGTCGCCGACACCATCACCTCAGGAAAACCAGTCTGCTTCGACGCCTCCGACCTCATGCCGAAGACCATGACCGGCGCCTTCTACCGCGCGATCCTGGAATACACCGCGGACCCCGCACAACTGGAAACCCTGCTGACCAGACTCGAAGAGACCCGCAAGAGCATCCCCAGAGCAGACTGGCTGAACGTCCCCTGTGGACAGTAGGGGAGACACCCAGCCGCGAACGGCTGGGTTGTCCCAGGGGTCGCCGAGCGGAAATCCACCGCGGAGGCCAGATCTCACCGGGCTCCGTGGACGATGCGGTATCGCACATGCGTGACGCCGCGGCCTTCGAGCCGCCGCACGGGCTCCAGTTCGACGTGGCCGAGCCCGGTCGGTGCGAAGAGTCGCCGTCCCCCGTCCAGCAGCACCGGGACGAGGTGGAGTTCCAGTTCGTCGAGCTGGCCCGCGGCCAGCAGAGCCTGTGCCGCGCCCGCGCCGTGGACCAGCACGGGTCGGTCTCCCGCTTTGTCCCGGGCCTCGTCGGCGCACGCGTTGACGTCGGTGTAGAACTTCGCGCTGCCCGGTGGCTCGTCGTCGGGGTCGAAGCGGTGGGTGAGCACGTGGATCGGGACGCCGTCGTGGTGGTCGCCGTTCCATCGCTTGGCCAGCTCGAACGTGCGGCGTCCGGAGATCACGGCACCGGTCGCCGAGGCCTCCGCGTAGACCTGCTTGCTGACCCCTTCCTCATTCCGATGGTCGAGCCAATCGAACAGCCGGAATCCGTCGCGGCCGAGTTCCTGACCGGGCCGGTCGTCCGGCCCGGCGATGTATCCGTCGATCGACATGGACATGTACAGCCGCAGCGGCGTCCTGCTCATCTCTCAGTCCTCTTTCCCGGGCCAGTCGGCGGCGGTCATGCCGTCGGGGTGTCCCGCGGGCCACTGGACGAGTTCGATCCGGTCGCCGGCCAGGATGTCGAGCGTGTCGGCCATCGATTCGACCCGCACGACAAGGTGGCTCACGTCAGTGCCGCGCTCGACCAACTCGTCGCCGGGGAGCTTGAGCATGGTCAGCTGCCCGATCGGCGTCTCGGGCACCGTGCCGACGACCTCGTAGCCGAGCGCCGTGCAGAACGCCAGCGACCGGGGAAGATCGGCCACTCGCAGTCCGATGTGCAGTGTCCGCATTCCAGTGCCTCCTTCGGGTGCGCCTCGCCCGCGGCGAGCCGCTTTCACCCGTGCGTCGAACACGCGGCACCGGATTCGACAACCGGGGCCGGATTCTGCTCGACGGATGACCGGTGCCACTCGCGTCCCGCCGTGACGAGCCCGCGTGCCCCCGAGGATTCACCCGCCCGCCTGCCCGGTCAGCGGTACCCCCGTAACCACCACCCCACTTAGCGTGACCCACGCAGGAATGACCGACCCGGAAGGACCGAGCAATGATCAAGCGCCTGTTCCAGACCGTCCTGCGGCACGGATGCTGCTCCGCCTGCACCGGCAAGGGCTGCGGCTGCTGCGCTAACTGCCACTAACCCCTGAGGGGCCCGGCGCCGAAGCCGGGCCCCACCACGTCACCTCTTCAACCCGCGAATCAACAACATCACCGATCCGAGCACGTCAGCCCGGGACCGAGCCGGATGAAAGACCTGCCAATCCAACGCCACCACCAGCATCGTCCCGAAAACCCCAGCCGCGGCGGTCGCGATATCCAACCCCTCAGGCAACCGCCCCGCGGCCCCCAGCCTCTCCAGCTGCGCCTTGACGACGGCAATCAGCTCTTCCCGCAACAACGCCAACGTGTCATGCCACCGCCCAGGCGTATGCCACAACTCGCTGACCACGATCTGCGAGAACCCCGGATACTCCGCAATGAACTCCAGCGTCGTATCCACCTGAGCCTCGATCACCGCCAACGGATCATCATCCGTCCCGGCCGCCCGCAACCGTCCGGCGAGCAGGTCCACGCCGAACCGGAGCAAAGCGTCGACCAGCCCGTCCTTGGACCCGAAGTTGTAATAAACGGTCCCTTTCGCGACCCCGGCCTCAGCCGCGATGTCATCGACCGTCAGCCCGACAAGGCCGCGACTGGCCGACAGCCGCAGAGTGGCCTCGAAGAGCTTCCGCTTGGTCGCTTCTCTCACAGGCTCAGCTCGGGCTTGAGCGCCGAGACCGACCACACCCGGTGTTTGCGCGCCGCGAGGGTGGACAGCAGGATCCCGCCGACGAGGTACGCGACCAGCACCCCTATGTCACCGAGGATCTGCATCGACGCGCCGGTATAGAGCAGATGCCGGAACCCGTCGATGGCGTAGCCCATGGGCAGCACTATGTGCAGCGGATAGAGCGCGTCCGGGATCGTCTGCCAGGGGAACGTGCCGCCCGCGCTCACCAGTTGCAACACCAGCAGCACCAGCCCGAGGAACTTGCCGACGGCGCCGAAGAGCGCGTTCAGCGCGTGCACGATCGACGTGAAGGCCAGCGACACCAGACAGGCGAACCCGATCGCGCCCAACGGATGCGCCACGTGGATGCCGACCAGCCAGGTCACCGCGGCGAACAGCACGATCACCTGCCCCAGGCCGAGCACGGCCGAGGACAGCCAGCCGCCGAGCGCGACCCGCAGCGGCGACGCGCCGGCGGTGAGCGCGCGCGTCGACAGCGGGCGGATCAGCAGGAACAGCACGAACGCGCCGATCCAGGTGGCCAGCGAGATGAAGAACGGCGCGAGCCCGGCGCCGTAAGTGCCCGCCGACGCGACGCCGTTCGACGTGACCGCGACCGGGTCGGCGATCGTGTTCGCGGTGGCGGTGCGGGTCGGATCGTCCGGGTTCGGGATCTGCGACAGCCCGGCGGCCAGTCCGTCGCGCAGCTTCGCCGAACCGTCGGCGAGCTGGTCGGTGCCGGTGACGGCGGTCTTCTCGCCGTCGTTCAGCTTCGCCGAGCCGTCGCGCAGCTGGTTCGCGCCGTCGGACGCCTGCGAGATCCCGTTGGCCAGCTGCGGCGAGGCCGACGCGAGCTGGTGCGCCCCGTCGGACACCTGCCGGGCGCCGCTGGAGAGCTTCTGCAGGTCTCCGTTGGCGGACTGGATCTTCCCGTTGGCCTGGTTCGCGTCCGTGCGCAGCTTGTCGTAGTCGGCCAGGATGGAACTGGCGACGTTGTCGGACACCCCGGATTCCTGCAGCTTCGCCGCCAGCTGGCTGCGATAACTGTCGATCCGGCCCATCACGTCCGAGGAAGCCGACGCGGCCAGCGAACCCGCGCTCGCCACCTTCTGGTTGCCGTCGGCCACCTGGCCCGCCCCGTCGGCGAGCTTCTGGGTCTGGCTCGGCAGCTGCGCGGTGCTCGATTTGAGCGTGCCCAATCCGGTGGCGAGACTGCTCGACCCGGTCGCGAGCTGACTCGCCCCGTCGGCCAGTTGATGTTGCCCCGTCTGGAGTTTCGCCGCCCCGTCGGCGAGCTGTTTGGCCCCGTCGGTGGCTTCGGAGATCTTGCCGTAGATGGTGGAGAAACCGACGAGGAACTTGTCCGCGGCCTCGCTGCCCACCTTCTCCGCGATCGTCTTGCGGACCTGGTCGGCGACCTGCTTCGCGATCGTGCCGGACAGATAGTTGTTGGCGTCGTTGGTGGTCAGCGTGATGGTCGCCTGCTGCGGCTCGAAATTGCCGGACGACAGCAGCGCCTTCGAGAAGTCGTGCGGGATGCCGATGGCGAACGAGTACTTGTCGTCCCGCACCCCGTCCCGAGCGTCCTTTTCGGACACTTGATGCCACTGGAAGGTGCCGGACTTCACCAGTTCGTCGGTGACCTCGCGGCCGACGTTGCGCTCGGCCCCGCCTGTGTCCTTCGCGCCGGCGTCCTCGGTGAACACGGCGGCGGGCAGCTTGTCGAGGCGGCCGTACGGGTCGTAGTTCGCGTAGAGGTAGAACGACGCGTACAGCAGCGGCACCATGACGAGCGCGAACATGGCGAGCTTCGGCAGCGTCCCGGTGGACAGCCTGCGCAGCTCGTTGCGCGCGATCCGGAACGCGTTCAGTCCGCCGGCCCGCTTGTGGGGGGTGGTCATGCCCGGTCTCCCTCGGAGTTCTCGGTTTCGGCGGTCAGTTCGGCGGTCTCCGGGAGCTGCTTGGTCTGCTCGGCCTCGGTCTCCGCTTCAGCGGGCTCTGGCGGGGCGTACAGCCGGATCGGGTCCGGTTGCTCGGCCTCGCCGACCTTCGCGGGCGGATAGGGGAGTGCCGATTCCGGCGTCGTCGCGGCCAACACGGCCACCGCGAACCCGCGCGCGGCGTGCTCCTTCGCAACAGCGGTCCAGGAGCCGACGTCGCTGGTGTGCCGGTCGGGCGTGTCGAGGACGAGCACGCGCACGCCGTCGCGTTCGGCGGCCAGCGCGGTGAGCAGGCGGGTGCGCAGCGCGGGTTCGAGACTCTCGAACCGGCTGTCGGCATACGGCCCCGCGTCGTGTTGCGAGAGCCAAGCCGTGACCGCATCCTTGCCGGAAGGACGGTGCGCGAGCGCCAGCTCCTCGCCGGTGACGACGCGCAGCGACAAGGCCTCGTCCGGCTCGCTGACCCCTGGCGAGTCCACCACGGCCACGAGCCGCCGCAGGTCGCCGTCGGAATCGGCGGTCACGGTGCCGGTGGTCGGCTTCAGCCGCCCGGCCAGCGCGAGCGCCAGCGCGGTGATGCCGACGCCCGGCTCGCCGTGCACCACGGTGAGGCAGCCCTCCTCGACGGTGAGCGAGGTAGGCGGCAACAAGGGGCCGTGGGGACCCTTCAGGGACACCCGGTCGGCACGGACCTGCACAGGACACACTCCACGGATTTTGAACTGACTAGTCAGTTCAAAAGTTAGTCCTGACCTCGGGGGTCGGCAAGACGGCTCGCCGGACGTCACACCAAAGAGCGGAAAGCTCAGCGCAAGGCCCACGCAGGGTGTGCTTCCCAGGACGTCCACAGCGGCCGGTAGCCCTGCCGGTGCCAGAACACCGACGACAGGGGATTGGTCGGGTTGTAATAGAGGTAGGTGCCGGTCGCTCCCTGGTTCAGCAGTTCGCGGTGCGCGCGCGCCATCAGCGCGCGGCCGATCCCGCTGCCGCGGCTGGCGGGGGCGGTGACGACGTTGTTCACGTACCCCCAGCGTCCGGACGGCAGCAGCTCGGCGGCCTCGCTTCCGGGCGTGGACTCGACCCAGTCGCATTGCGCGAGCGCCGCCACCTCGCCGTCGACCTCGGCGAGCCAGGTCGCCTTCTCGCCGAGCGCGCGGCGCAATGCCGGGCCGAGCAACTCCGCGGTCTGCTCGCGTTTCCGGTGCGCGACAAGGCCGGTGTAATCGAATGTCGCGGTGCACAACGCCAGAGCCGCCGGGTAGTCGTCCGGTCCGGCGAGGCGGATCGATGCGTCGGTCTCGACGTTTTCTGGCACTACAGCGGGGCGAACGGCCAGTGCGGACAACGGAACCAGGCCGTGGTCGAGGAAAGCCCGGATGGCTTCGGCGTCGCGGCTCGGCCAGTTGACGACGCACGCCGAATCGGCGCCCGGCGCTTCAGTGTCCACTTGGGACCGAAGCGCGCCGAGCAGCGCGTCGAATCCTTCGGTGCCCGCCGTTTCCGGATCCGGGAACAGCTGCCACACCTCGGCCGCCGACCACAGCAGGGGAGCGTCGCCCGGACCGTGCCGGTAGCGCTGGAGCATGGCGGAAACCTGCGTGCCGGACGCGGTCACCGCGCGCAGCCGGTCGCCGCTCGCGAGCGGAACGGGCGGCGGCAAGAGCGGGTCGAGTTCGGCGAATCGGCCTGCGGAGCTCACCAGCGCAGCGTAGCCGGTCAGTCGCGGCGCGTGCGGAAGATCGCGGTGCCGGGGAACAGCCTGCCGCGCAGCGGGCTCCACTGGCCCCAGGTGCGCATGTGGCCCGCAGGCCACTCCGGCTCGACGAGATCTTCCAGCGCGAAGCCCGCGGTGGCGAGCGCGCGCACGTAGTCGCCGAGCGTGCGGTGGTATTCGACGTACGTCGCCGTGCCGTCGTCGTCCACCTCGACGTACGGCGTGCGGTCGAAGTACGGCTGGGTCGCGGTGAGCCCCTGCGGCCCGGGGTCGTCCGGGAAGATCCACCGCATCGGGTGGGTCACCGAGAAAACCCACGGTGCGCCGGGACGCAGCACGCGGCGCACCTCGCCGAACACCGTCTCCAGCGACGGCACGAAGGGGAGCGCGCCGAACGCGGAGCACGCGATGTCGAAACTGGCGTCGGCGAACGGGAGCCGCTCGGCGTTCGCCTGCACGAGGGGGACCGTCGCGCCGGTGCGGGCGTTCCCCTCGCGGGCGTGCCGGAGCATGCCGCCGGACAGATCGGTGGCGACCGGTTCGGCCCCGGCGGCCGCGAGCCAGCGCGAGCACGCGGCCTGTCCGCAGCCGACCTCGAGCACGCGGCGTCCGCGCACGTCGCCGAGCAGCCGCGCGTCCTCCTCGCGGACGCCCTCCGGGCACCAGACGAAATCGGCGTCGCCGAGGAATCCGCCGTGGGTGGCCTGGTAGTCGTCGGCATCCGCGTCCCACCAGGCCAGATTCGCCGCTTCCGCCTCGTTTCCGCCGACCTCGCGGTGGGCGACGCCGACGGTGCCGAGCCGCTCTTCAGCGCTCGCGTGGCTGGCCGCCGGGGCCGCAGCGGGCTCGGGCATGCCGGTCTCCTCTCCCGGTGGCGCCGGCTGGGCGCGGGGAATGCCCGGACCGGCGGAAACGTTCGACAGAAGGTACCGGGAGCCCAGGGCGACCCTGATTGTGTCCCCCGCGGGGGCCCGCGTACGATACGTGTTAGCGCAGTGGGGTTCGCGCTGCCCGGGTGACTACCCACCGGGGCCGCGCATCGTCAGCGGGTCATGCCGCGGTCGTTCACTGGTGGAACGTTTGGTCGCCGGACGTTTGAGCAGGGTCGCCGCATGCCATGGCTGCGGGACTCGCCGCGTGCACCGCCGGTAGCCAACTTCACATCCACCTACGACACCCATCCACCGGAGCAACCCGCCTAATGACCACCGACACCGCCACCGCCCCGACCGCCCCGACCGGGGCCCCGCAGGTCGCCATCAACGACATCGGGTCGGAGGAAGACTTCCTCGCGGCTATCGACAAGACGATCAAGTACTTCAACGATGGGGACATCGTCGAGGGAACCATCGTCAAGGTCGACCGCGACGAGGTCCTGCTCGACATCGGGTACAAGACCGAGGGCGTCATCCCCTCGCGCGAGCTGTCCATCAAGCACGATGTCGACCCGGCCGAGGTTGTCGCCGTCGGCGATGAGGTCGAAGCCCTCGTTCTCCAGAAGGAGGACAAGGAAGGCCGTCTGATCCTGTCCAAGAAGCGCGCGCAGTACGAGCGCGCCTGGGGCACGATCGAGGAGCTCAAGGAGAAGGACGAGCCCGTCAAGGGCACCGTCATCGAGGTCGTCAAGGGCGGCCTCATCCTGGACATCGGCCTGCGCGGCTTCCTGCCCGCGTCGCTGGTCGAGATGCGCCGCGTGCGCGACCTGCAGCCGTACGTCGGCCGCGAGCTCGAGGCGAAGATCATCGAGCTGGACAAGAACCGCAACAACGTGGTCCTGTCCCGCCGCGCCTACCTCGAGCAGACCCAGTCCGAGGTGCGCAGCGAGTTCCTCAACGCGCTCGCCAAGGGCCAGGTCCGCAAGGGCGTCGTGTCCTCCATCGTCAACTTCGGCGCCTTCGTGGACCTGGGCGGCGTCGACGGCCTGGTGCACGTTTCCGAGCTGTCCTGGAAGCACATCGACCACCCGTCCGAGGTCGTCGAGGTCGGCCAGGAGGTCACGGTCGAGGTCCTGGACGTCGACATGGACCGCGAGCGCGTCTCGCTGTCGCTGAAGGCGACCCAGGAAGACCCGTGGCGCCAGTTCGCCCGCACCCACGCGATCGGCCAGATCGTGCCGGGCAAGGTCACCAAGCTCGTTCCGTTCGGCGCGTTCGTCCGCGTCGAGGAGGGCATCGAGGGCCTGGTGCACATCTCCGAGCTGGCCGAGCGCCACGTGGAGATCCCGGAGCAGGTCGTCCAGGTCAACGGCGACGTCATGGTCAAGGTCATCGACATCGACCTCGAGCGCCGTCGCATCTCGCTGTCGCTGAAGCAGGCGAACGAGGGCGTCACGCCGGAGACCGAGTTCGACCCCACCCAGTACGGCATGGCCGCCGAGTACGACACCGAGGGGAACTACATCTACCCCGAGGGCTTCGACCCGGACACGCAGGAGTGGCAGGAAGGCTTCGACAAGCAGCGCGAGGAGTGGGAGCGCGGCTACGCCGAGGCCCACACGCGCTACGAGGCCCACATGGCCCAGGTCAAGAAGGCCGCCGAGGCCGACGCCGAAGCCGCTGCCGACGCTGCCACCGGCATCGAGGGCGGCGAGCAGAGCTACACCTCGTCCGCCCCGGTCGAGGCGAAGAGCGGCGGCACGCTCGCCAGCGACGAGCAGCTCGCGGCTCTGCGCGAGAAGCTGTCGGGCGGCGCGTGAGCGTTGACTCGCTGAGTCTCTGAACAGTTTCGGCCCCGGTCCGCACGGACCGGGGCCGAACTGTTTTCCGGATTTGTTCACGCGAGGCGGCCGCCGTCCCGCGCGAGGACGTCCGGCGGCAAGGCCAGGTCGATCTCGCGACGAACTCGGCCCAGCGCTCCCGAGCGCGATGCCCGGGTGCGGTTCGGGGTCAGGCGCGCAGGCCGAGGCCGTCGATCGTCGCGCGCACCCCGCGGCGGTACATCGTCTCGTGCGCGGTTTCGCTCGGGTCGAGGAACCAGTCGTCGAGCGGGCTTTGCGAGCGGATCGTCAGCTCGACGCTCACCAGCCCGTGCATCGCCGTCCAGAGCAGGTAGCCGCATTCCTGCGGGACGACGCCCGGCGGGCAGACCAGGTCGATTTTCGCGACGAACTCGGCGAAACTCGTGCGCAGCACCCCGGATCGCAGCGCCGGGTCGGGGTCGTAATCGTGCACCGAACGCTCGAACATCAGGCCGTAGCGCGCCGGGCTTTCCAGTGCGAAGCGGCGGTAGGCGAGCGCGACCTCCACCAGATCGGCGATCCCGTCGCCCTCGGTCCGCGGAACGTCGCGCAGGTCTTCGCCCAGCAGGTCGAAAGCCCGTTCGTACAAGGCGTCCAGCAGGCCGGTGCGGCCGCCGAAGCGCGTGTACACCGTGATCGTGGACGCCCCGGCCTGTTCCGCCACCGCGCGCACGGTCAATCCGGCGACGCCTCGCTCGGTCAGAACGGTCAGCGCCGCGTCGAGGAACCGGCCGCGGTTGTGCTGCTCCGCCGGTCGTGTCGAGAGATGCCGGGTGGCCATCTCCCACCCCCTTTTGCCCGTGCTCCGCGGGAAGCGCGTCCGCGTCTCGCAAGCAGAAGATACGATATTCACGGCTTCTTGGGAACGTCGTTCCCGGACCGTCCACAAGCGACCGCCCGCACCGGGCGGGCAGTGCCGAGCAGAAGGAATCCGCCCTCATGACCCAGCCGGAACCCGGCACTGTCGTCGTCACCGATGCCGGGAGCGGCCGCTACACCCAGCGCGTCACGACCGCGGGCCACGAATTCCTCGCCGACGAACCGACGAGCGCGGGCGGCGCGGACGCCGGTCCCACGCCGTACGACCTCCTGCTGTCCGCGCTCGGCACCTGCACCTCGATGACGCTGCGGATGTACGCCGACCGCAAGGGAATCCCGCTGACCCGCACGACCGTCCGGCTCCGGCACGACCGCGTCCACGCCCGCGACTGCGAACGCTGCGAGACCGAGGTCGGGTTGATCAGCCGGATCACCCGGGAGATCTCGCTGGAAGGCGACCTCGACGACGCCCAGCGCGCGCGGCTGCTGGAGATCGCCGACAAATGCCCGGTGCATCGCACGCTGAGCCACGAGATCGCGATCGAAACCCACGCGATCTGATCGCGGCGGTCCGTGAGGGACTCCTTGAGGGAATCAGATTCCCTCGGGGGTCCCCTCACGGACCGCAACCCGGCTTCCGCTGCCGGGCTGCGGGGCCGCAGCGACGTGCGTTCACCCGGATCGAGCCAGCTGAGCTGGGGAAACACGCCGGAAGCACGTCCGCGTCACAGCCTTGAGTTCCTGGCATGGGGAATCAGAGTCCGTGAAGGTGGCCCTCACGGCGCTCGCCGAAGCGGGAGGGTCAGGCGCGTTCAAGCGAAACCGAAGGCACCCAGGCACGTTCGAGGGCCGCTTCGCGGGCACGACGGCGGAGGCCGGCCAGGCTGTGCTTCGCGGGCACGAGCAGCGCGCTGAACCACGTGCGCCGGTATTCCGCGAGAGCGTCCGAGACCTGGCGATAGCCGACGCAGTGCACCAGGCCGGGGGTGCCGAGCCGGTGCTTCCCGACGTGCTTATCCGCCATTGTTCCTCCGTGTGGGCGACCCTTCCGCCGCGCACGGTACGCACTCGACCCGCGAAAACAGCGCAAGCGCGCGGCGTGTCACCCACATCAGTTCGGCTACGCCCGAAAATGTGCTTGCGTTTACGCGGAGGGTGTGCGGGTACCTGTGCGGGTGCACGTGCAGGGGGTCCGATGTCGCCTGAGTGGGTGACGGTGGCTCTCGTTAAGGTGTGGCCATGCTGCGAGTGGGCCTGACGGGCGGGATCGGTGCGGGGAAGTCGACAGTGGCGAACCGGCTGGCCGAACACGGGGCGGTCGTCATCGACTCGGACCGCATCGCGCGCGAGGTCGTGGAACCGGGCACGCCCGGGCTGGCCGCGCTGACCGAGGCCTTCGGCAAGGAAATCCTCGCCGAGGACGGCTCGCTCGATCGGCCCGCGCTCGCCGCGCGCGCGTTCTCCGACGACGAAAGCCGCAAGCGGCTCAACGCGATCGTGCATCCGCTGGTCGGGCAGCGCACCGGCGAGCTGATGGCCGAGGCCGCGGACGACGCGGTGGTCGTGCACGACGTCCCGCTGCTCGTCGAGAACGACCTCGCTCCCGCGTATCACCTGGTGCTGGTGGTCGACGCGCCGGTGGAGGTGCGGGTGCGCCGGCTGGTCGACGTGCGCGGCATGCCCGAGGCCGACGCCCGGGCGCGGATCCGGGCGCAGGCCGCGGAGGAACAGCGCCGCGCGGTCGCGGACGTCTGGCTCGACAACGGCGGGACGCAGGACGTCGTGCTCGCCGAAGTGGACGCGCTGTGGGCGGACCGGCTGGTGCCGTTCGAGGCGAACCTGCGGCTGCGCAAACCGCGTCCGCCGGCCTCGCCGGTGATCTCGCCGTACGACTCGAGCTGGCCGCTGCAGGCCGAACGCCGGTTGGCGCGGCTGCGCCAGATCGCGGGTTCACGGCTGGTGCGTGCGGACCACATCGGGTCCACCGCCGTGCCGGGCCTGCCCGCCAAGGACATCCTCGACCTCCAGCTCACCGTGTCCTCTTTGGATGATGCGGATGCGCTTGCCGAAGCGCTCGCCGACGCCGGTTTCCCGCGCCGCGAAGGCGAATGGTGGGACGATCCGCAGGACGGCGACGGGAAGTGGCTCAAGCGCTTCCACCAGAGCGCCGACCCGAAGCGGCCGGTGAACCTGCACGTCCGGTCCACCGAGACCCCGGCGTGGCGGCTCGCGCTGCTGTTCCGCGACTGGATCCGGGCGCATCCGGACGAGCGCGACAACTACACCGAGGTCAAGGAAGCACTGGCGCGCAAGCATTCCGCGGACGGCACGGTCGAGCAGTACGCGGAGGAGAAGCAGGGCTGGGTCAACGCGGCGTTCGTGCGCGCGCAGATGTGGGCCGCGCAGAGCGGCTGGAAGCCCTGACCCGGAAATCAGGTGCGGTCCCGCCTCGCGCGGGGTTACCGTTCGGGCCATGAAGCGCGCCCAGTCCACGACGACGCCGGATCCCGTCCCGGCGCGCTGAACACTGCCATTCGAGCCCGGGGCGAGCGCCCCGGGCTCTTCGCTGTGCGCTCGCCTCGCCTTCCGTGAGGAGACCGCCATGCCTGACCACCGCAAACTCGGCCGGGAACTCGGCCTGTTCGGCAGCGACCCGCTGATCGGAGCCGGGCTGCCGTACCTGCTGCCCGACGGCGCCGCCGTGCGGCACGTGCTGGAGGAGTACGTCCGCGAGGTCGAACGCCGAGCCGGCTATCAGCACGTGTCGTCGCCGGTGCTGGGGAAACGGGAGCTGTACGAGCTTTCCGGCCACTGGGCGCATTATCGCGACGACATGTTCCCGCCGATGGACCTCGGCGGCGAACAGGTCGTGCTGCGGCCGAGCCTGTGCCCGCACCACGCGCTGATCTACCGTTCCCGCGCCCACAGCCACCGCGAACTGCCGGTGCGGCTGGCCGAACTCGGCGGGATGTACCGCGCCGAACTGTCCGGCGTCCTCGGCGGGCTCAGCCGCGTGCGGGCGATTCAGCTTAATGACGCGCACATTTTCTGCCTGCCCGAGCAGGTCGGCGCGGAGGTGCGGAGTGCGCTCGCGCTGATCCGCCGGGTTTACCGCGATCTGGGCCTGAAACCCGCGCGTTACCGCCTTTCCTTGCCGGACAACCGGGGCAAGTACGCCGGTGCGGCCGAGGCGTGGGAGCGCGCGGCGGAGGTGCTCGTCGAAGCGCTCGACGGCGTCGAGTACGAACGCGGGCCGGGCGAAGCCGCGTTCTACGGCCCGAAGATCGACGTCCAGATCGCCGACAGTTCCGGCCGCGAGTCGACCCTGTCCACCGTGCAGGTCGACCTCCACCAGCCGGAGCAGTTCGGGCTGGAGTACGTCGGTCCCGACGGCCGCGCGCACCGGCCGGTCCTGGTGCACCGCGCGGTGCTCGGCAGCCTGGAACGCGTGCTGGCACAGCTGATCGAGGAGCATGGCGGCGCTTTCCCGCCGTGGCTTGCTCCGGTGCAGGTGGCCGTGCTGCCGGTCGGCGACGCGGAACTCCCGGCGGCCCAAGCGGTGGCGGAGCAGGCGATGGACGCTGGGCTGCGCGCCGAGGTCGTCCCGGCGGACCGGGGGAGCCTGGGCGCTCGTATCCGCGACCGGCGGCTGGCGCCGTACCAGGCGGTGATCGGTGCGCGAGAGGCTGCCGCGGACCTGGTCGCGCCTCGGCTCCGGGATGGCCGCAAGCTGGATCCGTTGCCAGGGAAGGAGTTCGTGGCCGCAGTGGCTGCCCAGGCCGCATCCCGCTCCAGCGAGCTGTGGGGCTGAAAGCGCCCTTGGGGCGATGCGGCCCGCGCGCCACTCCGCTCCGTGGTGCAGATGTCCGTGAGGGGAACCCTGAGGGAATCTGATTCCCTCAGGGTTCCCCACACGGACTTCGGTGGCAGCGATCCGCCGCAAACAGCGCTCGCG
>NZ_JBEXMH010000106.1:0-21824 GCF_040610415.1 Amycolatopsis sp. NPDC004079 | reverse complement strand
CCCCGCAGAGCTCCGTGATGGGCTCCTTGAGGGAACTAGATTCCCTCAAGGAGCCCTTCACGGACCTTCTCATCGCCTCCAAGCCGCGATCTCGCGGCCGAGCCCGCACCAACCTCCGAGGCGAGCAGGGCCCCCACGGACGCAGCCAGCCTCACCAACGACAACCGGATCCCGCCCGATCCCGGCAAACGTGGCGCCCGCCATCCTCCCCAGCCATAGCCCGGCCCACTCTTTTTAGGTTAGCCTCACCTCATGGGCGTCCTCACTTACCACCCCGGCAAGGTCATCGCGGTCCGGCGGGTCACCCCGCACATGGCTCGGGTCACGTTCGACTGCCCGGGGCTCGCGGCGGCGGGCCCGGCGGCGCCGGACGCGTACGTGAAGGTGTTCTTCCCGCTCCTCGGCCAGGAGGAGCCGCACCTGCCGCCCGCCGAGACGGGCGAGGACGACGTCCTGTCCTGGTACCGCCGCTACCTCGCGATGCCCGACGACGTCCGGCCGCCGATGCGGACGTACACGGTGCGCGCGGCGCGTCCGGAGAGCGGCGAGGTGGACGTCGACTTCGTGCTGCACGAGGAGAGCGGCGGCCCGGCGTCGACGTGGGCCGGACAGGCGGAGGTCGGCGGGCGCGTCGCGTTCCTCGGGCCGCACGGGTTGTACGACGTGCCGGACGGGACGACCTGGCAGCTGCTGGTCGGCGATGAGACAGCACTGCCGGCGATCGGCGGGATTCTCGAGAGGCTGCCGCAGTCGGCGCGCGCGTCGGTGTACGTCGAGATTCCAGACCGCGCGGAGCGACAGACCTTCGAGACCAACGGTGCGGTCGAAGTGCACTGGGTGGTCCGAGGAGCGCGTACGCACGGCGAAGCGCTCGTAGACGCCGTACGCGCGGCCGAGCTGCCCAACGGCACGCCGTACGCCTGGGTGTCCGGCGAGGCAGGTGTCGTGAAGCTGGTTCGGCGACACCTTGTCCGCGAGCGTGGCTTCGACAAGACCGCCATCTGCTTCACCGGCTACTGGCGGCAAGGCCTCAGCGAAGAAGCCGCCGGACGACAGCAGGCCGAAGCGTCCTAACCGAGCTTCGCGACCACTAGCTTCACCAACGCGCCTAGCCGCTGACGCTCCGGCTGTAGCGTGCGGATTCCGGCTGCCTCCAACGGCGCCGCAGTCACCGGACCAACGCACGCGCAGACGACCGTGCCATCGCGCAGGGTCTCGCGCAGCTCCGTGCCGTGCCCGGATTCGTTGGCGAGCGTCAGGAAGTTCGTCGCGGCCGGGGCGCTGGTGAACACCAATGCGGCCAGTTCTCCCGACAGCACTTCGTGGATCAACGAGAACACCGGCTCCGGATTCGACGGCGTATGCCAGCGGTAGGGCTGCACCGCGAGCACCGACGCCCCGGCTGCGGCTAGCGGATCGGTGAACTCCGGCAGCGGCGCGCCGTGCAGTTGCAGCGCCACGCGCGCGCCGTCGACACCGGCGTCGGTGAGCGCGCTGAACAGCTCGTCGTTAGTCTCGCTGGGCGCGGAGTACTCCTCGCGCAGACCGACGCCACGCACCGCGCCGACCGCTTTCGGCCCGCGCGCGAAGATGCGCGACCCGGCTAGCGAGCCCAACAGCGCGTCGCGAAGACCCCAGCCTTCGGCGGCGTCGAGCCACCCGCGGAACCCAGCGCCGGTGGTGACCGCGGTGAGGTCGATGGGCGCGGCGAGGACGGCTTCCGTGCCTCGGCGCAGTTCCGGATCGTCGGCCAGCGGGACGATCGTGATTGTCGGCGCGTGCCGCACTTCCGCGCCGTGCCGGAGCAACGCGCCGATCAGGTCGTCCGCGCGCCGTTCGGCCGTGACGCCGATCCGCACGCCGTCCAGTTCACCCATCCGTTTGCCTCGTCTCCGGCGAACGTGCCCTGTCCAGCTCACTCATACCTCTGCCCCATCTCCCGGATCGCCGCCGCCAGTTCCGTCCGCAGGTCCTCCGGCGCGAGCACCTCCAGATGCGGCCCGAACCGCAGCAGTTCGCCGATTGCCGCTTCTCCCGGTTCGACCGGCAGGTCGATCGTCAACCATCCGTCGCCGTCCGGTTCCGCTCCGGCGGCGACTGCCTCGCGAAGCGCCCGGGCACCGACGCTGCCCGCATAGAACGGTACGAGAGCTTGGGAACGCGGTGAGAGGCGCACTGTCGCCGTTCGGGGGTACATCCGGCGTTCGAACTGCTCAGACCACTCCTGCCAGTAACCGGCGAGGTCGAATTCCGCCGGTCGCTCGAACTCCTCGCCGAGGTCGGTCAGCTCGTGGATGCGCGAAATCCGGTAGGTGCGATCGGTCCCCTCGCACCGGGCGGCGAGGTACCAGTTGCCCGCTTTGAGGATCAGTCCGAGCGGCTCCAACACCCGCTCGACCTCGCGCTGGCCCCACCGTTCGTACCGGACGCGGATCCGTCGCGCGGACCACACCGCGTCGGCGACCGCGGACAGCGTCGGCAGGCTTTCGATGCCGCGATGCCAGCCGGGAACGTCGAGGTAGAACCGTTCGGCGACGCGACCGGCGCGGCTGCGCAACTCCTGCGGCAACGCGGCGTACAGCTTCAGCTGCGCCGCCGCCAGCACCGTGCCGAGCCCCAGCTCAGCGGCCGCCACCGGGAGCCCGGCCAGCGCCAGCGACTGGGCCTCGTCCTCGTTGAGACCGGTCAGCCGGGTCCGGTAGCCGTCGACGAGCTGGTAGCCGCCGCTGCGGCCGCGGTCGGCGTACACCGGCACGCCCGAGGCCGACAGCGCGTCGATGTCCCGGTACACCGTCCGGACCGAAACCTCCAGCTCAGCGGCCAATTCCTCGGCGGTCATCCGGCCGCGGTTCTGCAGCAGGAGAAGCACGGTGAGCAAACGGCCGGCACGCATGCGGCAAGTATGACTGAAATACCTGACACAAGATGGCAGGTATGAGTGCTTGAGTAAGCGGCATGAACACGTTTGGCATGACGAAGTGGGAAGAGCACGTGGCGAGCGGCGAGGAGGGCAGCCCGCGCGTCGCGTACGTGCACGCCGCGATGGAGTACTCGGGCGTCATCCAGGGTGCGGCCACCGGCGACTACCTGCTGTACTACCCGGGCGAAGGCTACGACGGCGGCGCGACCACGTCGCCGGGCTACGACCGGTTCGAGGGCACTGTCGACGGCCGCCGCGGCACGTTCGTCGTCCGTCAGGAGTGGGGTTTCGACCCGAAGAGCATCCGCTCGGAATTCGAGGTCGTGCCGGGCTCCGGGACCGGCGAGCTGGCCGGCATCAGCGGCACCGGCACAGTGCACGGCGTGCTGGGCGAGCCGACCGTGTCGTACACCTTCGACTACCAGGTCTGAAGGAGGCCGGGATGCTGGAGGTGTCGCGCGAACAGGCGCTGGCGTACCGGATCGCCGAGCAGGGGCTGCACCGCTCGGTCGCCGATCCGTACGACCTGCCGCTGCTGGACCTCGGCCTGCAGGACAGCATGCGCGACACCGCTGCGCTCTCCCTGACCGCGCGGATGCCGGACCCGGTCACGCCGGAGTCTCTTGTGGACGATGCGCGGCTCGCCCTGGTCTGGTCGCACCGCGGCGCGCCGCATTTCCACCGGCGCACCGATTTGCCCGAGTTGACCGCCGCCTTGGTGCCGGTCGACGATCCGGACGCGCTGGCCCGGATGTTGTGGCAGAAGAAGGACATCCAGGCCGCTGATGTGTCCCCTGTGGACATTGTGTTCGCTACCGCGCGAGCGATCCGCAAGGTGGTCACCAAGCCGATGACCAAGGGCGTGGTGAGCGGTGAGATCACGAAGCTGTTGCCGCCCGCGTTCAGCCGCTGGTGCCGCGGGTGCAACGCCACTCACGTGCACGAGCAGCTCATGCGGATCGCCTCCCTGCACGGCGGTGCGCGGCTCGAAGCCGGGCAGTCTCCGGCGACGCTCGCGCCGCTGGAGGATCGCGGACGGATGTCCACGCGCCCGACCCCGGCGGCGGTTTCGCGCTTGATTGAGCAGTATCTGCGATTCAACGGACCCGCGACACAAGGCGACTCGGCCGGATTTCTCGGCACCGCAAAGACTTCGGTAAGCGAGACTTGGCCTTCCTCGCTTGCCGAGATCAAAGTGGATGGACGACGGACCTTCATCCCGGCTGACCGGCTGTCCGCGCTCGAGAACCCTCCCTCGGCTGCTGGAGTACGCCTGTTGCCGCCACTTGATCCGTACACGCAGGGCCGCGACAAGGCCGTGCTCGTGCCGGACAAAGCGCGGGCGAAGGAAGTGTGGAAAATCCTCGGCAGCCCCGGCGCGTTATTGGTCGACGGCGAGATTATGGGCACCTGGCGGATGAAAGCGTCCGGCAAACGGCTGGCCTTCACGCTCGCCGAATTCGATCCGCTCCGCCGTTCGGACCGCGAAACCGCCGAGGACGAGGCGGCCCGGGTCGCGGCCGCGCGGGGTTGCCAGGACTTTTCCGTGACGTGGGGTTGACCTGCGGGCTAAAGTCCTGACGTGCTGAAATGGCTGCTCGACTCAGACCCGACGCTGCGCTGGCAGGTCGAACGGGACTTAGCGGACGCGCCGCCCGAAGTCTGGACGGCCACCCGGCACAAGATCGCGACCGAGGGCTTCGGCGCGCAGCTCCTCGCGAAGCAAGACCCGGACGGGCAATGGGCCGGCGGCGCGTTCTTCCCTGCGCAATTCAAACCCGGTCCGGACACCGGACAGCCGTGGACGGCCACCACCTGGTCGCTCAACGTGCTGCGTGAATGGGGCCTGGACCCGGCGGTGCTGCGCGCTCGGCGCACCGCGGAATTGATCGCCGAGAACTCTCGGTGGGAATATCACGATTTGCCCTATTGGGACGGCGAGGTCGACGTCTGCATCAACGCCTGGACCCTCGCGAACGGCGGCTGGCTCGGTGTTGACGTTTCGAAGCTCGTCCATTGGTTCACCGAGCATCAACTGGCCGACGGCGGCTGGAACTGCGAATGGGTCGACGGGTCGAAACGCTCGTCCTTCCACTCGACGCTGAACGCGGTGAAGGGCCTGCTCGCCTACGACATCGCGACCGGCGGCACCGACGAGACGCATGCCGCCCGCCGTGCCGGCGAGGAGTATCTGCTGGAACGCCGTCTGCTGTACCGGCTCTCGACCGGCGAGCAGGTGGCGTCGTGGGTCGATCATTTCGCGTATCCGGTGCGGTGGCATTACAGCGCGATCAACGCGGTCGAGCACTTCCGTGAAGCCGCCATTGTGGACGACATCCCGCCCGACCCGCGCCTCGCCGACGCGGTGGAGCGGGTTCGCGCCGCCCAGCAGCCGGACGGAACCTGGCTGCAGGACGGTCGGCTCAACGGCGACATGTGGTTCGAGGTCGACGTTCCGGCCGGGGAGCCCTCGAAGTGGCTGACGCTGTGCGGCACCCGGATCCTGTCCTGGTGGGACTCCGCACAGTCCTAACCAGACCGGGCGACGCGAAAGCCGACGTCGTCCACCCGGAACGTCGGGTGACTCCGGCGGCGCACCGACACCCGGACGCTCCAATGCTCGTCCGCCCAGCCGCCGCCCTTGAGCACTCGATACTCGCCGTACACCGCCGGGTCGTAAAGATCCCAGCACCAATCCCAGGTGTTGCCGAGCAAATCGTAGGCACCCCAGGCATTCGGCAGCTTCTCGCCGGGCGAATGGAGCCGACCGCCGGAGTTTCCTTCGTACCAGGCGATCTCGTCCAGGTCGCCGTACCTCGGGCCGTCGGTGCCAGCGCGGCAAGCATGTTCCCATTCGGCTTCAGTGGGCAGCCGGTAGCCGGAGGCAGATCGGTCCCACTCCACCTCGTCGCCGATCAGGTAGGCGGGCGGCAGTCCGTCGCGTTCGGACAGTGTGTTGCAGAACCGCACAGCGTCCAACCAGGACACCTCGACCGCGGGCAGCTCTCCGCCGCCGCGGTATTGCTCCTCGGTGACCGGCATCGCGCCGAGTTCGAACGCGGGCACGTCGACTGTCCAGCTGTGTTCTGTCCGCCGGTCGGTGAGCGTCACCGTTCCCGCCGGAATGGAGACCATCCGCACCAGGCCGAGGTTAGCCGATCGGCGCTGGGCTGTCGCCGGGATTCACCGCCAGCCGATAGCCGCGCTTGACCACCGTCTGCACCACTCCGGCACCGCCGAGAGAGGTCCGCAGCCGGCCGATCGCCGTCTCCACCGCGTGGGCCTCGCCGCCCGACGGAAGCTCGGCGGACAGCTCTCGACGCGCGACGACCCGGCCAGGCTGCCGGGCGAGGGCGCGCAGAAGCGCCATCGGGGCTGGGGCGATCTCGCGCCATTCGCCGTCGACCAGTGCGCCGGTGCCGCGAACCTGCAGCACATGACCTGCGGCGTACAGCGTCGGCGAGACCGTGACCAAGGTGTCGGCGACGGTTCGCGCCAACGCGCCGATTCGCGACCGTCTCGGTTGGACAGTCGGAATTCCCAGCGAGGCGAGCGGCGCGGCCGCGATCGGGCCGACGCACGCCACGACCACCCGGTTGCTCAACACCTCGATCAGCGCACCGAGCCGACCAGTACGCCGCGCCATCGCGACTGTCGAAGCGGCAGCGGGCGCGCTGGTGAACGGCAGTGCGTCGATCGTTCCTTCCAGGACCGCGTCCAGCAGCCGGTCGAGCGGTCCCGGGTCGGCCGGAGCCACCCAGCGGTACACCGGGATCTCGATCACCTCAGCGCCCGCCTGCCGAAGGGCCTCCGCGAAATACGGCAGCGGTTCGCCGTGCAGCTGAAGCGCGATCCGCCGTCCGTCCACTCCGGACTGAGTTAAGTACTGGAGCAGCTCCGCGCTGCTCTCCGACGCGGGCGAATAGTCCTCCGCCAAGCCCGCCGTCCGCACCGCCCCGGCAGCCTTCGGACCGCGCGTCAGCAGCGACGCGTTCGACAAGTGGTCGAGTACCTTTTCGCCGAGGCCCCAGCCTTCCGCGGCCTCGACCCAGCCGCGAAAGCCGATCCCGGTCGTCGCCACCACAATGTCCACTGGCGACTCCAGCAACCGCATCGTCGCCGCGTGCAGCTCGGTGTCGTCGGCCAACGGCACGATCCGGATCGCCGGTCCGTAACGGACGGCCGCACCCTGGCGCACGAGCAGCGCGCCCAGCTCTTCAGCTCGGCGCGCTGCCGTGATTCCCACCGTGAACCCGGCCAGTGGCCGGACGTCCGTCACGGTGATCCCACCTCGATCACCCCGTCCCGTACGCGAACCGGATACACCGGCACCGAAACTCCCTCTGCGTCCAGGCACACGCCGCTGAGCAGCGAGAACCGTTCTTTGTAGACCGGTGACGCGACCACCGGCTCTCCCCCGGCGTCGCCGACAATCCCGCGCGACAGCACCGCCGCCCCACTGCACGGGTCCCAATTGGACAGTGCGTGCCAGCCGTCACCAACGTGGAACACCGCGACCTGCTGGCCGTCGACCAGCGCCGCCGCTCCGGAGAACTCCGGAATGTCCGCGGCCGCGCACACCGCGGTCCAGGATGAGGTCATGGTCATCGCCGCACCTCCGGAACTCCCAGCAGCACGGGGATCCGCTGCTCCCGCTCCTCGCGGAACGAGATCGACGGGTCCGGCGTCCCCGGCGCGTTCACGAATGAACTGAACCGCGCCAGCTTGTCCGGATCCTCCAGCACCCCGCGCCATTCGTCGGTGTAGCCCTCGACGTGTTTCGCCATCGCGGCGTCCAGGTCCTCGCAGATGCCGAGGCTGTCGTCCACGATCACCGCGCGCAGGTGGTCGAGCCCGCCGTCCAGTTCCTCGATCCACGGCGCCGTGCGCTGCAGCCGATCCGCCGTGCGCACGTAGAACATCAGGAAACGGTCGATCGTGCGCACCAGCGTTTCCGTGTCCACATCAGACACCAGAAGCTCCGCGTGCCGAGGTGTCGCGCCGCCGTTGCCGCCGAGGTAGAGGTTCCATCCGTGTTCGGTGGCGATCACGCCGAAGTCCTTGCCGCGCGCTTCAGCACATTCCCGCGCACACCCGGACACTCCGGCCTTGATCTTGTGCGGCGACCGCAGACCGCGATACCGCAGCTCCAAGTCGATCGCCAGCCCCACGCTGTCCTGCACGCCATACCGGCACCAGGTCGATCCGACGCAGGATTTGACTGTCCGCAACGATTTTCCGTAAGCGTGCCCGGACTCGAAGCCCGCGTCGACCAGCCGCCGCCAGATCTCCGGCAGCTGGTCCACAGTGGCCCCGAAAAGGTCGATCCGCTGTCCGCCGGTGATCTTCGTGTACAGCCCGAAATCCTGCGCGACTTGCGCGATCACCATCAGCTTCTCCGGGGTGATCTCCCCGCCGGGAATCCGCGGCACCACCGAATAGCTGCCGTTGCGCTGCATGTTCGCGAGGAACCGGTCGTTCGTGTCCTGCAGCGCGGCCTGCTCGCCGCCGAGGATGTGGCCGTTGCCCAAAGTCGCCAGGATCGACGCCACTGCGGGCTTGCAGACCGCACAACCGGTTCCGGTGCCGTACCGGCTCACTACCTCGCTGAACGTCGTCATCCGCGTCGCCCGGATGATCTCGAACAGCTCCGCGCGCGACTGCGTGAAGTGTTCGCACAACGCCTTCGACTGCTCGACGCCGCACGCGTTCAGCAGCTTCGCCAGCATCGGCACACACGAGCCGCACGAGGTTCCTGCCCGCGTACACGCCTTCAGCTTCCCGACCGAATCGCAGCCGTCCTCGGTGATCGCCCGGGTCAGCGCACCCTTGGAAACCCCGTTGCACGAACAAACCTGTGCCTCGTCCGGCAACGCGTCCACGCCGACCGCCGCGCCACCACCGGCTGGCGCGAGCAACGCACCCGGGTCAGCAGGCAGCGGACGACCGACCAGCGCCCGCAGCGTGTTGTACTCCGCCGCGTCGCCGACCAGGACCCCGCCGAGCAGCGTCCGGCCGTCGTCGGTCACCACGAGCTTCTTGTACGTCCCGGCCACGGCGTCGTTCACCGCGACTTCCAACGCTCCTTCGGTGGCCGCGTGTGCGTCGCCAAAGCTGGCGACGTCGACGCCCATCAGCTTCAGCTTCGTCGCGGTGTCCGGCTCGGGGAAGCTCGCCGTGGTGCCGGTGAGCTGCGCCGCGACCACCTCCGCCATCGCGTATCCCGGCGCGACGATGCCGTACACGCGGCCTTCGACGGCCGCGCATTCGCCGATCGCGTAGACCGCTGAGTCGCTGGTCCGGCAGGTCGCGTCAACCAGCACGCCGCCGCGCTCGCCGACGTCCAAACCGGACTGCCGAGCCAGGTCGTCCCGGGGACGAACACCGGCGGAGAAGACCACCAGGTCGACATCTAGCTCCGTGCCGTTGCCCAGCTTAGCCAGCAACCGCGATCCGTCGGCCTCGATCGCATTTGTTGAGGTTCCAGTGTGGACAGTCACGTCAAGGTTCGCGATCAGCAGCCGAAGCAGCCCGCCGCCGCCATCGTCGACCTGTAACGGCATCAACCGCGGTGCCATTTCCACGACGTGCGGCGACAAGCCCAGGTCCCGCAACGCCTTCGCCGCTTCCAGTCCGAGCAGACCGCCGCCAATCACCATTGCCGCGCGACGGCCGCGTCCTTGCCGTTCCGCCGCCGCGCGAATGGCGTCGAGGTCTTCGATCGTCCGGTACACGAAGACACCCGACAGGTCCCGCCCCGGCACCGGCGGCACGAACGGACGAGAACCAGTCGCCAGCACCAGCTGGTCATACGACTGCACGTGCCCGGAATCCGTCGTCACCGTCTTGGCTTCGCGATCCACTGAAACGACAACCTCGCCGAGGCGAAGTTCGACCGCGTCGTCCCCGGCGTAGTCCGATCCCGGCAACGCCAACGCCGCCGGATCCCAACTGTCCACATAGGAAGTCAGTGCGACCCGGTCGTAAGCGGGACGGCTTTCCTCGCCGAAGACGACGACTCGCCACTCACCCGCCGGGTCTGCCGCTCGAAGTGCCTCCACGAACCGGTGCGCGACCATTCCGTGCCCGGCGACCACCACTGTAGGCATTTCAGACCTCCGCTCCTGCCAACGCCACCTGCGCGCGCACCGCCGGCTTGCGCAGATAGCCGAACCACGTCACACCCACACACACCGCGTAAAAAACGAGGAATCCGACGAACGCCGGGACACCGCTGTGCGCGGTGGCGAACGACTGCCGGAACGCGAGGTTGATGAACAACCCGCCCAGCGCGCCGATCGCGCCCGCCAGTCCAATCAACGCACCGGACAGCCGACGTGCGTTCCGCAATTCCGTCGCCTCGTCCGCACCTGCCTGGATCGCCGCCCGCGCCTTCACCTGGAAAATCGCCGGGATCATCTTGTACGTCGACCCGTTGCCGACTCCGGTGAGCACGAACAGAACGATGAACGCGGCGGTGAACGTCGCCAGCGAGTCAGCCGAGGAAGCCAACACCAACACCACGGTCGCCAACGCCATCGCCCCGAAGGTCGCGAAGGTGACCCGGCCGCCGCCGACGCGGTCAGACAGCCAGCCACCGATCGGCCGCGACAGCGAACCCAGCAATGGACCGAGGAACGTCACCGCGGCCGCCTGCAACGGCGTCCGGCCGAACTGGTTCTGGAGCACCAAACCGAAGGCGAAGCTGTAACCGATGAAGGAGCCGAACGTGCCGACGTACAGCAGCGACATCACCCAGGTGTGTCCATAACGGACTACCTCGCGCATTGCCTTGGTGTCACCGCGAACGCTGGCCAGGTTGTCCATGAACAACGCGGCGCACGTCGCGGCGATGACGATCAGGGGAAGGTAGATGTAGAGCACCAGTCGCGGCGCAGTCGCACCAACGGTGCCGATCACGAGGAGTCCGACAAGCTGAATCACCGCGACACCGAGGTTTCCGCCACCGGCGTTCAACCCCAGTGCCCAGCCCTTGTGCCGTTCCGGATAGAAGGTGTTGATGTTCGTCATAGACGAGGCGAAGTTTCCGCCGCCGACACCGCCGAGCGCCGCCATCAACACGAAGGTGCCGAGCGAGGTACCGGGGTGCAGCACGACCGCGGTCAGCACTGTCGGGATGAGCAGCAGCAACGCGCTGATGACTGTCCAATTGCGACCGCCGAACCGGGCGACCGCGAAGGTGTACGGAATGCGCATGATCGCCCCGACCACCGTCGGCGTGGAGACGAGCAGGAACTTGTCCGCCGCGCTGAATCCGTAGGCCGGGCCCATGAACAGCACCACGACTGACCACAATGTCCAGATCGAGAAGCCGATGTGCTCGGAGAACACGGAAAACCACAGGTTGCGTCGGGCGACGCGCTTGCCGGTGGTCTCCCAGAACTCGTCGTCCTCGGGATCCCAGTGCTCGATCCAACGGCGGGTCATGGCGTCCTCCTCGTTACCGGGGGCGGTCATTGCGCGGCCAGCCAGTCCGCGACCGCGCCGACCGTGTCGCGGCAGCTGCCGCATCCCGTGGTGGCGCGGGTGGTGCGGGCGAGTGCGGCAGCGTCGGTGGCGCCACCCCGCCAGGCTTCGATCAGCCGGCCTTTGGTCACCGCGTTGCAGCGGCAGATCACTGTGGACGAAGGAAGATCGGCCGGGCTCGCCGCTGTCGGCGAGCCCGCGGGCAACGCGCGGCCGAGCAGAACCGCGAGCCGGTCTTCGGGCACGGGCGTGCCTCGGTCGTGCAGCTGCGTCACGGTCGCCGCCGCGTCGGGCAAGCCGAGCAGGATCGCGCCGGTCACCCGGTCGCCGCGGACGACGAGCTTGCCGTACCGGCCGCCGGACGGATCGTCGAAGGTCACGACCTCGGCGGCGTCGTCCTCGCTGGTCACCTGCGTTTCGCCGAGTGCGGCGAGATCGATGTCACGGGCTTTGAGCCGGGTGACCGTGCGAGTGCCGCGATACCGCGCTGCGGCGTCCGCGCCGGTGAGCAGGTCCGCCAACACGGCGGCTTGTTCCCACGCTGGCTGCACCAAGCCTGCTGGTGCGCCTGGGTGGCGGGCGCAGTCGCCCAGGGCGTGGATCCGGCCATCGCTAGTCCGAAGTAGATCGTCCACGAGGATGCCGCGGTCCACTTCGAGCCCGGCGGCTTCGGCGAGCGACGTTTCCGGCCGCACCCCGGCCGCGACGACCACGAGGTCAGCAGGGACGAAGCTGCCGTCGTCGAGTTTCAAGCCGTCGCCGGGAAGGTGCCGGGCGGCTGTTACCTCGAACCGGAACGTCACGCCCAGCTCCGCCAACCGGCGCGCCAGCACTCGGCCCGCACCGGAATCCAGCTGGCGTTCCAGCACATGCGGCTGCGGGTGCACCACTGTCACGTTCGCACCGCGACCGGCCAGGCCTCGTGCGGCCTCCAAGCCGAGCAGCCCGCCGCCGAGTACCGCGACCGGTGCGCCTGGACGTGCGGCGTCCACGATGCGCGCACAGTCGTCCAGCGTCCGGAACGTCACGACCTCAGGGCCGAGTTCGAGCCCTTCGACCGGCGGCAACCAAGGCGCGGCACCGGTCGCGAGAACTACTGCGTCATAAGGGAAATCCTCGGTTTCAGTACAGACAGATCGCCGCGTCGGATCGATTCGCGTCACCCGCGTTCCGAGCCTGAGGTCGACCTGCGTCTGCGCTGCCCATTCTGAATCGTGCAGCCGCACCGTTTCCGGGTTCATGCCGCCAGCGACCACAGTGGACAGAAGCACCCGGTTGTACGCCGGGTGCGGCTCTTCGCCGAGCACAGTCAGCCGCACTCGCTCCGCTTCCGGATCACGCCGCCGGATCTCGTCGGCGAGCCGCGCCCCGGCCATCCCGTATCCGATGATGACGACGTTCCGCGCGCTCATGCTTCCGCCCTCGCCAACGACACCGCGCACACCTTGAACTCCGGCATCCGGCTCACCGGGTCGAGCGCCGGGTTGGTCACCAGGTTCGCCCGCGCCGCGCCGGGAAAGTGGAACGGCATAAAGACCAGGTCGGCCCGCATCGACGAAACACACCGCACCTGCGCGACCGTCTCCCCGCGCCGCGACCGCACCACTGCCCGATCGCCGTCGGCCAGCCCGGACCGCGCCGCAGTGTCCGGATGGACCTCGACGAACACCTCCGGCACGACCGCCGTCAGCTCCGCGATCCGGCGGGTCTGCGCACCGGATTGGTAGTGCTGCAAGACTCGACCGGTCGTGGCCTGCAATGGAAACACCTCGTCTGGAAGCTCGGCGGGTCCACTGTGGTCAACTTCCGCGAACCGCGCCCGTCCGTCCGGGTGGGCGAATCCGTCAAGAAACATTCGCGGTGTGCCCGGGTGCGTCTCGTCCGGAACAGGCCAGTGCAGCGCCTCCCCGGAACGCAACCGTTGGTACGTCACGCCGGAGTAGTCCGCGGCCCCGCCCTTCGACGCGGCACGCAGTTCCTCGAAGACCTCCGCCGCGTCGTCCGGGAACCTTTCGGCTGGCTGTCCAATTCGGACGGCGAGTTCCCGCAAGAGCGACAGATCGCTGCGTACTCCGTCCGGCGGTTCGATCGATCGTTGCCGCAGCAGGACCCGGCCTTCGAGGTTGGTCAGCGTGCCTTCCTCTTCGGCCCATTGCGGCACCGGAAAAACCACGTCGGCCAGTTCCGCGGTTTCCGACAGGACGAAGTCCGCCACCACGAGAAGATCCAGTTCAGTCAACCGATCCTGCACGCGAGCCGAGCGCGGCGCGGACACCACCGGATTGCTTCCGAACACGAGCAACGCCTTGATCGAATCGCCCAATTCATCGAGCAACTCGACCGCCGATCGACCCGGCCCCGGCAAACTTTCCGCTGGCACACCCCAAACTCCAGCTACATACGCACGCGCCGCTGGGTCGTCGATCTTGCGATACCCCGGCAGTTGATCCGCTTTCTGCCCGTGCTCACGCCCGCCCTGGCCGTTGCCCTGCCCCGTCAGACAGCCGAACCCAGATCCGCCCCGGCCCGGCAATCCCAACGCCAGTGCGAGATTGATCCACCCGCCGACGGTCGCGGTGCCGGACGCGTGCTGTTCCGTCCCGCGCCCGGTGAGCACATACGCGTTGGCCGCCCGCGCCAGCATTTCCGCCGCCCGGCGCTGATCCGCGGCCGAGACACCGGTCACCCGCTCGACTCGCTCCGGCCACCAGGTCGCGGCGATCCGCCACATCGCGTCGAATCCGGCCGTCCGAATATCCACATAGGACTTGTCCAGGTGTCCTTCGGCGACGACCGCGTGCAGAATTCCCAACGCCAGAGCAAGATCCGTTCCCGGCGCGGGTGCGAGGTGCAATGCGGCGCGTTCGGCCGTCGGGGTGCGCCGCGGGTCGATGACGATCAGATCCGCGCTCTCGAGGTGCTGCATGAACGGCGGCATCGTTTCGGCCGGGTTCGCTCCGGCGAGCAGGACTACGTCCGCACCCGCGAGATCGGTGACGGGGAACGGAAGTCCGCGGTCCACGCCGAACGCGCGGATCCCGGCCGCCGCGGCGGAGGACATGCAGAATCGGCCGTTGTAGTCGATTTGCGACGTTCCGAGCGCAATTCGGGCGAATTTCCCGAGCAGGTAAGCCTTTTCGTTGGTGAGGCCGCCGCCGCCGAACACCGCCACCGAGTCCGCGCCGTGGGCCTGTCGCGATGCTCGCAGCCGAGCCGCGACGAAATCCAGTGCCTCGTCCCAGGAAACCGGCTCCAGATCGCCGTTTCGGCGGAGCAACGGCGAGGTCAGTCGTGCGCCGGATTCCAGCAGCGAGCCCGCTGTCCAGCCTTTCTGGCACAAGCCGCCCGCGTTGACCGGGAAATCCCTTGGGGTGACCCGGGTCTCAGCCAGGCGCATCCCGCACTGCAAGGCGCAGTACGGGCAATGTGTGTCGACGTGCGGCACAGGCGCTCCTCGGGTCGGCGATGACCCGACGGTAAGGACGCTGTGTTACTTCGACGTGCCGGAATGTTTCCGGGAGTTGACATTGCCCGCCGTCATGGCGGAGGCGCGCGGTGAGTCAGAGGACCGCGCTGACCTCGCGGGCGGCCGCGCGGAGGCCGTCCAGAGCGGCGTTGGTGGAGCGGGGGTCCAGTGCGTGCGAGGCGAGGCGGAAGAGGATGGCGCGCAGGAGGAGCTGGGGCCATTCGGGGAGGTGCGCCCAGCGTTCGAGGAGGGCTCCGGTGGCTCCGCCCCAGATCAGCGAGTCGACTGCGGCGATCGCCGCGCCCCATTCGCCTGGGCGGTAGTACGGGACGAAATCGACCACGCCGGGGGCCGCGTCGCCGTCGAAGAGGAGGCCGGCCAGGAGTTCGCCGTGGGCGACCTGGTGCGGGAGTTTGATCGGACGGCGGGCCGGGGCGAGGATTTCGAACCAGCGGCCGCCTTTTTCCTCGGGGAGGGGGCGGTCTTGTTCTTCCCAGGCGATTCGGTCGGCGATGGCGTCTCGGTCGTCACGGGAGGACAGGAAGTCTGGGCGGGGGAGGTCTGCGGTGGCTCGGTGGAGGCGGACTGCCGCGAGGATGGATTCTTCGCAGCGGTGTTCGGTGGTGCCGAGAAGGTATCGCCAGGCCGACCAGTCTCCGACTATCCATCGGCCGTCACGTGAGCGGACTGGTTTGGAGATGCGCAGACCGGGGTCTTCGGCGAAGTCCAGGGCTCGGGCGGTCCACAGGGCTTGGGAGCGGTCTTTGACGCGTTTGAAGACTACGTCGGCGCACTGCCAGGATTCGGAGTCCGGGAGGAGGGTGATGGCGTCGGCGTCGCTGCCGAACGCGGAGCAGACGCGTTCGGAGGGACGTTCGAGGGTTGACCGCACAAAGGGGGAGGTTACCCCGGTGCCCGTGCGGATCCTGGGGAGACTCGCTGGTCGTGGGGGCTTCTTGGTGGGCGGCTCGTCGCCTGGCGGCGACATTGCGCCTGAGTGGGGGCCACCACCCCGAAGCTTGATTGTCCTGACGGTTCGGGGGTGCTTGTCAAGGCGGGAAAGATGCCTTGACAAGCACCCCCGAACCGCAGGGCGGCTTCGGATCGGGGTTGGGGGGCGGGGTGGGTGCCTCCATGGGTGGGTGCGCGGGCTGCGGTTGAGGCCGGGGCAAGCGCCCCAATGTGGCGTTGGGTGCGTCTGACGCACCCAATGTGGCGTTCGGTGCGTGGGACGCACCCAATGCCACATTGGGGGCACCGCGCAGTAGCTTGGGTGCCATGGGTGACGAGAAGCGCGAACTTCCGCCGATTCCTGATCGGCTGCCGGTGACGGTGGTTGACGCGCACACTCATCTCGACGCGTGTGGGGCGGAGACTGCGGCTGATGTTGCCGCGATGGTTGACCGGGCGGAGCGGGCCGGTGTCGCGCGCGTTGTCACGGTCGCCGATGATCTCGCGGCTGCTCGTTGGGCGGCTGAAGCGTCCACGTGGGACTCGCGGGTGTTCGCCGCGGTGGCTATTCATCCCACGCGCACCAAGGAATTCGGGGACGCCGAACAGTCCGAAGTGGAGCGGTTGGCGCGTGGGGAGCGCGTGGTCGCGGTCGGCGAGACGGGGCTCGACTACTACTGGGACTACTCGCCGCACGACGCGCAGCAGGCTGCCTTCCGCTGGCATATCGACCTCGCGAAGCGGCTTGGCAAGGCGCTGATGATCCACGATCGCGACGCGCACGAGGACGTGCTTCGCATCCTCGAGGAGGAAGGCGCGCCCGAGACGGTCGTCTTCCACTGCTTCTCCGGTGATGAGCACATCGCGCGCCGCTGTATCGACAAGGGCTACATCTTGTCCTTCGCGGGCACGGTCACCTTTAAGAACGCGCGCGGGCTCCATGAGGCCGCGCGGATCGTGCCGCGCGGGCAGTTCCTCGCTGAGACAGACGCGCCGTTTCTGACGCCTCATCCCTACCGTGGGCGGCCGAACGAGCCGTATTGCACCGCTTACACCGTCCGCTACCTCGCTCAGCTGCGCGGCGAAGCGGTTCACGAGGTGGCCGAAGCGGTCCGGACCACTGCCGAACGCGCATACCAGCTGCCCGCCTGATTCCGCAGTGTCACAACGGCTTGCACGGATTGCGACATTCGAGACCGCGCATTCGTCCACCTGATGAGTGACGCAAGTCACGACACTCCGGGGGGTGTTTGCGCAACCTGCCAACACCCGTTACTGTCCCGTGATCGTGCCGGTCGGTTACGCGCAGCGGAGCCGGCTGATACGCCCACCAGTCACGTCAGTGCACGTCGGGGAAGCGGAACCGGGGTTGGTACGACCTGGGACCGTGACGATGGCGCTGGCTGGGGGTGTCGGACTTGAGAGGCGCGCCTGAGGGTGCGTCGCGAACGAAGGACGACGCGCGAGGTACGCGCGATGTCTTGGGAAAGGGAACGACCCGGTGACTGGTAGTCGGCAGGATGACTCGCGTCTTGACGCGGGTTCGGCGTATTTCTCCTCCTCCCCGTCCTCGGTGGCCGTGCTCGACCGCGAGCTCGAGGACACCGCCTACGGGCAGCTTGACTTCTCCGACGAGCTCCGCGTGACCGAGCAGGACGTGCTCGCCGCGCTCGGCCCGGACGCCGACATGCTGATGTCGGAGATCGACGTCGACGTCGACGAGCTGATCCGCCTCATCAACGCGGAAACCACGATGCTTCCGCCGCTCGTCCTCCCGGACGAGGTCGAGGAAGACCGCACCGCCTCCCCGCAGGCCAAGAAGGTCGCGGTCGAGGAAGGGCTGCGCGAGGCGACCAAGACCTGGAAGCGCCGCTTCCTCAAGGGCGCGGTGCTTTCGCTGCTGGTCACCGTCGGCGGTGGCGGCGCGGCGGCGCTCGCGATGAACAAGAGCATCACCGTCGACGTCGACGGCCACCAGCAGACCGTGCACAGCTTCGGCGGCACCGTCGGCGACGTCCTCAAGGACGCGGGCCTGTCCGTCGGCGAGCACGACTCCCTTTCGCCCTCGCCGCAGGCGGCGGTCGGCGACGGCGGCGTCATCAAGCTCGAGCGCGGCCGTCAGCTGAACCTCGTCGTCGACGGCGTGTCGCGGCCCTCCTGGGTCCGCGCGACCACGCTCGGCGAGGCCATGAACCAGCTCGGCATGGGCAGCATGGTTTCCCAGGGCGCGTGGACGTCGATGCCGTCCTCCGGCGACCTGCCGCTCGAGGGCTCGACCGTCCAGGTCAAGACCCTCAAGCACATCACGCTCTTCGACGGCACCAACGCGCCCCGCCAGGTGAGCACCAACGCGGTGACCACCAAGGAGTTCGTCTCCGCCCTGAAGCTGAACCTCGGCCCGGACGACGCGGTCGACGGCGGCCTCGACGTCAGCCTCAAGAACGGCGCCGAAGTCCACGTCAGCCGCATGGGCGTGTCGATGGTCAACCAGGAAGAGGCCATCGACCCGGACGTGCAGAAGGTCGACGACCCGACGCAGCTGCAGGGCCAGCAGAGCGTCGAGGACCCGGGCACGCCGGGCAAGAAGCTGGTGACCTACAAGGTCACGAAGAAGAACGGCGAAGAGGTCTCGCGCGAGCAGATCTCGGAGAAGACCCTGGTCGAGGCCAAGGCCAAGATCATCAAGGTCGGCACCAAGAAGCCGCCGGCCCCGGCCATCGGCGACACCGGCGCGTGGGACCGCATCGCGCAGTGCGAGTCGGGCGGCAACTGGTCGATCAACACCGGCAACGGCTACTACGGCGGCCTCCAGTTCGACAAGCAGACCTGGGCGGCTTACGGCGGCACGCAGTACGCGCCGACGGCCGACAAGGCCACCCGCGAGCAGCAGATCGCGACCGCCGAGAAGGTGCGCGACGCGCGCGGCGGCTACAGCGCCTGGGGCTGCGGCTACAAGGCCTGAGCACCCTCTGTTTTTCCGGCAGGCGGCCGTGAGCTTCGCGCTCACGGCCGCCTGTTTTCATACGCCGCGTTGTCGTCGCCGCGACCGCGCTGGGTAGGCTCGTCCGGTGGTGGAACTGCTGGGGCCTGCCGAAATCCGCGGGCTGGCCGACGAACTCGACGTCCGGCCCACGAAGAAGCTCGGGCAGAACTTCGTGCACGACCCCAACACGGTCCGCCGCATCGTCGAACTCGGCGGCGTGCGGCCGGGGGAGGTCGTGCTGGAGGTCGGGCCCGGCCTCGGGTCGCTGACGCTGGGCCTGCTCGCCGCTGGCGCTCAGGTCGTCGCCGTGGAGATCGATCCGGTGCTGGCCGCCCGTCTGCCGCAGACAATCGCTGAGCGCGCCCCGGAGGCAGCGGAGCGGCTGACCGTGGTCGGCGCCGACGCGCTGCGCGTGCGGGCCGCTGATCTCCCGGCTGAGCCGGTGTCGATCGTGGCGAACCTGCCGTACAACGTCGCGGTGCCGGTGGTGCTGCACCTCCTGGCCGAGCTGCCGTCGCTGCGCAGCGGGCTCGTGATGGTCCAGACCGAGGTCGCGGATCGGATGGCGGCCGGGCCGGGCAGCCGGACTTACGGCGTGCCGAGCGTGAAGCTCGCTTGGTACGGACCGGCGCGCAAGGTCGCCGCAGTGCCGCGCGCGGTGTTCTGGCCGGTGCCGAACGTCGATTCCGCACTGGTTTCGTTCACCCGGACCGACCCGGTGTCCGGGGTGGATCGCGCGCGGTTGTTCGCGGTGGTCGACGCGGCGTTTTCGCAGCGGCGCAAGACTTTGCGGGCCGCGCTGGCGGGATGGGCCGGTTCCGCGGAGCGGGCTGGCGAGTTGCTCGCCGAAGCGGGGATCGACCCGAAGACGCGCGGGGAGCAGCTTGACGTGCACGCGTTCGCGCGGATCGCGGCAGTCGGGAACTGACCCCCTCTCGCGGCGCTCGCTTGTGACGTCCAACTGCGGCGGCGCGGCGGGTATTCCGGATTCGGGGCGTTGATTTCGGTGCGTGGCTTGGTGATCTTGCGTCGTCGCTGATCGTGGGTGATCCCGAGCCCAGCGGCTACTCTCGGTCATCGCGCGAGCGCGGCTGAAATGGCCGGTGACCTGTGACGGGCGGCTCGTCAAGGTCGTGGCATTCGGGGGAGTCTCTTTGCTCCCTGGTCCGGATTGTTCAGTCGCGCCAGGTCGAGGTGCTTCGCTTCGCTGACCTATCTCGACCCGATCGCGGACCCGGCGACCCGGGTGCCGAGGCCCGCGCGCGCCCGTCACTTGACAACGGGAAAACTCTTGTTCCACAAAGCTTCTTGATCGTCCACAGTGGAACGAACTAGTTCGCCGCGGCGGGCCGGCGCGAGGGTTCCGCAGGTCGAGGCAATGTTCGGGAACCGAGGTTCCGGGTTTCCGGGTTCTGGACGAGGTGTTCCGGCATGCGGGCACCACCAGACGTGTGATCTGCACCAACGCGCTTGCGTTCAGCCAATGGGATCGGCTTTACTCGAAAGCGTCCATCCCGAGCGACTGAGAGACCTGGCTCGCCGAAGTCGCAGCAACCACCCTCCGCAGGGCAGGTGCTACCGCCAGGACCGATGGAGGCTGTTTTCGATGAAGAGGGTCACCCGCCCGCTCCTGCTGACCCGCCGGCGTGTAGTCGACGAAGGTCGCCGCTCGGTATGTGCGTGTCAACGCTCCATGGTCATCGCCTGATCGTCTTTTCCGCAGTTTCTTGCGCCGTCCACTGTGGACGGTAATTCGATGACGCCTGGCGCGCCCGGATCCGGCGCCGCGCCTCGTTTGCCTGGAGCCCTTTCGTGATCACTGTCGAAAACGTGTCCAAGTCCTTTCCCTTCCACGGAAATCGTGTCGCCGCACTGCGCGACGTGAGCGTTGACGTGCAAGCCGGCTCGCTGTTCGGAATCGTGGGTCCGTCCGGCTCCGGCAAGTCGACCCTCGCCCGCTGCATCGCGCTGCAGGAGCGCCCCGACCGCGGCGTCGTGCGGCTCGACGGCCTCAACACCGCGACCCTCGACGGCAAGCGGCTGCGGGAGATCCGCCGCCAGCTCGGGGTCGTCGGCACCAAACCGGAGCTGCTCGCCGAGCGCACCATCGCGGGCAACATCGCCAGCCCGCTCGAGCAACTCGGCGTCGACGGCCCGCAGCGGCGCAGCCGGGTCGGCTCGCTGCTCGACCTGGTCGGCCTCACCCCGCGCGCCGCGCAGAAGCCGGAAGAACTCACCGACGGCCAGCTCCGCCGGGTCGCGGTCGCCAAGGCGCTCGCCGCCGGACCGGCCGTGCTGCTCGCCGACGACCCGACCGCCGGGATTTCGGCGGAAGACGCCGGCGCGGTGCTCGCCGTGCTCGACCGGGCGCGCGCCGAACTGGGCGTGACGGTCGTCGTCACCACCCCGGACGCCGACGTCGTCCGCCGGGTCTGCGACGACGTCGCGGTGCTCGACAACGGCGCGATCGTCGAGCGCGGCACGGTGCTCGACCTGATCTCGACGCCGGACAGCTGGACCGCACAGGCGGTGCTGCCGTCGATCGAGACCTCGCGCGCCCAGTCCGCGAAGTACGACCGCGCGGTCGACATCGTGCTGATCGGGTTTGCGTCGGTGGGGGCGCTGCTGCCTGAGGCGGCCAGCCGCTTCGATGTCGAACTCGCCACTATTGGGGGTGGCCTCACTCGTATTGGGGACACGCCGATCGCTCGGTTCCGGTTGGGGGTGCGCGGGGAGCGGGCTGAGGCTGCGCTGTCGTGGATCTCTGATCGGGGTGCGCATGTGAGTCAGGTGGCTCGTGGGCCGCAGAGTGTGGTTGCTGCTTGAGGGTTTGTTTTAACGTAAGGCGTTCGCGGGCCGCTCCGAAGTGGGGCGGCCCGTGGTGTTTGGGCCCGTGGTGTTTGGGTTGGTAGGTCAGCCAGACAGCTGTGTTTTTGGCGTCGGCTTCGCCGCCGCGGGCGGGATCGCTTTTATGCCGGCGTTTGGGGGCTGCCCGGCGTGAGGGGCCTTCGGCCTGT